>JAFEBZ010000009.1 GCA_018242405.1 Pseudomonadota bacterium | reverse complement strand
CGGCCGGTGCCAGCGCGAACTTCAACTCCTTCCACTGGCCATCGGCGCCCTGCCCTTCGGCCTTCTGGATGGTGATGTCGCGGGTATCGAGGACGAGCTGCGTCGCGCTCTTGTCGAGCCAGTCGAGGCTGTAGGTCGAGGTGCCGGAGATCGTCTTCTTGGCGAAATCGAGCGCGAGATCCAGCGCGAGGTCGGTGGTGCGGACCTTGTCCGGCTGCGAATACGAATGTTCGTCCACCACTGCCTCCGTGGCCTGGGTTGCGGGCGCATTGGTGGCGGCCGGAGCCGGCGGCGCCGATGCCTGCGGGGCCTGCGCCTGCTGACAGGCGGCGATGCAAAGGGTGATGGAAGCGGCGAGCAGCGACTTGCGCATGGGAGGCTCCGAGGAGGGAATGAAGCGGAAGCTTTCAAGTCTAGCGCTGCACGCCGGATGCTGCTGCCTGCGCAGCATGACCATCGTCACCCCGACTTGCAGCACTCCTGTTTCATTCCGCATTCATGCATCGTTTGCGCACGTCCGCTTCCTTGCATTGATGCATGCTTTCGACACGATTCCGCGCCCTTGCGCTCGCCTGCCTGTCCGCCCTGAGCGGCCCCGCCTTCGCGCAGACGCCTGCCACGCCAGCCGCGGATGCGGGTTACGTGCCCGGCGGCAGCATCCCCAGGCTCCAAGGCAACATCGCGATCGACGGCAAGCTTGACGATCCCGCATGGCAAGGCGCACTGGTGCAGGAGATCGCCTACGACATCCAGCCCGGCGACAACACCCCGGCGCCGGTGAAAACCATCGTGCGCATCGGCTACACCGCGGATGCGCTGTATGTGTCGTTCCACGCGCTCGATCCGGATCCGGCATCGATCCTCGCGCACTTGCGTGACCGCGACGCGATGTTCAATGACGATTGGGTCGGCGTGTTCCTCGATACCTTCAGCGATCACCGCCGCGGCTACGAACTGGTGACGAATCCGCTGGGCGTGCAGGGCGACATCATCCGCGACGAATCCAACACCGACAACCAGGAGGATTCGAGCTGGGATGGCAAGTGGGAGAGCGCCGGGCGCATCACCGCGGAAGGCTATGACGTCGAGATGCGCATCCCGTTCTCCACCCTGCGTTTTCCCGCAAGCAACGGTGAACAGAAGTGGGGCATCTCGCTGTTCCGCAACTGGCCGCGCAACAAGCGCCACCAGCTCACCAGCCACCGAGTGCCGCGCGAATCGAGCTGCTTCGAGTGCGAATGGGGCAAGTACACCGGCCTGGCCGGTGCGCAACAGGGCCGCAACCTGGAGATCGTGCCCACGCTCGTCGTCGGCAAGGAACAGACCCGCGACGTCGCCGGCTCGGCGTGGCACAGCGAGAAGACCTCGATCGAACCCGGCGTGGACGTGAGCTGGGCGCCATCGCCGGCGATGACCTTGAACGCCACCATCAACCCGGATTTCTCGCAGGTCGAAACCGACCAGCTGCAACTCACCGTCAACAACAGCTTCGCCCTGTTCTATCAGGAAAAACGCCCGTTCTTCCTGGAAGGCGCGGACTACTTCAACAGCCCGTTCAACGTGCTTTACACCCGCCAGATCGCCAGCCCCGATTACGGCCTGCGCGTCACCGGGCGCAGTGGCGGCAATACCTACGGCGCGATCATCGCCCGCGATGCCGAACCACAAGTGCTGGTGCCCGGCACGCAAGGCTCCGGCTTCAGCGCGCTGAATGAAAAGGTCGACGTGGCCGTGGGCCGCTATCGCTACGACTTCAACACACATTTCAGTCTCGGCGCGATCGGCACCTTCCGTCGCGGCGACGATTACGACAACAACGTGGCCGGCGTGGATGCGCGCTGGCAGCAGGGTTCGCATACCGCCACCGCGCAATTCCTGCACAGCCAGTCCGAGTACCCGGCGGACATCGTCAACATCTACGCGAATGACCTCGGCAATGACGCGAAACCGACGGGCGATGCCTGGCGGGTGGCGTACAACTTCAGCAACCGCAACTGGGGCTTCACCACCTGGCATGAAGACATCGATCCCGGCTTCCGCGCCGATCTCGGCTTCATCGGCAGGGTGGGTTACGACAAGTCGCTGGTCGGCGGCGAGCACACCTGGTACCGCGACGATGCGGCCTTCAACAAGATCAACCTGTACGCCGACTGGGACATCACCCACGGCTACGACGGGCAACTGCTGGAACGCGAACTGGAAGCGCAGGTCACCGTGCAAGGCCCGATGCAAAGCCAAATCCGCCTGCACGGCCTGACCCGGGTGGCGTTCTGGAACGGCAAGCTGTTCGACGAACACTATTCCGACATCAACGCCAACTTCCGCCCGACCGGCAACCTGCAACTCGGCGCCTACGTGCAAGCGGGCACGCTGATCGACCAGGACGCGAACAAGACCGGCCGGCGCACGATGGTCGAACTGTTCGGCAACATCAACATCGGTCGCGGCATCGCGATGGACTGGGACATCATCCGCCAACGCATGCGTCGCGACGGCGGCACCGCGTTCGAGGCCACCGTGGTCAATGCCGGCGGCAGCTGGCAATTCGATCCGCGCCAGCGCCTGCGCCTGACCCTGCAGGGCAGCGAAGTGCTGCTCAACCAGGCGCTCTATCCCCAGACGACGGTCAACGCCACCGCGCGCGACTGGGCCGCACAGCTGGTGTATTCGTACAAGATCAATCCGCGCACCGCGCTATACGCGGGCGCTTCCTACGGCGCCTTCATGGACGACGAACACCTGACTCTGTTCGGCAATACGCGCAGCGTGTTCCTGAAGGTGAGTTACGGCTGGCAGCCTTAGACCTTGTAACCCGTGTGAATCGCGACGATGCCGCCCGACAGGTTGCGGTAGTCGCAGCGCGCGAAACCGGCCGCCTGCATCATCGACTTGAGCTCGCCCTGCGGCGGATGCTTGCGGATCGATTCGGCGAGGTACTGGTAGCTGTCGCTGTCGCCGGCGAACAGCTTGCCGAGGTGCGGCAGCACCTTGAAGCTGTGGAAATCGTAGATCGGCTTGAACCAGTCGGCGGTGACCTGCGAGAACTCGAGCACGCGCGCCTGGCCGCCCACCTTCAGCACGCGATGCATGTCGCGCAGGGCGCTGTCCTTGTCGGTGACGTTGCGCAGGCCAAAGGCAATGGTGACGAGATCGAAGCTGGCGTCCGGGAACGGCAGCGCCTCGGCGTTGCACTGCACGTATTCGAAGCCGTTGACGTTGCCGCGATCGGTCATGCGGTCGCGCCCGACCTTCAGCATCGCGCCGTTGATGTCGCCCAACACGATTTCGCCCGTGTCGCCGACGCGATCGCGCAGCAGGGCGGCGATGTCACCGGTACCGCCGGCGAGGTCGAGCACGCGATCGCCGCGCGACACCGACGAGGTGGCGACGAAGTAGCGTTTCCACGCCCGATGGATGCCCAGCGACATCAGGTCGTTCATCAGGTCGTACTTGCCGGCCACCGAGGTGAAGACCTCGCCCACCAGCTTCTGCTTGTCGCCCACGGGGACGTCGCGGTAGCCGAAATGGGTGGTGCCGGACTTGTCGTTCGCTGTGCTCATGGGCGGATTATCGCATCTGCCGCCGGAACGGGCCGTGGCGGCCACATCGATGCTGTGGCGCAACATGCCGCGATCGCCCGAAATTGGATCGATTCGATGCTAGCCTAGCCCCGTTTGCATCCACCGAAGAATCCTCCCATGACGAAGCAACAAACCCGCTGGTCGCAGTTCGGCGTGCTCATCACCGTGTTCTTCTTCTGGGGCTTCGTCGCCGCCAGCAACGACATCCTGATCCCGGTGTTCAAGAAGGCGTTCAACCTCACGCAGGTGGAAAGCCAGTGGGTGTCGAATGCGTTCTACATCGCCTATGCCGTCGGCTCCGCACTCTACTTCCTGTATTCCAAGATCTCGGGCGCCGACCTGCTCAATCGCATCGGCTACAAGAACGGCATCTGCCTCGGCCTGGTGATCTCGGCACTGGGCACGCTGCTGTTCATCCCCGCCGCCAACCTCGGCTCCTTCCCGCTGATGCTTTCCGGCCTGTTCGTGGTGGCGCTGGGCTTTTCCCTGCAGCAGATCGCCGCCAACCCGCTGGCGATCGTGATGGGTGATCCCAGCACCGGCGCGCAGCGGCTCAACATGGCCGGCGGCGTCAACAACTTCGGCACCACCATCGGCCCGCTGCTGGTCAGCTACGCCATTTTCGGCAGTGCCACCGCCAGCAATGCGACGGCCAACATCGGGAACGTCAAGACCCCGTACCTGTTCCTCGGCGCGGCCTTCCTGATCGTCGCCGCGATCCTCAAGTTCTCCTCGGTGCCGAACAAGCTTGACCTCGACAAGGTTGCCGCGGAGGAAGCCGAGGACGCCAGCAAGCTGATCCATCGCTCTTCGGTGTTCGCCTATCCGCAGCTGGTACTCGGCATGCTGGCGATCTTCCTCTACGTCGGCGTCGAGGTTTCCACGGCCGGCAACCTGCCCGCCTACCTCGAACACAACCTCAACATCCAAACCTCGCAGGTGGCGCCGTTCATTTCGCTGTTCTGGGCCAGCCTGATGATGGGACGCTGGACCGGCATCCCCGGCGTACTCGGTGCCAAGGGCGGGTTGCAGAAGGCGCTGATCCTGCTGTTCCCGTTCCTCGCCTTCGGCGTCTACCTGGCCGTCAATGCCATTGCACAGCGCGACACCTCGCAATTCCATCTCTACGTGATTCCGATCGCCATCATGGCGGTGACCGCACTGGCCAGCCACGGCAACCCCGCGCGCATGCTGCGCTACTTCGCCGTACTCGGCCTCGTCGCACTGGCCGTCGGCATGCTCACCTCCGGCATGCTCAGCGCCCTCGCCTTCGTCTGCGGCGGCCTGGCCTGCAGCGTGATGTGGCCGTGCATCTTCACTCTCGCCATCACCGGTCTCGGCCGCCACACCGGCACCGGCTCCAGCTTCCTGATCATGATGATCATGGGCGGAGGCCTGGTCAGCATGTTCCAGGGTTGGCTGTCCGAACACATCGGCATCCAGCTGAGCTACCTGGTCGGCTTCGGCTGCTTTGCCTATCTCGCGTTCTATTCCTGGTTCGCGGCGAAGCAGATCAAGGCGCAGGGCATCGACTTGGAAAAGGTCGCGACCGGCGGCGGCGGGCATTGATTGATTGCGTTTTCGTGATGAAAGCAAAAGCCGCCCCGATGGGCGGCTTTTTTGTTGAGCTCAATGATCGCTCAGCTGATCAATCAATTCCCGGATCAGTTTGCGGCGTGGCGCGGGTAACGCCAGGAATGCGTCGACCGCAAGTCGATCAACCGCGGAAATTTTCCATTCCAGCGTCGGTTCCTGCACTTTGCGACTTGCCCCACTGCCGTACTCCAGGACATCAGCCTCCATCCTCAGCATCCTTGCCAGCGCGACCAGATTGGGCCGACGCGGTAGGCTCTTGCCTGTCAGCCACCCGGATACGGCCTGATCGGTCACCGGGGTCCCGCCAAACCGCGGCAGAAGTCCTGCGATCTCCTTCGGGCTCTGGCTCTGATTGTTCGCCTTGAGTGCTGCCCTGAGGCGCTGACCGAAGGCGACCTGTTCGCTTTTCATGCCGGCACGGTAGGTCCCCGCGGCAAAACGGCGGAAAGAATTGCTTGGTCACATGATCAATATTTACTTTATAGTTTGCGAAAGAATTGCTTTCGCGGACTCCCTGTTTGTCTTCCTCACCGCCCGTCCAACTGTCTGGTTCCATCGGGGACGAGCCTCGTCGGAATGGGCGTGCGCGAGATGGGGGCATCTAGGTGCCCCTGCTGTCCTGGCACAACCGCGACGCCGCCCTGACGGACGCGGCAAGGACGAAATATCGGCTGCTGGAACCGGTCGCATCGCTGTCCCATGGCGCCCCCGATTCGCCCAACATGCTGATCGAGGGCGACAACCTCGATGCGTTGAAGGCACTGCTGCCCTATTACGCGGGGCAGGTGAAGTGCATATTCATTGACCCCCCGTACAACACGCGCAGCGCGTTCCCGCACTACGACGACAACCTCGAGCATTCGACATGGTTGTCGATGATGTATCCGAGGCTGGAATTACTGCGGGAACTGTTGTCGGAAGACGGGTCGATTTACGTAGCCATCGACTACAACGAGGCGCACTACCTGAAAGTCCTGATGGATGAGGTCTTTGGGCGGAAAAACTTTCAGCGCGAAATCATCTGGCGCATTGGCTGGCTGTCGGGCTACAAAACAATGGCGAAGAACTACATTCGCAATCACGACACCATTCTTTACTACTCCAAGAACGCCGAAAAAACGTATTTCAATAAAGTTTATTTGGAAAGAAAAGACTTTGTGGAGCGCTTTTCCGATACAGCGTATAAGGCGCTGCTATCCCGCCTTGTCGATCTCGGAATTTCCAAGAAAGAGGCTTCCGCGTTCATGGAAGCCGCTCAATTCGAGGGTCTCCCGGAACGCTACCCTCTGGAAGACACCTGGAACTCCTCTGTTTACGACAAACTGAACAGCATCGCGGTCGTTTCCTTTTCGGGAGAGTCCGTTTCCAAAATGCTCGGCGTCGAGGAATTGAAGGGGCAGAAGTCCGAAGCGCTAATACGCCGGGTCCTGCAAAGTTCGACCAAGCCGGGGGACTTGGTACTGGACTCCTTTGCCGGCACCGGAACCACTGGCGCAGTCGCTCACAAGATGAATCGCCGATGGATTATGGTTGAACGCGGAAAACATGCAATTACGCATGTGGTGCCGCGACTCAAGCTAGTCATCGCGGGTCAGGAACAAAGCGGAATAACAAAAGCCGAAGGCTGGCAAGGTGGCGGCGGATTCCGTTTCCACAGGCTCGGCAAGCCGGTGTTCGACGAAAACGGCCACATCGACGAGAGCATCCGTTTCGAGCATCTCGCCGCACATGTTTGGTTCGCTGAAACCGGTACGCCGCGATCGAGTCGCGCAGCGAAGGAAGCCTTTCTCGGCGAATATAAGGGCACGGCCTATTACCTGCTGTACAACGGCATCCTCGGCGACGAGAGCAAGTCAGGCGGCAACGTGCTGACACGGCGCGTGCTGCGTTCGCTGCCGAAGTTCGATGGTCCCAAGGTGATCTACGGCGAGGCCTGCGCACTGGACGATGACCTGCTGGGCGAACTCGCCATTTCCTTCCGCCAGACACCCTACGACATCAAGGCGGGATGACATGGCGCTCGGACTGAAGAAGTACCAGCTTCGCGCATTGGAACTACTCGAGCGATTCTTTGATGCCGCGCGTATCGGCTCGCCAGCGGATGCATTTGCCGCAACCGTGGCCGAAGGCCTGTCCGCGCAGTACAAGCCGATGCCGGGACTCGCTGAAATCCCCTATGTCTGCCTGCGCATCCCGACTGGTGGCGGCAAGACCGTGATGGGCGCGCACATCATCCAGTCCGCAGGCCACAACCTGCTCGATCGCGAGCTTCCGCTGGTGATGTGGATGGTGCCGACCACCCAGATCAAGACGCAGACGCTGGAAGCCTTCCGCGATCCGCGACACCCTTACCGGCAGGAGCTGGACGATGCCTTTGGCGGGCGGGTCGCGGTATTCGACATCGCCGACTTCACGCAGATACGCCCGACCGACATTGCAACAAAAGTCTGCGTCGTCATTTCCACCGTGGCCGCATTGCGCGTCACTGACAAGGAAGGACGCAAGGTCTACGAACACCACGAAGACCTGGAAACGCATTTTTCAGGGAGCGCTACGCAACTCGACTATCTCGATTGCGATGATGATGGCAAGGTCATGGCGTCGTTTGCCAATGTCCTGAAGCTGCATGGCCCGCTGGTGATCATGGACGAGGCGCACAACGCGACCACTCCGCTGTCCTATACCGTTTACGAGCGACTTGGCCCACGCGCCGTGGTGGAACTCACTGCGACGCCGGACATGGCGAGCTCCAACGTGCTGGTGAGCGTTTCCGCCTTCGAATTGAAGTCGGAACAAATGATCAAATTCCCGGTCATGCTGACCGAACATGTCGGCGAATGGCCATCGGCCGTGAGCAGCGCAGTCGCGCGGCGCAAATCTCTGGCGAAAACTGCGCTCGACGAACCTGACTACATCCGACCGATCCTGCTGATCCAGGCCGAGAATGCGCGTGGCGCCGCAACAGTCGAGGAAGTGAAGCGCCATCTGATCGATACCGATGGCGTATTGGAGAACACCATCGCGATCGCGACCGGAGACCAGCGCGAGATTGATGGTGTCGATCTGTTCGCTCGCGATTGTCCGATCGAGATCATCATCACCAAGCAGGCGCTGAAGGAAGGCTGGGACTGCTCGTTCGCCTATGTCTTCTGCTCGGTGGCGCAGGTCCACAGCGACAAGGACATCCAGCAGCTACTCGGCCGCGTCTTGCGCATGCCCTACGCCAGTCGCCGCCGCCAGGAGGCAATGAACAAGGCTTACGCGCACGTCATCACCGAAAGTTTCGGCACGGCGGCGGGTGAGCTGACCAACTCGCTGGTCGGTATCGGCTTCAACCCGATGGAAGCGACTGCGGCGATCCGCAATGGCGAACCGGAATCGCGCACCTTGCCCCTGCGTGGCGGTGAAGTCGCGACGGTATCGTTGCCGGTGACTCGCATCGATGTCCGCAAGGCACCGAACCTGGGTGATGTCCCCGAACGCGACCAGCACCGGGTCGTCTTCACTCCGCACGGCAACGGCAGCGGTGGCTTCGTCGAGATTCGCGACGAAATCGGTGCCGAAGCAGAAAAAGCAATCGTCGACGTCGTGCCCGCAAAGGAACGCAACGAAGCGACCGCGCGAATCGAACTGCATCAGTACGCCACGCTAGCAGCGAAAGCCCCAAGCCAACGCGGCGCCGAATTCCGCGTACCGCGCCTGTGCGTGATGGATCAGGGTGAACTGGAACTCGTCGATCGCAGCGTGGTGATGGCCGACTTCAGTTGGGACCCGCTGGCCACGCTGCCTGATCTTTCCGGCTTCCGCTTCAACGACGACAGCATGACCTTCGAGGTCGATCTCGAAGGCCAGACGGTGAGCTACCACCGGGTCAAGGATGATGCCGCAACCTATCTGCCGGGCTTCGCACAGGATCGCAACGCGACCGACCTGATCGGTTGGCTCGATCATGAGGTGCGCGAACCGTCGGTCAAGCAGCCGGTTCTGCGCGAATGGCTGCGCCGGGCCGTGGATGGATTGCTGGTCGATCGCGGGTTCTCGCTGGCGCAGTTGATCAAGGGGCAGTTCATCCTCCGCAGGAAATTGATCGAGCAGTTGCAGCTGGCAAAGGAACAGTCGGCACGCGCCGGATTCCAGCAGGCACTGTTCAACGGCGGACTGGAAATCGTCACCAGCGACGCGCCCGATCACGCTTTCAGCTATCCGGCGGACATGGCGCTGTACCCGGCGCATTCGTACTACCAGGGCGCATATCGCTTCAAGAAACACTACTACCCGGTGCCCGGCGATCTTTCGTGGAAGACCGGCGGCGGCAAGATCGGTGAAGAGTTCGAATGCGCACAGCAGATCGACCTGCTGGACGAAGTCGAGTTCTGGGTCCGCAACCTCGTCCATTCTTCGCAGTTCTGGATGCCGACTGCCAATCAGCGCACCTATCCCGATTTCATCGCGAAATTGAAGGACGGTCGCTTGCTGGTCGTCGAGTACAAGGGCGGCGATCGCATCAGCAACGATGACAGCAAGGAAAAACGCTTGGTCGGCGAACTGTGGGCAAAACGCAGCGGCGGCAAGGGGCTTTATCTGATGGCACAGAAGGTCGACGACAGGGCGCGCGACGTGCGCACGCAGTTGCTGGCGGCGATTTCCGGCGAATGATTTGCTGCGAACAACTCAGCGCAACGGCGCCCTCACCCGACTAATCTCCCGCGCCTCCCGCAGCCGCTGCGCATGCGCACTCAGCAGATCGCCACGAGTCAGAATGCCAACCATGCGGTGCGGCGCCTCTTTCCCCAGCACGATCACCCGGCCGACATCGGCTTCCACCATGTGGTCGGCGGCTTCGCGCAGCGAATGATCCTCGCGCACGGCGAGCACGCTGCGGCGGATCAGCGAGCCGATCTCCGCGGCGTCGACATTGCGGATGTTGGTCAGGTCGCGGCGCGTCACCACGCCCAGCAACTGGTTGTTGGCGTCCAGCACCGGGAATCCCTGGTGGCGGGCGGCGGGATGGTCTTCCATCAACCAGCGCCGCACTTCGCCCAGCGTCTGCGTTGATTGCAGGCTGACGACATCGCGACTGCAGGCATCGCCGGCCATGATCTGGTCGAGATAGTCGGATGCATATTCCGACGGCACACGCACGCCGCGGCGCGCGATCTTCTCGGTCATGATGGTGTTGCGCATCAACAGTCCGGACACGAGATAGGCCGCCGCGCAGGCGCCGAGCAACGGCAACAGGCCGTGCGGCTGCTGCGTGGTCTCGAACGCGAACACCACCGAGGTGAGGAATGCACGCGACGCGCCGGTGAAGATCGCCGCCATGCACACCAGTGCGGCAACGCGCGGATCGACCTGCAACCACGGCAGGCCATGCGCCAGCGCCAATCCTGCCGCGCCGCCCATCGCGCCGCCGATGGTGAACAGCGGCGCCAGCGTTCCGCCCGATGTTCCGCTGCCGAGCGCGATCGACCACGACAGCAATTTCAGCAGGCACAGCGAGACCATCGCGGCGAGGCCGAGCTGCCCGGCCAGCACCGCGCCGATGTTGTCGTAACCGACGCCGAGCGTGATCGGCATGACGTAACCGACCGCGCCGACGACCAGTCCGCCCAATGCCGGCCACCACATCCAGTGGATCGGCAGTTTCTCGAAGCCGTCCTCGATCGCGTAAGTCAGTTTGGTGATGCCGACACTGGCGACACCGACGAGCAATCCCAACACGATGTAGGCCGCCATCGCCGGAAAAGTCGGCGATGCGATGTCCGGCATCGGGAACATCGGCGCGTTCCCTTCGAGCGCATAGCGCACGATCGTGCCCGCGACCGCACCGAACGCAACCGGAATCAACGAACGCGCGCGACGTTCGAACAGCAGCAGCTCGATCGACAACAGCACCGCGGACACCGGCGCCGAGAACACCGCGGCCATGCCGGCAGCCGCGCCCGCCGCGAGCAGTGTCTTGCGCTCGTCGGCGGTGACGTGCAGCCATTGCCCGATGAGCGAACCCAGCGCGCCGCCGGTGGCGATGATCGGACCTTCCGCACCGAACGGGCCACCGGTACCGATCGCGATCGCCGACGACACCGGCTTGAGCCAGGTCATGCGTGCGGGAATCTTGCTTTCGTTGAGCAGCACCTGCTCCATCGCTTCGGGAATGCCGTGGCCGCGGATCGCGCGCGAACCCCAACGCGCCATGATGCCGACGATGATGCCGCCGATCGCCGGTACCAAAATCACCCACGCACCGAGATGGTTGCCGGCCGGGCTGGAAAATTCGGTGCTCCAACGCCCGTAGAACGAGAGATTGGTGACCAGCCCGATCAGGCCGGCAAGCACGCGCGCGACCACGCCGACGCTGGCGCCGAGCACCAGGGCGAGCAGGCTGATCCACATCACGCGCCGCGACAACGGCCGGAACCGGCGCGGCATGTGGGCGTCGCTCATCGTCGGATCGAGCGACGGCGATAGCGGTAGCGCCGCACGGGTGTGCGGCGAGGTGTCGTTGTCCTGCATGCGCGTGGAATCTGCCCCGAAGGGCGTCAGCCTACGCGGATGCGCCCGCAGTAGCTGGCTGGAAAATGAATGGGGATCGAGCGGCCATCCAATCGCGTCGCTTTAACGATGACAGGCGAAGAATCCGCACGGGCAGCCGCCATCGGCGCCGCCGATGGTCGGGACGGCCCCGGGGGGATCCAAAAACGCAATGGAGATGCAGATGAAATTCCTTACCCTCTTCAGCGCCTGCTTGCTGCCCTGCTGCCTGCTCGCCGCCGAATCGCAACACAAATCGATGCCGATGACATCACATGGGGCGATGCACGCCGCATCGATGCAATGGGGGCCCGCTCCACCGTCCCTGCCCGGCGGAGCACAGGCGACAATCCTGTCCGGCGATCCCGGCAAGCCCGGCAGTTTCACCATTCGGCTGAAGATGCCGGCGGGCTATCGCGTCCCGCGCCATTGGCATTCACACGATGAAGCCCTCACCCTGATCGAGGGCGATTTCGACATGTCGTCGGGTCCGACGGCTGACGCGCATTCCGAATCGCTCGCGCCTGGCGACTTCATCAACATGCCCGCGCACATGCAGCACGAAGCCAGTTCGATGCATGGCGCGATCGTGCAGGTGCAGAGCATCGGCCCGTTCGACATCCACTACGTCAACGCCAAGGATGATCCGCGCAAGGGCAAGATGTCGAAGTGATTCCGATGAAGGTGGCCGGATCGAGGTCCGGCCATCGTCATGTCACAGGATGTAGCGCGACAGGTCGGGATCCTTGACCAGTTCGCCCATGTGTCCGTCGACGTAGACGCGATCGATCACCAGCGTGCCGCCGCGATCCGGCGCCTCGAAGCTCAGCGTTTCGAGCAGGCGTTCGAGCACGGTATGCAGTCGTCGTGCACCGATGTTTTCCTGGCGATCGTTGACGTCGGCGGCGATCTCGGCGAGACGATCGACGGCATCGTCGCTGAAACTCAGGTCCAGGCCTTCGGTGCGCATCAGTTCGACGTACTGCTTCGTCAGCGCGGCCTTGGGCTCGGTGAGGATGCGCACGAAATCGTTCTTGCTCAGTGCGCCGAGCTCGACACGAATAGGGAAGCGTCCCTGCATCTCCGGAATCAGGTCACTGGGCTTGGCGAGATGGAAGGCGCCACTGGCAATGAAGAGGATGTGGTCGGTGCGCACCGGGCCGTACTTGGTGCTGACGGTCGAACCTTCGACCAGCGGAAGGAGATCGCGCTGCACGCCTTCGCGGCTGACGTCGGCGCCATGGCCTTCACTGCGCTTGGCGACTTTGTCGATCTCGTCGATGAAAACGATGCCGTGCTGCTCGCAGGCTTCTATCGCCGCTTCGCGCACTTCGTCCTCGTTGACGAGTTTTGCAGCTTCCTCGTCCTGCAACAACGTGCGCGCGGCCTTCACCGTCACGGTTTTCTTGTGGGTCTTGCCACCGGACAGTTGCGAGAACATCGAGCGCAACTGCTGACCCATTTCCTCCATGCCCGGCGGCGCCATGATGTCGACGCCGACGTTCACCGCGGTTTCGATTTCGATCTGGCGTTCATCGAGCTCACCGGCACGCAATTGCTGGCGCAGCTTGCGACGCGTATCGGATTCGACCGCCGATGGTTCGTCACGCACGTCCGCGGCATTGAAACCGAAGCCGGTTGGCGCCCGCTGCGGCAGCAGGGTGTCGAGGATGCGATCTTCGGCGCGTTCCTCGGCCTGGGTGCGCACGCGCTGCTTGGCCTGTTCGCGATAGAGCTTGACCGCGGTGTCGGCGAGATCGCGGATGATCTGCTCGACGTCCTTGCCGACATAACCGACTTCGGTGAAGCGCGTCGCCTCGACCTTGACGAAAGGCGCGTTGGCGAGCGTCGCCAGTCGTCTCGCGATCTCGGTCTTGCCGACGCCGGTCGGGCCGATCATCAGGATGTTCTTCGGCATCACTTCGTGGCGCAGTTCGTCGGACAGCTGCGCACGGCGCCAGCGGTTGCGCAGCGCGATCGCGACCGCGCGCTTGGCCTGATGCTGGCCGATGATGTGGCGATCGAGTTCGGCGACGATTTCTCGCGGGGTCATCGCGGCGGAAGACGTGTCGGGCTTCAGCATCACAGCTCCTCCACGGTGATATTGCGGTTGGTATAGATGCAGACGTCGCCGGCGATCTTGAGCGCTTCCGTCGCGATGGTTTTCGCATCGAGTTCGGTATGCGCGATCAGCGCGCGTGCCGCCGACAGCGCGTACATGCCGCCGGAACCGATCGCGATCAATCCGTCTTCCGGCTCGATCAGGTCGCCGGTGCCGCTGATCACCAATGACGTTTCAGCATCGGCGACCGCGAGCAGCGCTTCGAGCTTGCCGAAGCGACGCTCGGTCCTCCAATCCTTGGCGAACTCGACCGCGGCGCGCAGCAGCTGGCCGTGTTTCTCGAGCTTGGATTCGAACAGTTCGAACAGGGTGAAGGCATCGGCCGCCGCGCCGGCGAACCCGGCGAGCACGCGGCCATCCGCGCCGAGGCGGCGCACCTTGCGCGCGTTCGATTTCATCACCGTATTGCCGAGCGTGACCTGGCCGTCGCCGGCGATCACTACCTTGCCGTTGCGGCGCACCGAACAGATGGTGGTCGCGTGGAAAACGGTCGGATTCTGACTGGGGTCCATGGGGTCTCCTTGTCGTCCCGATCTGGGGTCGCCGCAGGAGGAGTCAAGGCATGACGAATGGCAGGTTCAGCCGCTCGACTTCCGCTTCGCCCGCGGGTGCGCGCCGTCATAGACCTTGGCCAAGTGCTGGAAATCGAGGTGGGTGTAGATCTGCGTGGTGCTGATGTCGGCGTGGCCGAGCAATTCCTGCACCGCGCGCAGGTCGCCGGAGGATTCCAGCATGTGGCTGGCAAAACTGTGGCGCAGCAGGTGCGGATGCACGCGCTTGTACACGCCCTGGCGCTGCGCGAGTTGGCGCAGGCGGATCTGCACCGCGCGCGTGGTGATCGGCGTGCCGCCGCGCCCGGGGAACACCGGCGCATCGGTGCGCGGATGCGATTCCTCGCGCCATGCTTCCAGCGCACGACAGGCGTGTGATCCCACCGGAACCGTGCGCTGCTTGTTGCCCTTGCCGGTCACGGTCACCAGTCCGTTGCCGAGGTCGAGCATGTTCCAGTGCAGCCCGCACAATTCGCTGACGCGCAGGCCGGAGGAATACAGCAATTCCAGCAACGCGCGATCGCGTGTCCCGAGTTGCGCATCGGTATCGAGTTCGACCAGTTGCACGGCTTCGTCCACGTCGAGCACTTGCGGAAGATTGCGTGGCGCCTTCGGTCCGCGCACGCCATCGGCGGGATTGGCAGCGACCACGCCGTTCTTCAGCAGCCAGCGAAACCAGCTGCGGCAAGCCGACAAATGTCGTTGCAAACTTTTCGGCGAGAGACCGCGACGATGTTCCGCTGCCACCCAGGCGCGGATGTGGTTGGCATCGGCACGCGTTGGATCATCGATGCCCTGCTCCGCGCACCAGTGCACGAACTCGGCGAGATCGCGGCGATAGGCGTCCAGCGTGTGTGCCGACATCGCCCGCTCGACCCTGAGATGGTCGATGAAGGCCGCGATGTCGTTCGTGGTGTTCACGACGTGGCGTAACGATCCAGCGCGGTGGCGAAGGCTTCGCCCATCATCTTGGCGAACAGCGTGCCCATGCCCGGATAGAACCGGTTGGCGTCGTTGCTGCCCACTGCAACCAGGCCGTGCCCGCTGATCGGCAGCAACAGGCTGGACAGCACCTCGTCGGAAGCCGTGCCGTACAGCACCGATTGCTTGTCGGCCTGCAGGCGACCGGAGATCGGCTGGCCATCGGCGATGCAGTCGCGGAATGGCGCCAGCGTCGATGAGTTTTCATCGGCGTGCAGCACCCATTCCTGTCCTTCCAGTTCCGGAATCGCGCGGAACAGCAGCACGCGCACGCGATCGCCGTGGAAATCCTCGGCAAGACTCGCGGCCATCGCGCGCACGGTATCGGCCAGCGTCGACTGCCGCATCAGCGCCAACGTCAACTGGTGCGAACGCACGGCCAGCCGCTCGTTCTCCTCGGCGTTGGCGAAGAGATCGTGCAGGCGGCGATTGAGCTCGCGATTCTTGTCGCGCAGCACTTCGAGCTGGTAGCTGGCCAGCGATGCGGCACGGCCATCCTCGCGCGGCACCTGCAGCGACTGCGCGAGATCGGGGAACTGCTGGAGGAAGCCCGGATGGTGGCGCAGCCAGGCCGCGACTTCGTGGGCACCGAGTTTTTCGTTGTGGTCCATGCGTTCCTTCATCCCCGGATATGCGGCAACTCGCCTTCGAACACGAAGGCCGTCGGTCCCGCCATTGTGACTGCAGATGCGTTGTCGGGCCAAGTGATGCGCAAGGTGCCGCCCGGTAGCTCCACCGCGACATCGCGACCGATGCGCCCGCGCCGCATCAGCACCGTCGCCGCGGCGCAGGCACCACTGCCGCAGGCCAGGGTCTCGCCGGCTCCGCGTTCGTATACGCGCAAGCGAATGCGATCGGGCGCCAGCACCTGCGCGAAACCGACATTGGCCGAATTCGGGAACAGCGGCGACGCCTGCACGGCAGGACCGATATGGGCGACATCGGCACTGCGCACGTCATCGACTTCGATCACCGCATGCGGATTGCCCATCGATACCGCGCCAAACGCGACATCCTCGCCATCCACGCACAAGGTGTACTGGTCGGACTCCGCGGTGCCGGGCTTGAGCGGAATTGCCTGCACCGAAAAATCCGGCGCACCCATGTTGATGCGGTACTGGTCGCCACCGAGACGCTCGACGTCATGCGTGCCTACTGGGCTGTCGATGCGGAAACGCTCGCCTTGCGCCGCGCCGTCGCGCACCAGCCACGCGGCGACGCAGCGCGCGCCGTTGCCGCACTGGCCTGAGGGCGAGCCATCGGAATTCCAGATGCCGTAACTGGCAACCGAGCCCGCAGCGCGCGGCGCTTCGATGGTGAGGATCTGGTCGCAGCCGACCCCCAGGTGACGATCGCCGAGCAGTCGGCAAAGATCGACGGAAGGCACGGGCGCGCCGTCGCGCAGGTCGATTACGACGAAGTCGTTGCCGGCACCATGCATCTTGCTGAAGCGCATGATCGCCTCAGCGCTGGGGAGTCGTGGTCGCCGGCTGGGGCTTGGGCTGCTCCTGGGCAGGCTGTTCGGCCGGTTTCGGTTGCGCTTGGCTGTCGGTCGACGGTGCCTGCGTGTCCGTCTGCGGCGCGGGCGTCGTCGTGGTTTCGACCGGCACCGGCTTCTGCGGCAGCACCAGCGGGCCCTTGTTGCCGCAGGCCGTTAGCAGGCAGGCGGTGACCAGCACGAGGGGGAGTCGGATGTTCATGCCCGAAGTGTAGCGCGGCGACATTGCGCACGCTGAACGGCACGCTTGCTGGCGAGAAAGCATCGCCCGGCTGTGCGCCTTAGCGGTTATCCGCAGTCGCCGACACGCCGTGAATCCATCCATGGAGGCTCGACTCGGCATCCATGCCTCGTATGGTCGGCCACTGCGGACGAACCGCACGGCGCCGCCGGTG
>JAFEBZ010000099.1 GCA_018242405.1 Pseudomonadota bacterium | reverse complement strand
GGGGATGGCGACGATGTCGTACCAGGGTGTTTCGGTCATGATAAAACGTCCAATAATTTGATAGTAAATATAATGGACTAAAATCCCAGCGTCAAGTCAACCCTGAAGGCAGGCAAGCGCCAGTGACGATTTCCGCTGGCCGCATTCACGCGCGCGTGATGGAATATCGCCATGACTACGCCGTTTACCCAGCGTCCGACCCATATCGATGTCGATCTCGACGCCATCAGCCACAACTTGCGGGCGATCGCCGGCCATGTCGGCGTTCCGGTGATGGGCATCGTCAAGGCCAATGCCTACGGCCACGGGCTGGTGCAGGTGGCGCGCCATCTGGTGGCGCAGGGCGTCGATCAGCTCGGTGTCGCCTTCGTGGAAGAGGGCATCGCGCTGCGCCAGGCCGGAATCCGTGGACCGATCCTGGTGATGGGCGGCATCTTCGGACCACAGGTCGCGCAGTTCCTCGAACACGATCTCGAGATCACGGTGTCGTCGCTCGACAAGCTGCGCCAGGTCGAAGCGGCCGCGCAGTCGGCGGCGTGCAAGGCGGTGGTGCACCTCAAGGTCGATACCGGGATGGAGCGCATCGGCGTCCACAGCGAAAGCGCAGGTGCGTTGATCGAAGCCGCGGTGGCATCGCCGTGGTGCACGATCAAGGGCGTGTATTCGCACCTCGCGTGTTCGGATGATCCGCAGTCGCCGATGACGCGGCTGCAACTCGAGCGCTTCATCGAGGCTTGCGCGCATTTCGAGCGCATCGGCGCACCGATGCCGATCCGCCATCTCGCCAACTCCGGCGGCGTGCTGCATTTCCCGGAAACATGGCTCGACATGGTGCGTCCGGGCATCATCCTTTATGGCGTTTCGCCGGGCGATACCGCGCGTCCGCCTTTCGAATTGCGTCCGGCGTTGTCGCTGGTGTCGCAGGTCGTCTACTTCAAGGTGGTGAAGGCCGGGCGCTCGGTGAGTTACGGCGCGACCTGGACCGCGCCGCACGATACCCGCGTGGTCACGGTGCCGATCGGTTACGGCGATGGCTATTCGCGTGGGCTGTCGTCGCGCGGCGAAGTGCTGATCCGCGGCCAGCGCCATCCCATCGTCGGGCGCGTGTGCATGGATCAGTTCATGGTCGATCTCGGCGCGCAGGGCAGCGCGTGGAACGAGG
Source organism: Pseudomonadota bacterium (assembly GCA_018242405.1). Classification (GTDB taxonomy): domain Bacteria; phylum Pseudomonadota; class Gammaproteobacteria; order Xanthomonadales; family Xanthomonadaceae; genus Solilutibacter. The sequence goes on along the minus strand of JAFEBZ010000099.1, from coordinate 13,841 downwards.
ACGAAGTGGTGCTGATTGGCCATCAGGGCGGCGATGCCATCACCTGTCAGGACGTGGCCGACTGGGCGGGAACGATCCCCTACGAAATCCTGGTTGGCTTGAACGAACGCATTCCGCGCGAATATCGCGGCGGTTGAATCGGCGTTACGGTGTTTTTGTCGGAGGCGGCGCAAGCAAGGGCTGCAGGTCGCTGGGAATCGTCGCGTCGGGATAACGCGTCCTGTATTCCTGCAGGCTGCTGCGCGCGCCATCGCGATCGCCCTGCGCCATCAGTTCACGGATGCGCTTGAGCCAGTCGTTGCGCACGCTGGTGTCCTGCACGGTGGCGGGCGGGCGGGCGTCGTAACCGTTTTCGGTGTTGTCCGCGGTCTTCGCGCGCATCGCGTTCATGGCGGGAGCTGCGGTCTTCTGTTGTTCGCGCGACTTGACGCCGCCTTCGGCAGCCGCGGCCGGCGCAACAGTTTGCGGGGGCGGTGCAGGCGGTGCCGGTGGCGCAGGAGGAGGCGCTGGCGGAGCCATGACGCGCGCCGCGACTGCCGGCTCCGGGGCCGAGTACGCCGAAGTTTCGTTGGTGGAAGAAACGATCGGTGGTTGCGGTGTCGGCGGCACGCTGACCTTCGGCACAGGACGCGGCGGTTGCGGTGGAGCGATCACTTCACGCGGCGGCGGGGCGGCATCCACTTTGTCGGCGACGGAATCCCGGGCTGCAGTCGCTGTCTCCTGCGGTGCCGGAAGCACTTCGGCAACCGACTTGGCTGGTGCGGGTGGTGGCGGTACCGGGGCGGGTGTCGCCACGCGTTCAGTGCGCTGCACGTGCGCCGGCCACAACTGCCAGGCTAGCCCGGCCGCGAGTACGCACACGGCCGCTGCGCTGGCATAACCGGGAAGGGAGCGATACCAAGGTGCTGTGTGCCGTCCGCCACTCGCCGTGCGCGCCATCGCCAGGATGCGCGCGTCGAGATCGGGCGCAGGCTCGCCATGCGGCGGCAGCCGGCGCAGTTGCGCGGCCAGTGCGCGTTCCTCGGCGTCCAGTGGCAAGTCTTCTTCGTGGCGCTTCATGGCTTCATTTCCACCCGCAACTTGTCCATGGCGTAACGCAACCTGGATTTCACGGTTTCCCGGCCCACGCCGGTGATGGTGGCGATTTCCTCCAGTGTCAGTTCCTGTTCCAGTCGCAGTGCGACCACTTCGCGTTGTTCGCGCGGCAACGTTTCGAGCGCGAGCTGCAGGCGCCGGCGCTGTTCGAACTCCGAGACCGCGCGATCCGGGGTGTCCTGGTCGGGGATCGCGGCGACGCGTTCCTCGGCGTCGATGGGCGCGGCGGGACGATGGCGACGCGCGCGCCAGTAATCGTTGATGCGATGGTGCGCGATCTGGTACAGCCAGCCGCTGAACGATCCGCTCGGGCGCCAACCGTTGCGGGCGCTGATCACGCGCTGCCAGACGTCCTGGAACAGTTCGTCGGTGGCGGCGCGATCGCGGAGCAGGCGCAGGATGTAGCGGTACAGGCCGGCGCGATGGCGGCTGTACAGCAGTTCGAACGCCCGCTGATCGCCCGTGGCATAGGCGGTCATGAGCGCATTGTCGTCGGGCTCGCTGGGCACGCCATCCATCTGCCATAGGATAACGGTTGCGCGCGATGTCGCCGTGCAGGCCTCCATGCCATTTGGAACGGCTGGCAGGCGGAAACGGGGTTGCAGTGGTGAAGGGCAGCGGCGGGGTACTCTATCCCCATCATGAATGCCGCCATCCTCCCAGAGGCTTCGGTCCTGCCCACGCAATGGGCGGGCCTGCGTTCGCATTCGGCGGTGCGCGGTCTGCTGGAGGCGCTGCATGCGCTGGTGCCGGCCGACGTGACGCTGGCGCTGGCGTGGCGCGACGCCCAGGGCGGCAGCGATGTCGAGGCGTTCGGGCCGCGCGAGGCATTGGCGCGTGGCGCCGCGGTGGATGCGTTGGCCGGCAAGCGCAGCGAAGGCCATTGCCTGCAGGCGCGTCTGGACGACAGCGTGCCCTACGTATTGCTGGCGCATCCGCAAGGACGGGTGGATGCGCCGGGATCGGAATGGATGGACGTGATCCATTCGGCGATCCACGCGACGCTGACGCGCCTGCTCGCCGATTCGCGCGTCCAGGTGTTGTCGGATGCCCATCGCATCCAGCGCGCACTGTTCCGCATATCGGAGCTGTCGCAGTCGGGGCTGGATCTGCGCACCACGCTTGAACGCATCCACGACGAGGTGGCGGGGCTGATCTATGCCCAGAACATCATGATCATGCTGTGGGATCGCGAGAAGGATGAAATCCGCATCCCGTATTTCGTCGACCAGGTCGACCACTGGCCGGTGCATGACGGTGCGATGCCACTGTCCCGGCTCAAGGGCAGCCTGACCGTGCGGATGATGCAGAAGGGCGAGCCGATGATGGGGCCGTCGAGCGCGCTCGCGGCGCAATGCGGGATCGCCGAAGCCGATTGCATCGGGCCGGCCAGCCTGTCGTGGCTGGGCGTGCCGATGATGAGCGATGGGGTGGCGCGTGGCGCGGTGGTGGTGCAGAGCTACGATCGGCCCAATCGCTACAGCCGCGAGTCCGCCGAGGTGCTGGCCTACGTCGCGCAGCACATCCAGATCGTGCTCGATCGCCGCGGCGCCAAGGTCGAGCTGGAAGACCAGGTGGCGCAGCGCACGCGCGAACTGCGCGACGCCAACGCGATGCTGGAACTGGAAATCCAGGAACGCAAGCGCGCCGAGCGCCTGCAGGCGGCGCTGTTCCGCATCAGCGAGATGTCGTCGAGCCAGGGCGATGGCTGGAATTTCTATAGCGGCGTGCACGCGGTCCTCGGCGAGTTGATCGAAAGCCGCAATTTCTTCATCGCGCTGGTGAGCGAGGATCCCGGATTCCTCGATTTCGTCTATGTCGCCGACGAGCTCGACGACATTCCCGCGCGCGTGCCGCGTGGTCGTGGCGTCGCCGACTACGTCGTCAACAATGGCCGGCCGTTGCTGCTCGACGAAGCTACCCTGCAGCGCTTGCAGCGTGATGGCCTGATCGACGTGCGCGGGCAGATGGCAGTGTCGTGGCTGGGCGTGCCGCTGCTGCGCAACGGGATTCCGGTCGGGGTGATGGCGATCCAGAGTTATCGCGACGATGTCCGTTTCGGCGCGCAGGACATGGAACTGCTGTCGTTCGCGGCGCAGCACGTGTCGGTGGCGCTGGAGCGACGCGGCCTGCTGCAGGAACTGGAAGGCCACGTCCGCGACCGCACCCGCGAGCTGGCGGAAACCAATCGCACCCTGCTGGCGGAGATCGGCGAGCGCATCCGTGTCGAACAGCGCCTGCAATACCAGGCGAGCCATGACGGCTTGACCGGCCTGCCGAACCGCCAGCAATTGCTCGAGCGCCTGCAGCTCAACATGCTGACATCGCGCGGCTCGGTCGACATGCCGGGGTTCGCGGTGCTGTATCTCGACCTCGACCAGTTCAAGCTGATCAACGACAGCATGGGCCACGCCGCCGGTGACGAAATGCTGGTGCAGGTGGCCAAGCGCATTCGCGGCCAGCTCGGTCCGCACGACCTGGTGGCGCGGCTGGGTGGCGACGAATTCGCGGTGCTCGCCGAGCTGGTGTCCGGCATCGACGAGGTGATCGCGCTGTCCGAGCGCATCATCAAGGCGTTCGAGGCCCCGATCTTCGTTCACGATCGCGAACTCTTCCCGTCGGCGAGTGTCGGCATCGCGATGTGGCGTCCCGGTTACGAGTCGGGCGAGGAAATCCTGCGCGACGCCGATGCCGCGATGTATCGCGCCAAGGCCAACGGACGCTCGCAGGCGATGGTGTTCGACGAAGCGATGCGCGCGGAATCGTTGCGCCTGCTCGATCTCGAAGCCGATCTGCGGCGTTCGATCAACGCCGACGCTTTCGACGTCCACCTGCAACCGATCGTGCATCTCGGCAACGGTCGCGTCGTCGGCCACGAGGCGCTGGTGCGCTGGCAGCATGAAACGCAGGGGCTGCTGACGCCGAGCGCGTTCATCGGCGTCGGCGAGGACAGTGGCCTCGTGCGCGAAATCGACTGGCTGGTCTATCGCAAGGTCGCGGAATGGATGGCGGGATCGCGTACCAAGGGCTATGTCTCGATCAACGTGTCGCCGCTGCATTTCCGTTCGCCGGAATTCGCCGTGCGCCTGCTGTCGACGCTGGATGCCGCCGGCGCCGATCCGGCGCGCTTGCGCATCGAGGTCACCGAAGCGTCATTGCTGGAAGACAGCGGTCGCACGCTGGAGCAACTCAACCAGCTCAAGTCGCGCGGCGTGCTGGCGATGCTCGACGATTTCGGCACCGGATTCTCGGCGCTGTCCTATCTGCGCAAATTCCCGTTCCACGCCTTGAAGATCGATCGCAGTTTCGTCGCGGGATTGCAGGACTCCAGTCGCGGCGAAAGCGAGGCGCTGGTGCGCGCGATCGTGTCGCTGGCCGATGGCCTCGGCATCGACTGCATCGCCGAGGGCGTGGAAACCCGCCAGCAGCGCGATTGCCTGCGCGAGGAGGGCTGCCAGTACGGACAGGGCTTCCTGTTCGGACGGCCGCAGGCGTTGAGCGCGCTCGCCGCCAGGAACGGATGACTCAGGACTTGATGACCAGCAGCCGCCGTTCGGTCATGTCCTCGATGGCGTAACGCACGCCTTCGCGTCCCAGTCCCGATGCCTTGACGCCGCCGTAGGGCATGTTGTCGACGCGGAAGCTCGGCACGTCACCGACGATCACGCCGCCGACTTCAAGACGATCCCAGGCGCGCATGGCGTGGTCGATGCGGGCGGTGAACACGCCGGCCTGCAGGCCGAAATCGCTGGCATTGGCGCGATCCAGCGCGTCGTCGAAATCATCGAAGGTCTCGATCATCGCCACCGGGCCGAAGGCTTCGCGCTTGTAAAGGTCGCAACCGTGCGGCACGTGTTCCAGCAGGGTCGCCGCGATCATCCGGCCATTGCGCTTGCCGCCGGCGAGTCGCTTGGCGCCGCGCTTGATTGCATCGGCGATCCACGTTTCGATGCGATCGGCGGCGCCGTCATCCACCACCGGGCCGATGAAGGTGCGTTCGTCGCGCGGATCGCCCATCTTCAAGCCTTTCACCGCCTCCACGAGTTTCTTGCGCAGCGGTTTGGCGATGTCCTTGTGGACGAAGATGCGCTGCACGCTGATGCAACTCTGGCCGCTCTGGTAATAGGCGCCGAACACCAATCGTTGCACCACGGCATCGAGATCGATACCGGGATCGGCGTCGACGATGCAGGCGGCATTGCCGCCGAGTTCCAGCACCACTTTCTTGCGGCCGGCGCGGGCCTTCAGGTCCCAGCCGATCAGTCCGCCGGTAAACGACAGCAGGGCGATGCGCGGATCCTCGACCAGCAGGCTCGCGTCATCGTTGGAGCAGGGCAGGATCGAGAACGCGCCTTTCGGCAGATCGGTTTCGGCCAGCACTTCGCCGATGATCAGCGCGCCGATCGGGGTTTTCGGCGCCGGTTTCAGCACGAATGGGCAGCCCGCGGCGATTGCCGGGGCGACCTTGTGCGCGACCAGGTTCAAGGGGAAATTGAACGGGGTGATGAAGGCGCAGGCGCCGACCGGCACGCGCTTGACCATGCCGCGATAACCGCGGGCGCGTTCGGAGACGTCGAGTTCGATCACTTCGCCGTCACCGCGGGTGGCTTCGCCGGCGGCGATGCGGAAGGTGTCGATCAGGCGCAGCACTTCGCCACGGGCATCGTGGATCGGCTTGCCGGCTTCGATGCACAGCGCGAGCGCGAGTTCTTCCTGGCGCTCCTGGAAGCGACGCACGCAATGTTCCAGCACATCGCGGCGTGCATCCGGCGGGAAGGCGGCCATCGTCTCGCGCGCCTTGTGCGCGGCGACGATCCCCTTGCGCATCGTCGCGGCATCGGCGAAGGCGACGCGGGTGGCGCGCTTGCCGGAATATTTGTCCAGCACTTCGAGGTCGGTGTTCGCTGCGACCGGGCGATTGGCGAGATAGTAGGGATAGGACTTCCGCAACATGATCAGGACTCCGTGGCGGAGGGAAGAACGTTCTCAACCTGCAACGCGAGCTCGCCGTCGTGCAGGCGGGCACGAAGGCGATCCCCTGGCGCGACTTGCGCGACCGATTGCACCGGAACGCCATCGCCATCGCTGAGGATCGCGTAACCGCGGGCGACGGTGGCGAGCGGACTCACCGCATGCAGTGCGCGCACCGCCGAGCGCAGGCGCAGGGTTTCCTGCTGCAGCTGACGGGCGATCGCCAGTTGCGGACGCTGGCCGATCGCGGCGAGGCGCTCGCGCAGGTGTTGCAGGCGCAGCTGCGGATGGCGTGCACGCAATACCGCCTGGGCGTGGTGCAGGCGCGCGCGATCGCGTTCGCTCGAACGTTGCCAGGCCGCGTTGAGCCGCTGTCCGAGTTGCAACTGCCGCAATGCCATGGCGTGGAGGCGCGCCGCCGGTTTTTGCGCGTCAAGCTTCAACCAGGCACGATCGAGGCGTTGCGCGAGATCACGCAGGCGTTGCTGCTGGCGATCACGCAGGCGCCGTTCCAGCGATTGCAGGCGTCGCTGCAGGTCGCCCTGATCGAGGCTCAACAATTCCGCCGCGGCCGATGGGGTGGCGGCGCGGACATCGGCGGCGAAATCGGCGAGCGAGACGTCGCTCTCATGACCAACCGCGGACACCACCGGCACAGCACTCGAGGCGATCGCACGCGCCAGCACTTCCTCGTTGAAGGCCCAGAGGTCTTCCAGCGAACCGCCGCCGCGGGTGACCAGCAGCGCGTCATAACGTCCACTTTCGCTGGCGCGCTTCACCGTATCGGCGATCTGAGCGGCCGCGCCAGTGCCTTGCACCTGCACCGGCAGGATGTCCACCGGCAGCAACGGGAAGCGTCGGCCCAGCACGCTCAACACGTCATGCACCGCGGCGCCGCCGGGTGAGGTGATCACGCCGAGGCGACGCACGAAGCGCGGCAGCGGACGCTTGCGCGATTGGTCGAACAATCCTTCCGCCTGCAGCTTCTGGCGCAATTCCTCGAACGCCCGGCGCAACGCGCCTTCGCCGGCTTCCTCCAGCGAATCGAGGATCAGCTGGTAATCGCCACGGGCCTCGTACAGGGTCAGGCGGCCACGCGCCAGCACCATCAGGCCTTCGCGCGGCTGGAAACGCAGCCACTGGCTCTTGGGCCGGAACAGCGCGCAACGGATCTGGGCGCGCGCATCCTTCAAGGTGAAATAGAGATGGCCGGACGCCGGCCGCGAGACGTTGCCGAGCTCACCCTCGACGTTCACCACCGGGAAGGTGTCTTCCAGCAGGTTGCGCGCCAGCGTGTTGAGCTGGCTGGGGGTGAGGACATCATCGCGGCGGTCATCCATCCGCATCAGGATAACGGGCGTCCGCCACGGACAGGTCAACGCGACTGATAAAATCCCCGCCATGACCGCACACGCCAATCCTGCCGACCACTTCGGCCCCCATTCACGCCATCGCACCCGGCCGGTCATGGTCGGCAAGGTGGAGGTCGGTGGTGGCGCGCCGGTCGTGGTGCAGTCGATGACCAATACCGATACCGCCGATGTCGCATCGACGACCAAGCAGGTCGCCGAGCTGTGGCGCGCGGGCTCGGAACTGGTGCGCATCACCGTCAACACCGCGGAAGCCGCCGCCGCGGTGCCACGCATCGTCGACAAGCTGGCGATGATGGGCATCGACGTGCCGATCATCGGCGACTTCCACTACAACGGCCACACGCTGCTGACCAACGAGCCGGCCTGCGCCGAGGCGCTGGCGAAGTACCGCATCAATCCCGGCAACGTCGGTTTCGGCAAGAAGAAGGACACCCAGTTTGCGCAGCTGATCGAATTCGCGATCAAACACGACAAGCCGGTCCGCATCGGCGCCAACTGGGGTTCGCTCGACCAGGCGCTGGCCGCGCAGTTGATGGATGAAAACCACGCGCGCGCCGAACCGTGGGATGCCGGCCGGGTGCTGCGCGAAGCATTGATTCGCTCAGCGCTCGATTCCGCGCATCGTGCGGTTGAACTGGGCCTGCCGGCCGAGCGCATCATTCTCTCGGCGAAAGTCAGTGGCGTGCAGGAACTGATCGCGGTGTATCGCGAGATGGCGCGCCGCAGCGATTTCGCCCTGCATCTCGGGTTGACCGAAGCCGGCATCGGCAGCAAGGGCATCGTTGCGTCGAGTGCGGCGTTGTCGGTGTTGTTGCAGGAAGGCATCGGCGACACCATCCGCATTTCGTTGACGCCCGAACCCGGCGCATCGCGCACGCAGGAAGTGATCGTCGCGCAGGAATTGCTGCAGACGATGGGTCTGCGCGCGTTCACGCCGATGGTCACCGCATGCCCAGGTTGTGGTCGCACCACATCGGAGTTCTTCCAGGAACTCGCCGGCGTGGTGCAGGAGCACGTCCGTGCCAGCATGCCGGAATGGAAGATCAAGTATCCCGGCGCCGAAAACATGACGCTGGCGGTGATGGGCTGCATCGTCAACGGGCCCGGCGAATCGCGCCACGCCAATATCGGCATTTCCTTGCCCGGCACCGGCGAGGCGCCGTCCGCACCGGTGTTCGAGGATGGCCAGAAAACCGTAACCCTGCGTGGCGAAGGGATTGCGCAGGAATTCATCGGCATCATCGACGCCTATGTCGCGCGGCGCTATGCCGTCCACGCCGATTGAGCATGCGTCGCATCGCCTTGCTGTTCATCGCGGTGTTGTTGCCGCTATGGGGTTTTGGCGAACTGGCGGAAGACGTGGGTGAGGGCCGTAATTTCGGCTTCGACCTGCCGATCCTCGAATGGCTGCATGCACACCACACACCGATGCTCGATCAGCTGGCGCTGCTGTTCTCGCGGCTCGGCTACCAGTACGGCGTGATTCCGTTCGATATCGTGCTGGTGGCATGGCTGCTGTATCGCCACCACAAGCGTGACGCATTGTTCGCGGCGACTGCGTTCATCGGTTCGGCATTGATCAACATCGCCGCCAAGCACTACTACGGACGCGCGCGGCCGTCTTTGTGGGAATCGCTGGCGCCGGAAACCACCTTCAGCTTTCCCAGCGGCCACGCCATGGGATCGATGACGCTGGCATCGGTGCTGGTGTTGCTGGCGTGGCGCACGCGCTGGCGCTGGCCGGTCGTCGCGGTTTCGGCGCTGTTCGTGCTCGCTGTCGGCGCATCACGCCCGTATCTCGGCGTGCACTATCCCAGCGATGTCCTTGCCGGTTGGGGTGCGGCACTGGCCTGGGTGATCGGCGTTTATGCGCTGATGTTCGGCGCCGGTTCCGCTCAGCGCTTCGGCAGGTAATCCGCCGGCAACGGGGTGTCCGGCGCTTCACCCACCCACATGATCGAGACGATCCACCAGCGCTTGCCGTCGAACAGCAATTGCAGGCTGTTGATGCCACGCTCGTGGTAGTCGCCCTTGTCGGTGCGGCCATCGTAGGTGCTGAATACCTGCGCCATGTTGCCGAAGCGATCGGTCTTGCGCGCCAGTTCGCGCTCAACGAAACCTTCGCGTTCGATCAGCGCGCCGGATGTCGCGACGTAGTCGTTCACCGTCATCCAGCGCATGCGCACCGCGCCGTCTTTCGTCTTGCGGGTCGGGATCATCCGCGCTTCGGGGACGAACAGCGAACGCATGCGGTTCCAATCGCGTGCCTTGCCCGGCGGTCCGGAAATCACGTCGTACAGCGCAGCCATGATCGCGTCCATGCTGGCGACGTCGGCGGGTGCCGCGGCCGGCATGCTGGCATTGAGCGGCGTATCGGTCGTGGTTGCCGGTGGTGGCGTTTGCGCCGCGAGTGGCGTGGCGATGGAGAGGGCGAGCAGGGCGGGCAGCAGGCGGCGCATGACGGATTCCTCCGGTGGATGTGCCGACGCTACGCCAGGATCTGTCTGCGCCCGCGTGCCATTGGTCATGACGAGCGGAGCGGTCAGCGCCCGGCTTCCACGGCCTCGCATGTCGCATTGCTGCGTTTTTGCCGGGCCAATTGCGCCTCGCGATGGGCGATGTAGACGGTCGAGGCGAAGATGATGGCGGCGCCGATCAGCGTCCAGCGATCGATCTCTTCGCCGAACATCAGCCAGCCGGCGATCGTCACCACCACCAGCTGCACGAAGCTGATCGGCGTCAGCGCCGAGACTTCGCCGAGCTTGAGCGCGCGCGTCCACATCACCTGGCCGACGGTGCCGAGCACGCCGGTCAGGATCAGCCACAACCAGGTGATGCCCCACGGCCAGTGCCACTGGAACAACGCGGCGACCAGCGACATCGGCACCCACAACGCGTAGGTCCAGAACACGATGGTGTCGGGACTGTCCGTCGTCGACAGTTCCTTGATCTGGATGGCGACGATGGCGCTGGTGATCGCCGCGGCGACCGCCACCAGCGAGCCGAGGGTGAACGCGTGCGAGAGCGGGCGCACGATCACCAGCATGCCGATGAAGCCGAAGAGGACCGCCATCCAGCGACGGACGCGCACGACTTCGCCCAGCATCAGCACGGCGGCGATCGTGACGAAAATCGGCGAGGAATACGCCAGTGCGATCGCCTGCGACAACGGCAGGTTGGCGATCGACCAGAAGCCGAGGAACATGCCGATGAAGCCAATCAAGGCGCGCACGCCATAGCGCGACAGTCGGGTGGTGTGTACGGTCTTGCGAAGGGCGGCGCGTGGATCAGGCGTGCGCAGTGCCGGGCCGATCAGCAATGGCAACAGCGCGAGCAGTCCGAAGAAATTGCGGAAAAAGGCGATTTCCAGAGTCGACTCGGTCTTCGAGGCAAGCCGGATCGTCACCGCCATCAGACCGAAGCCGACGGTGCTGAGCAGCATGTAGATGGCCGCGCGCAGCAGGGGCGGGCGTTGCGATGATGTGGTTTCGGTCACCACGTCGCGCCGATGATCCGCGGTTCCGGTTCGATCGCCACGCCGAAGCGTTCGTGTACCGACGTGGCGATACGGCGTGCAAGGTCGAGCAATTGCGCGCCGCTGGCATTGCCGTGATTGACCAGCACCAGCGCGTGCCCGGCGGAGACGCCGGCGTCGCCGTCGCGATGGCCCTTCCAGCCGCTGCGATCGATCAGCCATGCGGCGGAAAGTTTGCGACGCCCGGGTGATCCGGCGGGGAAGACCGGGAGATCGGGATGCGCGTCGCGCAATGCTTCGGCGATGTCGACCGCGACGATCGGATTCTTGAAGAAGCTGCCGGCGTTGCCGATCACGGCAGGATCGGGCAGTTTGCGGCGACGGATGCGGATCACCGCGTCGGCGACATCGCGCGCGGTCGGCTCAATGATCGACATTGTCGCCAGTTCATCGCGGATGCCGGCGTAGTCGAGGCGCAATGACGGCTTGCGATCGAGGTGGAATTCCACCGACGTCACGATGTAGCGATCCGGTTCGTGCTTGAAGCGGCTGTCGCGATAGGTGAAGGCGCAATCGGCGGCAGCGAAGCGCAGCCAGCGCGCTTCGTGGCGGTCCCAGGCATCGACTGCAGTGATGCGTTCCATCACCTCGACGCCATAGGCGCCGATGTTCTGGATCGGCGATGCACCGACCGTGCCGGGAATCAGCGCCAGGTTCTCCAGTCCCGACCAGCCGCGCTGCAGCGTCGCCATCACGAAGTCGTGCCAGACCGCGCCGGCGCCGCAGCGCACGTCGACGTGGTCATCGTCTTCCGCGATCACGGAAATGTCGTTGTTGGCGAGTTCGAGCACGGCATCGGGTGCGGCCACCAGCAACAGGTTGCTGCCGCCACCGAGCACCAGCGCATTCGGCGCCATCGCCAGCGCATCCGGCAATTGCGCGGGATCGTCGACGCGCAAGGCCAGCGGCGTGGTGACGTCGATGCCGAAGGTATTGTGCGTGCGCAGTGATTGCGCGCGAGTGACCTGCAGGCCGTTGCTCATTTCAGCGTGGGTGTCGAGGCTTGCTGGGTGCGGCGATGGATCGCATCGACGCATTCGCGAATCAGGCGCGGACCGCGGTAGATCAGTCCGGTGTAGAGCTGCACCAGTTGCGCGCCTGCCGCGGTCTTGGCGATGGCATCGGTGCCACTGGCGATTCCGCCGACGCCGATCATCGGGATATGGCTGGCCAGCCGTGCGCGCAGGCGACGCAGGGTCGCGGTCGAGCGTTCCAGCAATGGCGTGCCGGACAGGCCTCCGACTTCCGCCGCAAGCGGGCTGCCCTGGATTTCACTGCGCGAGACCGTGGTGTTGGTGGCGATCACGCCATCGACGTCGAGATCGTTGAAGACGCGGGCGATTGCATCGATGTCCTCGTCGCTGAGATCGGGCGCAATCTTCACCAGCAACGGAACGCGTCGACGTTGTTGCCCGGCGAGGCGTTCCTGGGCGTCGCGCAACCCGGAAACCAGACGTCGCAGCGATTGCTCTTCCTGCAATTCGCGCAGGCCGGCGGTGTTCGGCGAGGAAATGTTGACGGTGATGTAGTCCGCCAGCGGATAGGCGCGCTCGAGGCAGATCAGGTAATCGTTCAGCGCATCGGCATTGGCGGTATCGCGGTTCTTGCCGATGTTGATGCCGAGGATGCCGCGATTCGCGCCGGCATGGATGTGCTTCGAACGCTCGACATTGCGCACCAGCGCGTCGATGCCGTCGTTGTTGAAGCCCATGCGATTGATAATGGCGTCGTGCTCGGGGACGCGGAACAGGCGCGGTGCCGGATTGCCCGCCTGTGGTCGCGGCGTGACCGTGCCGACTTCGATGAAACCGAAGCCAAGGCCGAACAACGCATCGACATGCGCGCCGTTCTTGTCGAGACCCGCGGCCAATCCGACCGGATTGGGAAAACGCAGGCCCAGCGACGAAGTCGGCAGTGCCGGCGGCGGGCGCACCAGGAAACCCTGCAGCCCGGTCGCGTGCACGCGGTCGAGCCAACGCAACGCACGATCGTGCGCGCGTTCGGCATCCATCGACATCAGCAGCGGGCGGGCGAGGGCGTACATCGGTCAGTAATTCCCTTTACTTGCCTATGCGATCAGAGATCGAACTTGATGCCCTGCGCCAGCGGCAACGCGTCGGAATAGTTGATCGTATTGGTCTGGCGGCGCATGTAGGCTTTCCACGCATCCGAACCGGATTCGCGACCACCGCCGGTTTCCTTTTCGCCACCGAAGGCGCCACCGATTTCCGCGCCGCTGGTGCCGATGTTGACGTTGGCGATGCCGCAGTCGGAACCGGACGCCGCGAGGAAGGCTTCCGCGCGCTTCAGGTTGGTGGTGAAGATCGACGACGACAGGCCCTGCGGCACGTCGTTCTGCATCTCGATGGCGTCATCGATGTCGCGATACTTCATCACGTAGAGGATCGGCGCGAAGGTTTCCATCTGCACCACTTCGGCGTCGTTCTTCAGGCCGGTGACGATCGCCGGCAGCACAAAGTTGCCCTTGCGGTCGTCCAGCGCCTTGCCGCCGCTCTCGATGGTGCCGCCACTGGCCTTGGCCTTCTCGATCGCTGCGAGGTAGGCCTTGACGCCGTCCTGGCTGTTGAGCGGGCCCATCAGGTTGGCCGGATCGGTGGGATCGCCGATCTTCTTCTCGACCTGCGCGTAGGCGGTCTTGAGCTTGGCCAGCACTTCGTCGTAGATCGATTCGTGGACGAACAGGCGACGGGTGGTGGTGCAACGCTGGCCGGCGGTGCCGACCGCGCCGAACACGATCGCCGGGATCGCCAGCTTCAGCTCGGCGGTTTCGTCGACGATGATCGCGTTGTTGCCGCCGAGTTCCAGCAGGCTGCGGCCCATGCGCGCGGCCACGCGCTCGCCGACGG
>JAFEBZ010000098.1 GCA_018242405.1 Pseudomonadota bacterium | reverse complement strand
CATCCATCAGGCTGCCGAGATCGCGATCACAGCGACGCATCAGCCATTCCGCGGACGCATCGTCCAACGTCAAACCGCGTTGCGCCGCACGTACCTGCAACAACTCGAGACGCTGCGCCTCATCCAATGCCGGCAACGGCAAGCGCGTTGCCTGCGCCAGTCGCGATCGCAGATCGGGCAAGGCGAATTCCAGCTGCTCCGGCGTCGATCGCGCGGCGTACAACAAGCGGCCACCGCGATCGAGCACGCGATTGTGGAGATCGAACAACGCGATCTCGTCGTCGCGATTTCCGACGATCGCCTCAAGACCATCGAGCGCAAGAAGGCGATGGTGTTCGAACATCGTCGCAACGTCGGCGAGGCTGCCCGCGACCTGCGGCAAGGCAAGGTAGGCCGATTCACCACCACTCGCGGCATGTGCCGCCATCAACAGATGCGTTTTGCCGACGCCTGCAGGCCCTGTCAGCAACCAGGCGCGATGCCCTTCACCGATGCCATCGGCCAGCACCTGTGCGGCCGCGCCGACGAAGTTGTCGAAGCGGCGATCGGCGCGTGTCGCCAGCGCCAACGGCAATTGGAGGCGGTGCCGGCTCACTTCACTCGGGAATGTCGATGTCGTTCAGCGCTTCGCCGACGCTGTCGGGCACGATGATGTGCGACTGCGCGGGCTCGTCGCCGCGATAGAGCTTGCTGGACAGATAGGTCTGGTGGATGTGTCGCATCAGCACGTTGGCCACCGCCGCCACCGGCAGCGCCAGCAGCATGCCGAGGAAGCCGAACAGCGCCTCGCCCGCCATCACCGCGAAGATCACCGACACTTCGCCCAAACCGATGCTCTTGCCGACCAGTTTCGGCGTGAGCACATAGCTTTCCAGCAGCTGCCCGATGCCGTACACGATGAGCACGCCGATCAGGTAATGCCAATCGCCATATTGCGCCATCGCCGCACCGCAGCCGAGCGTGAGCAGGACGATCGGGCCAAGATAGGGCACGAACGAACACAGGCCGGCGAGCAGGCCGATCAGGATGCCAAGTTCAAGACCGGCAAAACGCAGTCCCGCCGCATAGAGCACGGCGAGGATCAGCATCACCAGCAACTGGCCGCGCAGGAACGAACGCAACACTTCGCTCGATTCCTTGGCCAGGCGATGCACCAGCTCGGCCTGGTTGCGCGGCACCAGGCTGGCAACGCGACGAACGACCTCATCCCAATCACGCAGGAAGAAGAAGGTGAGGATCGGGATCAGCACCAGGTTGACCGCCCAACCGAGCACGCGGAATCCGGAACGCGACACCACGCCAAGCACGGTGGTGGCGTAACCGCCGGCCTGTTTCCAGTGTTCCTCGATCCAGGCGGTGATCCGCCCGGTATCCAGCCATTCGGCGATGCGCACGTTGAAATGACCTTCGACCCACGGAATCGCAGTGGCCAGGAACCAGTCGCGATAGCGCGGGAAGGCCGCGATCAATGTGGTGATCTGGCGCTCGATCAGCGGCACCAGCACTAGCGCCGCGATCGCAACGATCAGCAGCATCATCAGGTACACCACGACCACCGCGAGATTGCGCGACAGCTTGTACGCCTGCAGCCGGCGCACGAAGGGATCGCCCAGCCACGCCAGCAGCAGCGCAACCGCGAACGGCACCAGCACCGAGGCGAGGTGCGCCAGCAGCCACAGCACCGCGAGCGCGATCGCCGCGAACTGCACGCGCTGGAAGAATGCAGCGATGCCGGCGAGCGATGCCCGCGGCGAGCCGGTGTTCATCGCACCCGATAGACGGTGGGCACCGGCGCCGGCGTCTTGTCGGCATCGGTGGGCGACTTGTTGTCGCCGTTGGCGTTGGCGTTGGCATCGGGCGTCGGTGCCGGCGGGGTTTCAGGCACCACCACGCCACCATTGGCAGCGATGGTCGCCAGGCCGGCACCACCACCCGCCACCGAGATGCGCAGATGCATGCCGTCGGCAGTGGCATCCACCGGCACCACGCGCTTGATCTGCGGCTGGCTTTCCAGCCACGTCATCGCGCGCAGGTAATCCTCGCTGGAATTGATGCCGATCAGCTGGATGGTGAAATCGGCGACATCGTTGCTGTTCTGTTTCGGTATCGGCTTGCCGGGACGCGCGTACTTGCGAATCAGCGCATCGGCGGCGATGTCGGCACCACCTGCCATCGCAGTGCGGGCGTCGGCATTGCTGGTGGAGGAACGTGCCAGCACCTTGCCCTTGTCGACGAAGATCCAGTCGCCGCGCCACGCGGTTCCGGCGCGATAGAGCTTGCCGACCAGTTGCATCGGCGGATCGTAGGCGGCAGACGCACGCGCTACCGCGGCGACGTCACCACGCCAGATCGAGCCCGCCATCACCTGTTCGGAGGCGCTGCCCGTGGGCAGGCCGAGGCGATAGCCGCGGGCCTTGGCGCGATCGAGCACCGGGCGCGCGGCCGTGTTCTGGGCCAGCCCGACCAGGCGCGGACCGCTGCCGTCGTCGATGGCCAGCCACAACACCGGCTTCGGGCGCGGCTCGGGCCAGCTCGCCATGCCGGTCTTGCCGACCAGCTCGTTCACCTTGGCCGGATTGAAGCGCACCACCAGCATGGTCTTGAACGTCGGCGCACCGGAATTCGAGACACCTTCGTCCTGGCGGAAATCGAATCCGGTGACGTAGGCCTTGGCGTTGCGCACTTCATCGGCCACGCCGGGACGGGCGATCGGGTTGCGTTCGCCGGAAATGCCGGTCAGCACCTTGAGCAGCGCGCGCGAGAATCCGTTGTTGCGTTCCACTTCGGACTGGTTGCGCACCGGCACTTCGGTCGCGTATTGGCCTTCCGCAACGGCGCGGTCGCCTTCCACGCGCTGGGCCAGCGCCGGCATCGCCAATGCCAGCAGGCACGCGCAGCAGAACAGTTTGAACGCTCGCATCAGGACTCCTTGCGGGCCATCACAAAGGCACGCACACCCCCGAATGGTGCCGCACGGGGCGTGATGCGTCCATCCCGATACCCCTTGAAGCCACGACGCGCATGCAGCGACGCGGGTTAAGTTTTAAACTTGCGGGCCGTTTTCCCGGAATTTCCGCCGTGTCCCAGAGCCCGACGCCCCTGACCTATCGCGACGCCGGGGTCGATATCGACGCGGGCAACGAAGTGGTCGAACGGATCAAGCCGCTGGTCCGCCGCACCATGCGCCCGGAAGTGCTGGGCGGCGTCGGCCTGTTCGGTGGGCTGTTCGATCTGGCCGGCCGCTACAAGGAGCCGGTGCTGGTCTCGGGCACCGATGGCGTCGGCACCAAACTGATCCTCGCCAAGCAGCTGAACCGCCACGACACCATCGGCCAGGACCT
>JAFEBZ010000097.1 GCA_018242405.1 Pseudomonadota bacterium | reverse complement strand
GATCCAGCGTGGTGCCGCCGCCGACGCCGGAACGATCCAGGTCGCCGCGCCCGGCCAGCTCGCACGGACTGCTGCGCGAGGTTCTTCGTCCAGTGCATCCATCGCCACGAACGAAGCCAGTTGTGCTTCGTTCGCTGCAATCAGGATCAACCCCTTCCCGACTTCACGCTGCTTGATCGCGAGGATGCGCATGACCGCCTGTTCGTTGCGCGGATCGCAGCCGAGCCCCCACACGCCTTCGGTGGGATAGGCGATCACGCCGCCGCACTTGAGCAGTGCGGCAGCAGCTTCGATATCAAGCAATGACACGCGAGTGGATCAGGCCAGCGTCAGCGTGACCGGGATGTTGCCGCGCGTCGCGTTGGAATACGGGCAGACCTGATGCGCGGTGTCGATCAATTGCTGCGCGGCGGTGCGATCCATGCCCGGCAGATGGATGGTCAGGCGCACGGCAACACCGAAGGCTTGCCCGACCGGTCCGAGATCCACTTCGGCGTCGATCGAGAGATCCGCCGGCAGCGTGATGTGCTGGCGCGCTGCGACCGCCTTCATCGCGCCGATGAAGCAGGCCGAATAGCCGGCAGCGAACAACTGTTCCGGATTGGTGCCGCCGCCTTTTCCGGGCGGGGTATGGGTGACGTCGAGATGGCCGTCATCGCTGCGCGAGACGCCGCCATCGCGACCCCCGCCGCTGGTGTGGACGTGGGCGGTATAGACGACTTTGTCCAGCGTGTTCATCACTCACTCCTGATGCGGGGAACATCCATCATGCACCCGCGTGCGTTACGGAAACGATACGACGCTGCGCTCAGAACGGCGGCGCGTCATCGCTCGCGGTTTTCTTCGCCGCAACCTTCTTGGTTGCCGTTTTTTTCGTTGCAGCCTTCTTGGCGGTCTTCTTCGTCGCAGCTTTCTTGGTTGGCGCTTTCTTTGCCGCAGCCTTTTTCGCCGGTGCCTTGGCTACGGTTTTCTTCGCAGCCTTCTTAGTCACCGTCTTTGCCGCTGCCTTGCGGCCCCAGCCCTTGCGCGCCGGCTTGCCGGTTTCCGCCATCAGCTGCGTCACTTCCTCCAGCGTCAGCGAAGCCGGTTCGCGATCCTTGGGGATCTTGCCGTTCATCGCGCCATCGCTGATGTAGGGACCGAAACGTCCGTTCAACACCTGGATGTCGCTGCCTTCGAACGACTTGATGATGCGGTTGCGCGCGATCTCTTCCTTTTCCTCGATCAGGAACACCGCGCGGGCGAGATCGATGGCGTAGGGATCGTCTTCCTTCTTCAGCGAGGCATAGGTCGAGCCGCGCTTGGCGAACGGACCGAAGCGGCCGATGCCGACCGTCACCAGTTCGCCGTTCGATTCGCCGAGCTTGCGCGGCATGTCGAACAGCTTGAGCGCTTCTTCCAGCGAGATCGAATAGATGCTCTGGCCCGGCTGCAGCGAGGCGAACTTCGGTTTCTCTTCGTCCTCGACGGTGCCGATCTGCACCATCGGGCCGAAGCGGCCGATGCGCGCGCTGATCGGCTTGCCGCTGGCGGGATCGATGCCGAGTTCGCGGGCGCTGCCGGCGTCGGTGCGATCCACGCTCTCGGTCTTGTCGGTGACCAGTTCCTTGAACGGGCCCCAGAACTTCTCCATCAGCGGAACCCACTGCTCCTCGCCGCGGCTGACCGCATCGAGTTCGTCTTCCATCTTCGCGGTGAAGTCGTAGTCGACGTAGCGGGTGAAATGCGCGCTGAGGAATTTCGAGACGGCGCGACCGACGTCGGTCGGGCGGAAGGCGCGTCCTTCCATCTCCACGTACTTGCGGAACAGCAATGTCTGGATGATCGAGGCGTAGGTCGACGGACGGCCGATGCCGTATTCCTCCAGCGTCTTCACCAGTGACGCTTCGGTGAAGCGCGGCGGCGGCTGGGTGAAATGCTGGTCGGCGTGCACGCGATCGAGCGGCACGTTGTCGCCGGTCTTCATCGCCGGCAGCTTGCGGCCTTCATCGTCATCGTCGGCATTCTTCTGGTCCTTGCCTTCCTCGTACACGGCGAGGAAGCCGGGCACCACCACCGTGGTACCGCTGGCGCGGAACGCGTGCTGGTTGCCGGCGGCGAGTTCCACCGACACCGTGTTGAGCGTGGCCGGGATCATCTGGCTGGCGACCGCGCGCTTCCACACCAGGTCGTAGAGCTTGCGTTCGTCGTCGCTGAGGTAACGCGCGATCTGCGCCGGCGTGCGCAGCGCCGAGGTCGGGCGCACCGCTTCGTGCGCTTCCTGTGCGTTCTTCGATTTGGTGGTGTAGAAATTCGGCTTGTCCGGCACCGATGCCGTGCCGAAATCGCGCGCGATCACGTCGCGGATTTCGCTCAACGCATCCTGCGACAGATTCACCGAATCGGTACGCATGTAGCTGATCAGGCCGACCGTGCCTTCCTCGCCGATCGCCACGCCTTCGTACAACTTCTGCGCCACCTGCATGGTCTTGCGGGTGGTGAAGCCGAGCTTGCGCGCCGCTTCCTGCTGCAGGGTCGAGGTGGTGAACGGCGGTGACGGACGACGCTTGCGCTCCTTGCTGGCGACGTCGGTGACGTGCAAGCGGCCTTGCGCGGCCTGGGTGATGCGCTGGCGCGCGTCTTCCGCGGTATCGCCGTCGGTGACGGTGAACTGTTCGAACTTCTTGCCGTCGAGCTTCACCAGCTTCGCCGAGAACGCCTGCGACGGATGTGCGCATTCCGCTTCGATGGTCCAGTACTCGCGCGCCTTGAACGCCTCGATTTCCTCTTCGCGCTCGACGATCATGCGCAGCGCCGGCGACTGCACGCGCCCGGCCGACAGGCCGCGCTGCACCTTGCGCCACAGCACCGGCGACAGGTTGAAGCCGACCAGGTAGTCGAGCGCACGCCGCGCCTGCTGGGCATCGACCAGCGGCGTCAGGATCGCGCGCGGCTGGGCGATCGCCTCGCGGATCGCGCGCGGGGTGATTTCGGTGAACACCACCCGATGCAGCGGCTTGTCCTTCAGCAATTTGCGTTCGTTGAGGATCTCCGCGATATGCCAGCTGATCGCCTCGCCTTCGCGGTCCGGGTCAGTCGCGAGCAGAATGTCGTCGGCGCCCTTGGCGGCCTTGGCGATCGCCTCGACGTGCTTCTCGTTCTTCTCGATCAGGTCGTAGCGCATCCGGAAACCGTGCTCCGGATCCACCGCGCCTTCCTTCGGAACCAGGTCGCGGACATGGCCGTAGCTGGCGAGGACGGTGTAGTCCTTGCCGAGGTATTTGTTGATCGTCTTGGCCTTGGCGGGCGATTCGACGACGAGCAGGTGCTTGGGCATGGCAGCAGGATTCCGGGGCCGGCAACAGGCCGGCGAAATGGGGCGGTCGAGACGCCAACGCCCGGGACATGGGGGCCCGGGCGTCTGGTTCAACCTCTTTTTATAGTGGAATCACGCCATGGGGCGTCTGTCAAGCAGTCTCAGTGGCTGGCGAGAAAGGGGATGGCGATGGCTGCGATGATCCCGACGATGGCGAGGCCGAACACCACGACACCCAGTCCCAGCACGATCTTGGTCCCGGTGCCCAGGGAGTCGTTCTGCCATTCCGGGTGGTCGGTGTAGGCCCATTTGTCCACGACGATGGTGTCGCAGACCATGTCGTGCAAGGCCTGTTTGCGCTCGGTGAAGCCGGCGATCACCAGGCCGATGCACAGGGTGATGATGCCGAGAATGAGATAGGCCCAGTAGCGGGCGAAGCCACGCAGGAAGCTGATGGTTTCGCCATCGCTGCGCGTCACCTTGATGCCGATCGCCAGCTTGCCCGGCGTGGCCATCATGCTGGCGTTGGAATGGAACCAGGCGAACACAAGCCCGGTCAGCAGGTACGAAAGAAGGGTGAGGCCGGGGTTGCCGCTGGCAAGTCCGCGACCGAAGCTGTTGTTGATGCCGAAAATCGCGCCAATGATCGCGAGGACGATGGCCAATGGGATGCCAATGGCGAAGCAGTCGATGATGTAAGCGGCGACGCGCTTCCAGAATCCGGCATACACCACGTGCCCGCCGCGCACGGCGGCCGTCGCGCCACCAACCTGCGCGCGCGGCGCCGCGTAGGGATCGTTCGCCTGGGCGACAGGTGTCGTGGCCGCGTACATCGAATAGCTGCCATCGACAACGGGAGTTGCGGCAGGCGCCGGCGCGGGAGCGGGAGCGGCATCCGTGGGCGTCGATGCCACTGGTGTCGCCATCTCATACATCGACGTGCCCTGCATCGGCGATGCGGTTTCGCTTGGCGGCGGCACGATCTCGTTCGCCACCGTGGCGAAGGCCTGCCAGTTCGACATGCCATTGCGCCAGACCAGCGTGTCCATGCCGATCTGCCCGGCATTGCGCAGGGCCAGCAAATCCTGCGTCGTGACCGGGCCGCACTGCTTGCCCTGGCGGTCGGCGTAATACCACTCGCTCATTCGATTTCCCCTGATTCCGATGTGCTGTCGCGAAGGCGCAGTCTGCGCGAGCTCAGTCTTCGCGGCAAGCCGGCGGCAGGTAGCGGTTGTCGAGATCGGAACGACAGTTCCACGCGCCGCCACCGGACTTGGCGCGATCCATCCAGATCGTCCTGCCATCGAGCTGTTCACTGCCGGTGCCACCGAGATGGATGGCATAGACGCAGCGCGTGCTGTCCTCTGCCAGCTGCCCGATTTCCACGCGTTCAACGCCCTGCATGCCCTTGAAATCGGTCGCGATATTGCTGCCCGGGCATTCGCCGCCTTGCGCGAGACGGGTGTCGATGGCGTTGCGGAGCGGATGCGTGGCCGTGATCGCCGCCATCACTTTCGAACGCAGCACGTACTGCTGGTAGGCCGGAATCGCGAGCGCGGCGAGGATGGCGACGAGCGCGACCAGTGCAATGCCGCCGATCGCCAGTGCAATCAGGCAGCCGTTACGTTGCGGTGGTTTCGTCGCAGGGCGTGGATGCGCCGCCGTTGGCAACGGCGGTGGCAGTGGAGGCAGGGACGACATCGGTCAGTGCAGCGGTTCGGGATCGTCCGCGAACATCTGCGTTTCCATCCACGCATAGGCGGCTTCCGATCCGGGCTGGTTGAACAGCACCATCAGCACCACCCATTTCAGGTCGTCGAGGTCGAGTTCGTCCTGGTCGAGCGCCATCGCGCGATCGAGGACCAGTTCGCGCTGGTCGGCATCGAGCACGCCGTGCTGCTCGAGATAGATCAGGAAGCCGCGTGCCTCGAGGTCGAGTTTGGCCAGTTCGCCGGCGGTGAAGACGCGGGTCGGTCCCGACGGCCCCTGGTTGGCGAAGGTGGGCCGGCGTTCGGCGAGGCCGTCCAGCCAGTCGAAGGCGCGATTGGCCTCGGCGGGGCTGAAGCCGGCCGAGATCAGTGTCGACTGGAGACCGTCGCGATCCTGCGGAGGCGCAGAGTCATCGGTGAAGCAGTGTTCGAAGAGATACAGCAGGACGTCCAGAATGCTCTCTTTCATCGATCCCCGGCCTGCGCCCGTGGGCGCGTGGATGGCAGAAGCCTTGCTTCACCCGGGAG
>JAFEBZ010000096.1 GCA_018242405.1 Pseudomonadota bacterium | reverse complement strand
TCGACTCCATGAGCTCGCCCGCCCATTCCCCCCAGTCCAAATCCGTACCGGTGGCCGCCTTGCTGGGCGCCGCAAGGGAGGCGTTCGCTGCCGAATTCGATGCCCACATCAAGACCAGCGACATGTGCGCACTCTCACTGGCGCACGCCCACAACGTGTTGCGCCATCTCGGCAATGGACCAATGCGCGCCAGCGCGATCGTCAATCAGTGCGGCGTGACCAAGCAGGCGGTGAGCCAGCAGATCGCCCATCTGCAACGCAACGGTTATGTGCGCACTCTGCCCGATCCCGACGACCAGCGCGCGCGCATCATCGAACTGACCGAACGCGGACAGCAGGCACAAGTGCTGGTGAAGCGGTTGTTCGCCGACATCGAACGCGAATGGAGCGAACGCATCGGCAAGGAACAGATGGCGATCCTGCGCGAAGCGTTGGCCACGATCGGCGCCGACCACATCGCCGGACGCTGCAACGAAGCCTGACGATCAGGCCGCAAGCGGCCGCGACGTCACCGCCAGCGCATCTTCCAGCAAAGCGATGCCGGCATTCGCGCGCACAACGCCTTCGCTCAACACCTGGCGGAACAGGCGCCCGCCCGGTTGGCCGTGGAACAGGCCTAGGACGTGACGGCTGATGTGCTTGAGCGCGACGCCGCGTGCAAGCTGGCGCTCGACATAGGGGAAGAACGCGCGCAGCAGTTCTTCGCGGGTGCGCAACGCGCCGCCGAACATCTCCACCTGCAGGCGATGCAGCGTGTACGGATCGTGGTAGGCCGCGCGCCCCAGCATCACGCCATCGACATGATCGAGATGCGCCAGTGCGGCATCGACGTCGGTGATGCCGCCGTTCAACAGCACCGTCATGGCCGGGCGTTCGTTTTTCAGGCGATAGGCCCAGTCGTAGCGCAGCGGCGGCACTTCGCGGTTTTCCTTGGGCGACAGTCCCTTCAGCCAGGCGTTGCGCGCGTGCACGACGATGAAGGCGGAACCGGCGGCGTCCATGCGATCGACGAAATCACGGAACACGCCATAGTCGTTGTCGTCGTCGACGCCGAGCCGGCACTTCACGGTGATCGGGATGGCACCAGCGACGGCATCCACCATCGACCGCACGCAATCGGCGACCAGCGCCGGTTCGCGCATCAGGCAGGCGCCGAAACTGCCGGCCTGCACGCGATCGGAGGGACAGCCGCAGTTGAGGTTCACTTCATCGAACCCGTGTTCGACGCAGATGCGCGCGGCCTGCGCCAGCAACGCGGGATCGCTGCCGCCCAGTTGCACCGCGACCGGATGTTCCGATGGGTCCATCGCCAGCAGATGCGAACGATCGCCGTGGATCACCGCATTGGCGTGGACCATCTCGGTGTAGAGCAGCGCATCCGGCGCCAGCACGCGGTGGAAGGCGCGGCAATGGGTGTCCGTCCAATCCATCATCGGCGCCACGGACAGTCTGATCGACTCGGTGTTCATTGATTCCATTTTTTGCCCAACATGGGGATGCACCATGGCGGCGATCCCTTGCGTAATATCCCCATCATGAGCGATATCGCGTTTCCCGGCATCAACAGGAGCATTGTCGCCGACGATGGCGATGCGTTCACTTTCTGTTCCACCTGCGCCTTTTCCCGCGCCTGCCTGTCGCAGGGCATGGACAAATCCTCCTTGCGCGACCTGCACATGTTGGTCGAACACGTCGGCCCGCTGCACGCCGGCGATCACGTTTTCCGTGCCGGCGATCCGTTCGAGGCCATCGCCGCGGTGCGTGCGGGCACGGTCAAGACCTGCAGTGTCGATCGCGACGGTCGCGAACACGTGCTCGGCTTCCATCTTCCTGGCGAAGTGATCGGCCTCAACGGCATTGACGGCGACCGCTATCCCTGCGATGCGGTCGCACTGGATACCGTCACCCTGTGCCGATTTTCCTTCCCGCGCATCTCCACGCTGGCGATGCGCGTACCCGGCCTGCAACAGACCCTGTTCAAACTACTCAGCCGCGACATCGGCACCGCGTCGGTACTGGCCGGCGATTGGTCCGCCGACGAACGCATGGCCATGTTCCTGGTCGGCATGTCGCGACGGCTATCCGCGCGCGGATTCTCGCCAAGCCGCTTCCAGCTGACGATGGGGCGCACCGATATCGCCAACTACCTGCGCCTGGCGCCGGAAACGGTCAGTCGCGTACTCAAGCGCTTCCAGGACGATGGTCTGATCCGGATCGACCGCCGTGAAGTCGAACTGGTCGCATTGCCCGCGCTGGAATCGGTCGCCGCGGCGATGCTGCGGGATTGAACCGTCCGCGGTGATCGCCGCGGACGGCAAGCCTGGTTGATTCCGCTTGACCCAGGTCAATGCGCGGCTGCCCGGGTCGCGCGAACCTGTCGCCAGAGAAAAGACATTCCAAACCCAAGGGCAAGACCATGAACGGCATGCTGATCACCCCTTATGTCCGGACGCCGGACGCAATCGAACTCGATATCCATCATCCGGCACGCGACTGGTCCGACAGCCTCGCGCAAGGCATCACCCGCAGCCTGCGGTTCCTCGCCGACACCTTCTTCGCCAAGCGTTACGGCAATCGCGCAATCGTGCTGGAAACCGTGGCGGCGGTGCCGGGACTGGTCGGTGCGGCAATGATCCACCTGCGTTGCCTGCGCTGGATGCGTCATGACCACGGTTGGATCCGCACATTGATGGAAGAGGCGGAGAACGAACGCATGCACTTGATGACGTTCATCGAGATCGCGCGCCCGAGCTGGCTGGAACGCGCCCTGGTGCTGGTCGCGCAGGCCGGATTCTTCAGCTTCTTCTTGCTGCTGTATCTGCTGTCACCGCGTACCGCGCACCGGCTGGTGGGGTATTTCGAGGAACAGGCCGTGGTCAGCTATAGCCAGTATCTGCAGGAAATCGATTCTGGCCGCGTGGCGAACGTGCCGGCGCCGAAGATCGCGATCGATTACTGGCAGTTGCCCGCCGATGCGCGCCTGCGCGACGTGGTCCTCGCAGTGCGCGCCGACGAGGCCGGCCATCGCGACGTCAACCACGCTTTTGCCGAGGAATTGCGCCCCGCAGCACGCGGTGTCCGGCTCGAAGCTAGATAGGGCTGCGCTTGTGCAAGTCGCGGAGGATTTCACGCGCGGCATTGCGTCCGGGCAAGCCGGTGACGCCGCCACCGGGATGGCTGCCCGATCCGCACAGGTACAGATTCTTCAGTGCGCCGCGATAGTTGGCCTGGCCGAGGAAGGGACGCGTGGTGAACATCTGGTCGGCACCAAGCGCGCCGTGGAAGATGTCGCCACCGACCAGGCCGAAGCGGCGCTCGAGATCGAGGGGTGACAATGCTTCGTAGCCGAGCACGCTGGCACGGAAGTTCGGCGCGTAGTCGTTGACGGTATCGATCATCAGTTTCGCAACGGTGTCGCGATGCGCGTCCCAGCCTCCGTCGACCTCGGGATTCACTTGCTGGCAGAACATGCTGGCGACGTGCTGGCCCGCCGGCGCGAGGGTGTCGTCGAGTGTCGAGGAAATCACCACTTCGACGATCGGCTTGCGCGCCCAGCCAGCGTTGTACGCCTTCGACTTGGCATCGAAATAGGCTTGCTCGAAATACTGCAGCGATGGCCCGATCAGGATGCCGCTCTGGTGATGCGGTTGCAGATGTGTTCCGGGCGCTGCGGTGAAATCCGGGAGTTCCGACAACGCGACGTTCATGCGGAAGGTGCCGGAACCGCAGCGATACGCCTGCACGCGTTGCTGCAGGTCGGCGTCGAGATGTTCCCGCGGCACGATGTCGCGATAGAGCAGTTTCGGATTGAGGTTGGAAGCAACGATCCGTGCGCGATGTTCGCGTCCATCGGCGGTGATGGCGCCAACGGCGCGACCGTTCTCCACCACGACACGATCGACCGCGGCATCGGTGACGATCTCGACGCCGCGCGCTTCGCATTCCTTGCGCATCGCCTGGGTGATCGCACCCATGCCGCCGACCGCGTGGCCCCAGGCGCCCGGCTTGCCGTTCACTTCGCCGAACAGGTGGTGCAGCAATACGTAAGCACTGCCCGGCGTGTACGGACTGGCGAAATTGCCGACCACCGAATCCCAGCCGAGCACCGCCTTGACCGGATCGGACTCGAACCAGAAATCGAGCACTTCGCCCGCGGACTTGGTGAAGATATCGAGCAGGTCGCGCCGGCCGCGCAAGTCGAGCGGCGCCAGCTTCTTCGCCACGGTGTACGACTGCAGCCAGTCGGCGAAGGCGATGCGGTCGCCGATATTGGGCGGTGTCAGGTGGATCAGCTGCTTCAGCACCGCGACCACGCGATCGATCATCGCGAGATAACCGCCCCAGCGTTCGGCATCGCGCGGCGACCACTTCGCAATTTCGCTTGCGCTCAATTCGCCACCGAGACGGAAGGCGCAGCCATCGGGCAGCGGCAGGAAATTCGAATACGGACGTTCGACGATGCGCAAGCCGTGTTCGCGCAGGCGCAGGTCTGCGATGACTTTCGGGTTGAGCAGGCTCACCGTGTAGCTGGCGACCGAATTGCGGAAACCGGGATGGAATTCCTCGGTCACCGCGGCACCACCGACGATGTGGCGGCGCTCGAGCACGCGCACCTTGAGGCCGGCACC
>JAFEBZ010000095.1 GCA_018242405.1 Pseudomonadota bacterium | reverse complement strand
GGCGCCGGCGACTTCGCCATCGCGAAGGTCTTCCACATGTTCCACGCCATCAGGCCCATGCCGGACAGCACCAGCAGTCCGCCGCCGAGACGCGCGAGGTAGTAGGGATAGGTCGCGTTGAGCGCTTCGACGAAGCTGTAGGTGAGCGTGCCGTCGGAGTTGGTGGCGCGCCACATCAGGCCCTGCATCACGCCGGCGATCCACATCGCGGCGATGTAGAACACCACGCCGAGGGTGTGCAGCCAGAAATGGGTGTCGATCCACTTGGTCGAATACATCGCGTTCAAGCCGAGCAGGCGCGGCACCAGCGCGTAGATCGAACCGATCGAGATCATCGCGACCCAGCCGAGCGCGCCGGCATGGACGTGGCCGATGGTCCAGTCGGTGTAGTGCGACAGCGAGTTCACCGTCTTGATCGACATCATCGGCCCCTCGAAGGTGGCGATCATGTAGAAGCTGACCGCGACGATCAGGAACTTGAGGATGGGATCGGTACGCAGCTTGTGCCACACGCCCGACAGCGTGAGGATGCCGTTCATCGCACCGCCCCAGCTCGGCGCCAGCAGGATCAGCGAGAACACCATGCCCACCGACTGCGCCCAGTCGGGCAGCGCGGTGTACTGCAGGTGGTGCGGGCCGGCCCACATGTAGACCGCGATCAGTGCCCAGAAGTGCACGATCGACAGGCGATAGGAATAGATCGGTCGCTGCGCCTGTTTCGGCACGAAGTAATACATCATGCCGAGGAAACCGGCGGTCAGCAGGAAGCCCACTGCGTTGTGGCCGTACCACCACTGCACCATCGCGTCGACGGCGCCGCTGTAGACCGGATAAGACTTCCACATGCCGGCGGGAATCGCCAGGTTGTTGACGATGTGGAGCAGGGCGATGGCGAGGATGTAGCCGCCGTAGAACCAGTTGGCGACATAGATGTGCTTGACCCGGCGTTTTGCAATCGTGCCGAAGAACAGCACCGCATAGGCGACCCAGACCACGGTGATCAGCAGGTCGATCGGCCATTCCAGTTCGGCGTATTCCTTGCCTTGGGTGATGCCCAGCGGCAGGGTGATGGCGGCAGCGACGATCACCGCCTGCCAGCCCCAGAACACGAAGGCGGCCAGCCTGTCGTTGATCAGCCGCACGTGGCAGGTGCGCTGGACCACGTGCAGCGAAGTCGCGAACAATGCACTGCCGCCAAAGGCGAAGATCACCGCGTTGGTGTGCAGCGGGCGCAGGCGGCCGTAGCTCAGCCACGGGATGCCCTCGCCGAGGGTCGGCCAGTACAGCTGGGCGGCGATGAAGGCGCCGACCAGCATGCCGACGATGCCCCAGACCACGGTCGCAACCGCGAACTGCAGCACCACCTTGTCGTTGTAATAGCCGTAGCGCGCGTCCGTGGACGGTACCGCGCCGTGGGTCCCTGCAATCGTGGGGTTGGGAGTCATGGTGTCATCGGGTTGGGGCTGCGCGGGCATTCTTGCCGCGATGCGCGAAACCGGGCTTGATCGAGATCAAACCCGGTCGATCGGTCGATCATTTGGTGACGGACAACTTGCCCTTCATCATCGCGGAGTGGCCGGGGAAGCTGCAGAAGAAGCTGTAATCGCCGCCGGCCTTGAGCTTGCTGCCGGGGAAGGACGTCGATGTGTGGCCACCGCCGCCGATCAGCGAGGTCGCGGCGATCATCCTGGCGTCGCCCTTGGGCAGATAGCCGGCAGCGGCGCCGGCCTTCATCCCGGCTGTGGTGATCGTGGCCATGTCGGCGGTCTGGCTGATGACCACGTTGTGGCCCATTGCCGTCACCGGCATCTTGCCGGAGTGGGCGAGTTCGATGGTGATCTTCGGGCAGGACGCCGACACGGTGGCCGCCTTCTGGTCGAACTGCATCGCGTCATTGCCCTTGAGGCGGAGGGTGCAGTTGCCGGCGGCGCTGGCCAGCGGGGCGAGGACCATCAGGGCGCTGGTGGCGAGGATGGCGTGCATGGTTTTCATGGGGTTCTCCGGTTGTTTTGAGTGGTGTTGTGCTGTGACGCGATGGCGTGGCTGCGATCAGGGCGTGGTCGCCTTGCGCACGATCGCGAGGAAATCGGGATCGGGCCGGCTGCCGATCTGTTCGGTGCGGGCGAGGATGCGGCCGTCGCCATCGAGCAGGACCAGCGCACTGGTGTGGTTGAAGCCGCCATCGGCCAATTTGCGATAGCGAATCCCGAGCACGCCGGCGGCAGCGCGCACGCTGGCGGCGGGCGGCGCGGCCAGCGTCCAGCGGCGGGTGTCGAGATGGCGCGTGGCGACCACGTTCATCAATGCCGCGGGTGTGTCGTTCGCCGGATCCATGCTGACCAGCAGGACGTCGAGGCGATCGCGTTGCGCGGGCGCGAGGCCGCGCTGGATGGCGAGGCCGGAATCGACGATCAGCGGGCAGGTGTAGCGGCACGAGGTGTAGAACATCGAGACCAACTGTGGTCGGCCGCGTCGTGTTGCCCAGTTGTTCGCGTGCCCGGCCTGGTCGGTGAGCACCAGCGGGAGTTGATACACCGAATCGCGCGGCAGTGGCGCCGGTTTCGTTGTCGGGCTTGCAGCAAGCGCCGGCAGCGACAACAGCGCGAACGCGATGCAGGTGCAGGCGACGCGCAGATCATGGAAGCGAAGTTTCATCGTGAACTCCTTGCACAGCGGAATCCGAGGTTGGCGGTGGTGTCGCTGCCTTCCAGCGACGACAGCATGGCGATGCGCATCAGCACGGCGTAGTTCTCGCGGTCGTCCATCGACAACGCGCCGGCGCCGCAGAATTTCGTCTTGTCGGCATCGCCTTGGTTGCGGTTGTCGCCGCTGACCAGCAGCGAGGAAAAATCGTCGGTCCATTCCCAGACCAGTCCGTGGACGTCGCGCACGCCGTAGACGTTGGCCGGCGACTGGCCGATGCGCGCCAGCGCCTTGCCGGAGGGGCGCGCGTACCAGGCGAGGATGCGTTCGCGCCAGCGTGGATCGCTGCGGGCGTCGCGCCGCGTTTCGTCGGCGGCGGCAACGACTTCCCATTCGCTCCAGGTCGGCAGGCGCGCGCCCTGCGATTTGCAGTAGGCATCGGCGGCGAACCAGCTCACCCGGGTGACCGGTTGATCGGGCAATGCGTTCGCGCCGAGCTTGTCCGCGGCTTGCCAGTGCGAGAGATAGCGCGTTTCCGCGAATACCCGGGCGACGCGATCGCGGCGCCACTGCGGATGGCTGCGAACGAAGGCGAGGAACTGCGCGTTGGTCACCGGCTCCGTCATCACGTCGAACGGCGCGACGCGCACGCCGTTCTTCGCATCGGGATAGCGCAACACACTCTTGAACGCCGCACCGGGAATGCGCATGAAATCCTCGCGGCCCGTCGGCTGCCCGGCGCACGCATATGCAGCCGGGAGGAGGAAGGCCAGCAGGAGCGCGATGATCCGCATGGCTCAGTGCTCCGGTTTCGCCGCCGTTGCCGAAGGCCCGGCCGCACGCTTGCGTGCGACGTCCGTCTTCTCGATGCGGCCACCGGCGTTGCCCCAGCTGTTGAGGACATAGGTGCCGATGTTCGCCACTTCGTCATCGGTCAGCTGCGCCATCGGCGGCATCACCGAGTTGAACTCCTTGCCGTTGACGGTGATCGGGCCGGTGAGGCCGTGCAGCATGATGTCGACGATGCGCTTGGGGTCGTCCTTGAGCACGCTCGATTTCGCCAGTGGCGGGAACACGCCTTCGAGTCCCTGGCCATTGGCCTGGTGGCAGGTCGAGCAGGTGCCGGCGAACAACACCTGTCCGGCCTTGCTCTGGTCTTCCTGTGACAACGCCCCGGCCTTTGCAGCCATTGCGGCATCGACCACCGGCGCGAGGTTGGGTTCGGCGCGGTTGCCGATATACATCGCGTCGACTTCCTTGCCGGAATAGATGTCCTTGCGGTCCGGCCCCTCGGCCTTGAGGATCGCCATCGCGCCCTTGTTGAAGGCACGGAAGATCGAGTGATCGACCAGCACATAGCTGCCGGGCACTTCCAGGTGGAAGTCCATGATCGCGGCGCCGCCCGAGGGAATCAGCGTGGTCTGCACGTTCTCCTGGTAGCGGGTACCGCCTTCGAACCACACCTTGTCGAAGATCTCGCCGATCACGTGGAAACTCGAAACGAGATTGGGTCCGCCGTTGCCGACAAAAAGGCGCACGGTTTCGCCGGTTTTGGCCTTCAGCGCGTTGTCGCCGGTGAGCGAACCTTCCTTGCCGTTGAACAGCACGTAGGTCGGATGCTCGTCGATCGCCTTGTCCATGTCGAAGGCCTGGTGGCCTTTCTCGCGGTACTTGCCGGCGGTGTAGAAATCGCCCTGCATCACGTAGTACTCGTGGTCGACCTTGGGCAGACCTTCCGGTGGTTCGACCAGGATCAGGCCGTACATGCCGTTGGCGATGTGCATGCCGACTGGCGCGGTGGCGCAGTGGTAGACGAACAGGCCGGCGTTGAGCGCCTTGAAGGTGAAGCGCGAGGTGTGGCCGGGCGCGGTGAAGCTCGATGCCGCGCCACCTCCGGGCCCGGTGACGCCGTGCAGGTCGATGTTGTGCGGCATCTTGCTGTCGGGCATGTTGTTGAGGTTGAAGACGACGGTGTCGCCCTGGCGCACGCGGATGAACTTGCCGGGCACCGTGCCGCCGAACGTCCAGAAGGTGTAGGTCACGCCTTCGGAGATCGCCATTTCCTTTTCGATCACGTCGAGATCGACGATGACGCGCGCCGGATGATTGCGGTTGGTCGGCGGCGGGACATTGGGCGGTGAAGTGAGTTCGGCCTTGATGTCCGGGCCCTGCGGCGGACCGAAGTCGCCCTTGAGCGAGCCGCCGGTATCGTCGGCGGAATTCGCCGTGGCCGGGCCGTGGTTGTTGCTCTTGCCGCAACCGGTGAAGGCAAGCGCGGCGGCGATGGAAAGCGTGATGATCCGGATCGTGCACTTCATGGCTGGTCCTGTCTGGAGTCCGTTCGCCACGTCGGGTGGCAGGCGCAGGATGTCGTCGGTGCAGATGGCCCGCATTGATTCAAATCAATCGCGTTGAATGCGCGTCGTGGCCGCCATTGCATGCTTGACCTGGGTCAAGTCGGGCGCGCTGCCGAGGTGCTGGAATGTCGGCATGGAAATTCCGTCACCCGATGTCGAACGCATCCTCGGCTGGCGCTGCATCGGTTGCGGCAAGGTGGACGCGCCGCGCCCGTGCATCGGCGTCTGCCAGGATTGCAAATGCGAACTCGTGCTTGCGGGCGACTATGACGCGCTGCTGGCGTTGGCCCGCAAGCAGGCGGCCGTGCTGTCGCTGATCGCCAACGTCACTCCGCGCGAAGGCGATATCGCGGCGACGTGGTCGGCGCTGCAGCAACGCGCGCGACAGGTGCTGCAGGAATCGCCGCGCTGAGCGCGGGAGTCGCGCCTTCCTACTGGAACCACCAGAGCAGTGCGCCCAGCGGATTGTGGCTGCGCGCGGTGGCGTAGATGCAGGCATAGGCGACGAGCGCGGCGAGGTAGAGCGGGATGCGCGTGGAACGCGTCCTGGCGGCGCGCAGGGCGAAGAAGCCGAGCATGATGTAAACGAAGATCAGCGCGATCTTCACCGCCAGCCAGCCGTTGGCGAACATCGCGCCGGGCAGGATCGTCACCAGCATCAGCGCGGCGGTGAGCAAAGCGGTATCGACGCTGTAGCTCAACCACTTCACCGGCCATGACAGCGGCCAGCGCGCACCGCCAATCACGAAGGCGCCGCGTATCGCGAAAATCGCGCCGCTGAGCAGCGCGACGAAGATGTGGAAGTGGCGGATCTGCGGATAGAACTCGATCATCCGGGTTTGCCGTCGCTGCGTGGAGGGAGGGTGATGTGGCCGATGCGCACCAGCCACGGCAGGAACGCGACGATCCAGCCACAGGCTGCGATCGCCTGCCAGGCCGCGGGATCTTTTGCCATCTCGGCGCCGATCCGCAGCAGCGCGACGACCTGGATCGCGATGAAGGCGAACCATGCGGTCTTGGGCAGCACCAGCGCGCGCCCGGAGTGGCCTTGCGTCACCCGCGTGACCATCGCGATCAGCGCACTGCCGAAGAAACCGACGAACAATGCATGCGCCGGTGCGCGGCCCAGGATGAAATCGCCGCCGAGCAGATAGTTGATGCTTTGCGCGGCGTAGAGCGTGAACGCCAGTGGCAGCCACCACAGCGCGACGAACAGCACGGTCAGCAAGGGCGGCTTGCGACCCTGCGGCCACCAGCGCACGCATACGTAAAGCGTGAGCACGAACATCGGGATGTCCGCCAGCCACAGCCAGGCATAGCCGTGCACCAGTTCCAGCGCGAGATGGGTGATTGCAAGAATCCAGAATGCAGCCAGCAGCCACAGTGGACGCCATGGCGCATAGCCCGACACCACGTTGCCGGCGAAGAACGGAAACATGCGATGGGCGACGGTCAGGTAGATCGGCAGCAGGAAACCGAAGCTGCCGATCTTGATGCTGGCGAAGGCCCAGATCGGCGATGCGCCGAGCAAGAAGGCGATCCACGCGAGTTGGCCGGCCAATCCGAACAGCAATGCCGTGAAACACGAACGTGCATGCCAGGTCGTGCCGTTTTCGCGCCACAGCAGCGGAGCCAGCGCGACCAGCGCGGCGATCCAGCCGGCCAGCGTCATCCACGCGCCGACGGTGACGCCGGCATGCCAGCCCAGCGCGCCGAGCAGCGCCGCGATCTGTCCGCCGAACACGCCGACGCCGACCGGGATGTACTGCCAGCGCCGGAGTTCGCGCAATCCCATCCAGCGCGGGAACACCGTCAGCAGGAAACCGAAGATGAAACTCGCCAGCATCTGGTACTGCATGATCCAGGCGTGCAGCCAACCCGCGTATGGCTGCGGTTGCGGCATCGCGAAAGATGGCCAGCGCGATGCATGCAGCCACGCCGCCCACCACAGCATCGCCAGCAACACGTTGCTCGCGCCGATGCAGAACATCAACCGGTGCGGGGCTTCCGCCAGCAGCCGGGGCGAGGCCCCGGTCGTGGCGTTTGCAGCGTGTTGCGGGCGAATTCCCATCGCTTCTGCTCCCTTACTTGCGTTCCACGGCGAGTTCGCGCTTCGGCGCGATCCACAGGCGGAACACGAACCATGCCAGCGCCAGAGCACCCACGCTGAAGATGGTGTCGCCGGGCACGCGCATCCACACCAGCATGGCGACGATCGGGCGCTGCATGAACTCGGCGGAACGCGCATAGGCGTAACCGTGTTCGATCGCGGCGAGCAGTTGCATGGTGCCGAGCGGCAGCAGGGTGAACGCCGCCATCATCGCGAGGCCGATGTTGAAGCACCAGAACGCGATCTTCAGCGACTTGGTATCCCACACCATCTCGCTGCGCAGGCCGCGCATGCAGAACAGCGCCAGCGCGATGCCGAGCATGCCGTACACGCCGAACAGCGCGGTGTGGCCATGCAGCGGGGTCAGGTTCAGGCCCTGCATGAAGTACAGCGACAGCGGCGGGTTGATCAGGAAACCGAACAGGCCGGCGCCCACCAGGTTCCAGAACGACACCGCGATGAAGAACATGATCGGCCAGCGATAGCGCGCCATCCACGGCGTGGCCTTGCCCATCCTCCAGGTGTGGTAGGCCTCGAAGCCGATGTAGGCCAGCGGCACCACTTCCAGCGCGCTGAAGCTCGCGCCCAATGCCACCACCGCCGTCGGCGTGCCGACGAAGTAGAGGTGGTGCAGGGTGCCGAGCACGCCGCCAGCCATGAACACGATCGTCGCGAACAGCACCGCAGTCGTCGCCGTCTTCGCATTGACCAGTCCGAGCTTCACGAAGATCAGCGACATCACCGCGGCGGCAAACACTTCGAAGAAACCTTCCACCCACAGGTGCACCAGCCACCAGCGCCAGTACTCGACCTCGGAGATGTGGGTGTGTTCGCCCCACATCAGCGCCGCGCCGAAGAACAGCCCGATGCAGACGGTGGACAGGAACAGCAGGCCGACGATCGCTTTGGTGTCGCTCTGAGGCCCGCGCAGCACCGGCCACAATGCACGACCGACCAGCGTCAGCCACAGCAGCAGGCCGATGAACAGGAAGATCTGCCAGAAGCGGCCCATGTCGGCGTATTCCCAGCCCTGGTGGCCGAACCAGAAGTTGAGGTCCAGCCCCATCTTCTGCATCACCGCCATCCACTGGCCCGCGAACGAACCGACCACGATCACCAGCAGGCAGACCCACAGGAAATTCACGCCAAGGCGCTGGAATTTCGGTTCATGCCCGGACAGGGCCGGTGCGATGTAAAGACCGGTGCCCAGCCATGCCACCGCGATCCACAGCACCGCAAGCTGCGTATGCCATGTGCGCGTGATCGAATAGGGAAGGATTGCCGAGAGGTCGAAGCCGTAGGCCTGCTGGCCCTCGACCTGGTAGTGCGCGGTCATCGCGCCGAGCAGGATCTGCACCAGGAACAGCGCCAGCACCACCCAGAAATACTTGGCGGTGGCGCGCATCGACGGCGTCACCTTCAGGTTGGCGAGTGGATCGCTGGCGGGCAGGACCGGCGCTTCGTCATGCGTCCGCGCGTGGTACCAGCCGAGCAGGGCGATGCCGGCGATCAGGAACAGCACGCTGAAGGCCGACCACAACCACAATGGCGCACTCGGGCGATTGCCGATCAGCGGCTCGCTCGGCCAGTTGTTGGTGTAGGTCGCCTGCAGCGAGGGTTCGTTGGCCTTCGATGCCGCCGCTGCGGCACCGGCGTCGTGCGGACGTTCGGTTCCCGCGGCCCAGGCCGTCCACCAGAAGAACGCGGTGAGCGCGCGCCGATGGGCGGCGTCCGGCACGGTGTCTTCCTTCATCGCGTAGGCGACGCGCAGCTTGTGCGAAGCCGGATCGTTGCCGAACAGGCTTTCGTAATGCGCGGCCACGTTCGAGATCGCCTTGACGCGATCCTCGTCGAGCGTGATCGTCTGCGTCTTCGGGTCATACGTGTTGGTGCGCATCAGCGGCTGCAGGCGTGCCCGCAACGCGCCCTGGCGCTCCGGCGAGAGATCCGCGTAGGACGGTGCGCCTTCCGCGCGCGCCCACTGGTCGAGGATGTCGACCGCTTCGCGATGCAGCCAGTCGGCGCTCCAGTCCGGCGCGACGTAGGCGCCGTGGCCCCAGATCGAGCCCAACTGCATGCCGCCCATGGATTGCCAGACCTCGCGGCCCAGTTCGATATCGGATTTGCTGTAGATCGGCTGGCCGCTCCGGCTCACCACGTGCTCGGGAATCGGCGGTTCGGCGCGGAAGATCTCGCTTCCTGCCCACAGCAATACCCCGAACGACACGGCAAGCAGGATGCCCAGTCCGAGCCACAATTTCTTCGTGCTGCCCATGACGGTGTCTCCCATTGTGTCGCCGCCATGGTCTGCCATGGGAAACGGGGACGCATTGATGCAAATCAAGTTGGGGGCGATGAAACGCCCGGATCAGTCCCGCAGGACCGGGGCCGCCAGCGCTTCCAGCGGCGCGCGGTCGAGGATTTCCAGGTCGCGGCGCTCGACCCGCAGCAGCCCGGAGTCCTGGAAGCGCTTGAGCACGCGGCTCACGGTTTCCGGAGCCAGCCGCAGGTAATTGGCGATGTCGGTGCGCGCCATCGTCAGCGCGAAACGGTTGGGCGAGAAGCCGCGCGCAGCCAGTCGTCGCGACAGTCCAAGCAGGAAGGCCGCCATGCGCTGGTCCGCGCTCCAGTCGCCGGCCAGCAATGCGGCGCGTCCGATGTCGCGACTGAGCAGGCGGAACAACTGCCGTTGCAGGCCGGGCACCTTGGCTGCAAGCACGGCGATCCTGGGGAACGAGAAGCGACACAGCATCACCGTGTCGAGCGCCACCGCGTTGCACGGATAGTGATCGTCATCGATGGCATTGAGGCCGACCAGTTCGCCCGGCAGATGGAAGCCGAGCACGTGTTCGCGGCCGTCGCGATCGGCCACGAAGGTCTTCACCGTGCCGGCGCGCACTGCGGCGATTGCCTCGAAGGGATCGCCTTCGCGGAACAGCATGTCGCCCGCATGCAACGGGCCGACGTGTTCCACCAGGACATGCAGTTCGCCCAGCGCGGACTTGTCCATGCCTTCGCTCAGGCAGGCCTGCGAAAAGGCGCAAGTGGTGCAGAAGTGCAGGGCGTCGCCGTCATCCGAGAGCGTGCGGGCGTCGGTTTGCGGAAACGCGGCGGAGTTCACGCAGGAATCCACGCGTGCATTGAATCATGCACGCTCAGATCGTTCGCGAGAAACGCGGGGTCGCTACCGGCGCGGCCTGGTCGAGATAGCAATCGAAGCACATCGCGATGTTACGCAACAGCAGGCGTCCGCGCGAGGTCACCGCGATTCGCCCCGATTCGACCCGGACCAGTCCGTCGCGCTCCATCGGTTCCAGTTGCCGGAGCGCATCGCCGAAGTACTTGAGGAAGTCGATGGAATGGCGCCGTTCAAGCGCGTCCATCGGGATCTCGCCCTGGCACATCAATGACTGGATCAGGTCGGCGCGCAACTGATCGTCGCGGGTCAGATGCATGCCACGGAAGACCGGGAGCCGACCTTCGTCCAGCGCGGCCTGCCAGCTCGCCAGGTCGCGCGGGTTCTGGCTGAAACTGTCGCCGACATGGCTGATCGCGCTCACGCCAAGCCCGATCAGGTCGCTGTCGGCGTGGGTGGTATAGCCCATGAAATTGCGATGCAGGCTGCCATGCGATTGCGCGATGGCGAGATCGTCGTCGGGCAAGGCGAAATGGTCCATGCCGATGTAGCTGTATCCGGCGGCGATGAGCCGGGTGATCGCAAGTTGCAGCAGGGCCAGCTTGTCTTGCGAATCGGGCAGGTCGCCGGCCTGGATCCGCTGTTGCGGCTTGAACAGGTGCGGCATGTGCGCATAGCCGTAGACGGCGATCCGGTCCGGACGCATTCCCGTCACCGTGTCCAGCGTCTTGCCGAATCCTTCCGGCGTCTGTTTCGGCAAGCCGTAGATCAGGTCGACGTTGACCGAACGGAATCCGTGCGCGCGACAGGCATCGATCACCGCGCGGGTTTCCTCCACGCTCTGGACGCGGTTCACCGCCTCCTGCACGTCGGGATCGAAGTCCTGCACGCCGAAACTGGCGCGATTGAAGCCGATCGCCGCCAGCTCGCCGATGTCCTGCGCGGATACGAAGCGCGGATCGAGTTCGATCGAGATGTCGCGTTCCCGCGATTCGGAGAAGTGGAAGTGGCTGCGCAGCGTGTCGACCACCTCACGCAGTTGTACCGGTGTCAGGAAATTGGGCGTGCCGCCGCCGAAATGCAGCTGGA
This sequence comes from Pseudomonadota bacterium, assembly GCA_018242405.1. Classification (GTDB taxonomy): domain Bacteria; phylum Pseudomonadota; class Gammaproteobacteria; order Xanthomonadales; family Xanthomonadaceae; genus Solilutibacter. Next base: position 4,473 of record JAFEBZ010000095.1, on the reverse strand, counting down.
TCACCTCGCGATCACGGTCGAATAGTTGCGCGGTCAGGGCGATTTCCCGGTACAGCCGCGCCAGATAGCTTTCGGCGCGCGAATGGTCGCGGGTGATGATGCGGTTGCAGCCGCAGTAGAAGCACGGGCTTTCGCAGAAGGGCACGTGCACGTACAGCGACAGCCGCCGCGGGATCGGGTCGCCATTGCTGGCGGTCGCGGCGTCGCGCAGTTCCGCCTCGCCGAAATCCGCACGAAATTGCGGTGCGGTCGGGTACGAGGTATAGCGTGGCCCTGGCCGGTCGTAGCGACGCAGCAGGTCGGGGTCGAAGGAGATGGAGTCGGCAGCCATGGCCGACACGGTAGGTGCGATGGCGCAGGCGTGCCTTGATCCCGGTCAAATGGCGGCAAAGGAAATGCTGCGGCTGACAAACCCGCAGGCTGCCGTTATACTGGGCGGCTCCCGGGCGGTTAGCTCAGCGGTAGAGCATTGCCTTCACACGGCAAGGGTCGCAGGTTCGATCCCTGCACCGCCCACCAGGATCGCGAGAAGCCCGGCGCAAGCCGGGCTTTCTGCGTTTGGGTGCCAGTGGCGCTCAACCGAACTTTTCGTCCAGCACGCGGCGGATTTCCTGCTCGACCATGCCCTTCATCGGGGTGAAGAACATCCCGAGCTTCGCCATGATCTCGACCTGTCCCGGCAGCAACTTGATCGTTCCGTCGACACCGCTGCGCTGGAAATGCAGGTTGTCGCCGTCCCAGCGGCTTTCCACCCCGAGTTTGCGCGCCAGGGAATCGGCGAGGTCGGACAGCGCGTTGCGCGCCTGTTCCGGCGACAGCGAGTGGGCGTGTTGGAGATGGATGCTGGACATTCAGTGGTCGTAATCGCCGAGATAGGCGTCCAGTTTACGTGCACGCAGCAGGGCGGCGGCATCGTTCCAGGAAATCGCGCGCCGCGCGCCCAGGCTTTCGAGGATGCGCACGATCGCCAGCTCCACTTCCGGGCTGGTGGTGAGCGCTGGATCGTTGGTGCGATGGTCGATCACGTCGAACAGCACCGCATTGGCCTCGGCGTAGGTGATCGCCGGCGTCGCGCCGTGCTTCCTTCGCCACGCAGCGCTGGCCAGCACCGTGTTGACGTGCGACTGGATCAGGAAGGTCGCGCGGCCGATCAGCTTGAGGTTGCCGGGCTGCACCGCGGTCATGGTATTGCCGACGACGCGCCCGAGCCTGGCCATGATCGCGGTGGAATGCGCGTTGAGCAGCATCTTCAGCGCGATGATCTGGTCGAGTTCGAGGGGATCGTTGTGCACTGGAACGACGACATCGAGCAGCCAAGGCTTGCCACTGCCGATGTGCAATGTTGCACGTGACCGTTTCGACAACGGCGTGCTGCCGACATGGATGATGCCGAGCGAAGCATCGCGATCGGAAAACGCGCGCATCCAGGCCATCGCAATTGGCGAAGGCGTTTCGGCACCGAGCAGGATCATCGCGCCGTGATCGCCCGCCGCCGGGCCCGAGGATTGCAGGTTGCGTGGCGAGAACGACAGGTCGTAGAGCGCCTGCTGTTCCGCGCCGGCGTTGGCCAGGCTTTTCGCCGCGGCTGCCCGCAGCCATGAATCGTCAATCTGCGTCTCGAACGGTTTGGCGTACAGCGCGGGATCGAGTCCGTGGAACGGGCGATGCAGCAACATCTGCCATGCCTCGTCGGCATGGTTCACCGGTGCCTGCACCGCAATCCACGACTTGCGTTCCTTGGCATCGACGCGATCCAGCGGCGCGAGGCGGAAGGTCGGGGCGCGCTCGGTGACGTCGACGAAGACCGGCATCAATGCACGACCGGCCAGATAGGTCGTGTGGTGGCCGCGGTCATAGGTCGATGATTCGCGATCGGTCCAGAGGGCGAGCGCCGGTGCCATGGTGGCGACGGTCTCCTGCAATGTGGCGAACTGGCGCAGGCGCGAGGCGATGGTGGCGCGATCGTCGAAGCCGAGTGCGCGCAATTCCGGTTTCGTCAGCACGGGCCGGAGCAAACCGCGAATGGCATCCTCCATCACCACGCCCAATGCATAGAGGCTGGTGGTGGTGGCCTGCATCCGGGTCGATCCGGTGATCGCCTGGGGGCCAGTGGCGAGGTTGATCTTGGTGATGCGTGGGTCTTCGATCACTTCGCGGCTGCGGGTGAACGGCATCAGCACCCGATCGGGATTGTTGTAGACGAACCATGTCATCCCGGCGCGTCCGCCGTTGAGTTCCGCGCCGGCCTTGGCGGTGCCGATCACCGCCGAGGTTTCGCCGCCTTCGGTGACCGCGAAGACCACGTCGTCGCGCTGGATGTGGTTGTCCTGCAATTGCAGGCGACCGATCAGCTGCAGGTCCTCGAAGCCTTCCAGCGATGCGATCAAGGCGCGATCGCCGCCGGTGATTTCACCGCGCACGCGATCGCCGATGCCGGGCAACCGGCGTTCGATTTTTCGCCACGATGGCGTCTTCGCCGCGCGTTCCCAGAACGGTCGCCACAGGCTGCTTTCCAGTGTTTCGGCGAGCCGGCCGGTCGATCCGGTGCCGTAGAAATAGACGCGATGGCCGCTGCGGATGGCGTCCTGGATCGCCTTCGATGCGTCCTCGAGCTGGCGCAGGCGCGCGGGATCGGAGGCGACGGCATCCATCGTCCGGGTGACATCGCGATCGACCGCGAACAGTTCGCGCAATCCTGCGGTGATATTGGCAGTGGTATTGCCGGCGATGCGGCGGCTGAGATCCATCGTTTCGGGATGCCGCTGCTCGGTCAGCAGGGTGTGCAGCTGGAATTGCTGCTTGGTGCGCAGGTAATCCTGCGACTGCGCCGAAGGCGTGATCGCGAGCAGGCGGAGAAGATCGCCGTCGCTTGCGGGTTTGTCCGATGCCAGTCCCGGAGCGCAGGCAAGCAGCAGGCAGGCGGCGAGGGCGAAAGCACGTGATTTCGACATGGCAGGCTCCGGGCAGTCCCGCGATGGTGCCATGACGCATGGACCGGTCAGGTGCGGCCTGCGCCGGCCTGCATGTTGCAGTGCAATGGAGGCCGCTTTCTGTGTTTAAATCGGATCATCGTGAATGCTTTCGTCCTCCGCTTCCCCGATCATGCCCACGCCGATCTCGCGCTCGCGCCGGGAGCGACCGCGCTTGGTCGCGATCCCGACCAGGAACGCGGTCTCCGCGTTGCGCCGCTCGGCGAGCCTGCATTGATCGAACTGGTGGTCGACCAGCGTGGCGTGTGGATGAACGTCATGCCCGAAACCTGGGGCGTGCATGTCAATGGCCGTCCGATCCGCAAACTGGCGATGCTCCATGCCGGCGACAGCCTGCACGTCGAGGGCAGGGAGATGGTGCTGGCCAGCGCGCCATCGCCGCAGCCCACGGGCGGAATGGCGCGGCCACGCGGTTGCGATGTCACTCCGGTCTTGCGCGGGCAGGGCGGCGCACTGCACGGCCAGGCGGTTCCGGTGCTCGATGCCGGCAACGGCAACGTGGTGCTGGTCGGTGCGACGGTGGACATGGAGGATGCCGACGTTCGCATCTCCAGCCTCGATCCGATGGTGCCGTTGCAGGTCAACGGCACGACGGTGACTTCGGCATGGCTGCGCATCGGCGACCAACTGGTCTTGCCGAACGGACAACGTTTCCTGTTCGAAGGACCGGAGTTGCGCGCGGACGCCGGTGAGACGGTGGTGCGGGCACCTGCGCCAAACGCGGCGCCCGAAGTCGATGTGCCGCAACGCATGCGCGTGCCGTGGTTGCTGATCGCGGCGGTGGCGATCGCCATCGCCTTGCTTGCGCTGTTCTGGTTCGGCGCTTGAGATGGCACGCGTCCTGAACTTCAGTGCCGGCCCGGCGGTGCTGCCGGAAGCGGTGTTGCGGCAGGCACAGGCGGAGATGCTCGATTGGCGCGGCACCGGCGCCTGCGTCGCCGAGCTCAGCCATCGTGGTGCGCCGTTCATGGCGCTGGCGGCCGAAGTCGAAGCCGATGTGCGCGCCTTGCTCGCCGTTCCCGAATCGCATGCCGTGCTGTTCCTTGCCGGCGGCGCGACCACGCTGCAGGCGTTGTTGCCGCTGAACTTCGCCGAACCCGGCCAGCGCGCGGATTATCTCGTTACCGGGCATTGGGCCAAGGTGGCGATGAAGCAGGCGGCGCCGGCAGCCGACGTGCATGCGGTGGCGAGCAGTGAAGCGCAGCGTTTCACCACGGTGCCGGACGCATCGCAGTGGCAACGCTCGCCGGATGCGGCGTATTTCCACGTCACCGCCAACGAGACCATCCACGGCGTCGAATTGCCGGACGACATCGATGACGGCACGGCAGCGCCGCTGATCGCCGATTTCAGCTCCAGCATCGCCTCGCGACCATCGGATATTTCGCGCTACGCGATGATCTATGCCGGCGCCCAGAAGAACCTCGGGCCATCGGGCATTACGCTTGCCATTATTCGCAAGGATCTGCTCGAACGTCGCGGC
>JAFEBZ010000094.1 GCA_018242405.1 Pseudomonadota bacterium | reverse complement strand
GTTGTCTGCAGCCGCCGACACGCCGTGAATACGTCCATGTAGGCTCGTACGCAGCATCCATGCTGCGTACGGTCGGCGCTACAGACGAACCGCATAGGCGCCGCCGGTGGCGGGCTTTTCGCTCTTTCTCTTTAAAGCAAAAGCACGCACGTCCCCGGCATTATCGCTGCCGCGCGCGTGTTGTTGCTTCACGGAGACTAGAAAGCAACAACATGCGGGCTGTTGCTCTCTCACTTCCCCTGAAAGCCGCCACCGGCGGCGCCGTGCGGTTCGTCCGCAGTGGCCGACCATACGAGGCATGGATGCCGAGTCGAGCCCCCATGGATGGGTTCACGGCGTGTCGGTCACTGTGGATAACCGCTAAAGGCGCACAGCCGGGCGATGCTTTCCCGACCCTACGACTTCGGTCGCGGCGGCGCGGTCGAGCCGCGCACCACCAGTTCCGGGCTGAAGCCTTCGTTCAATGCCGTTGGCGCCGGTGCATCGTTGCGCAGTTCCTGCAGCAAACGCTGCGCAGCATGGCGCGCGATGTCTTCGGTCGCCTGGCGCGCGGTGGTGAGCGCCGGCCAGCTTTGTTTGGAGAACGGACTGTCCTCGAAACCGGCGATCGACAGATCGTAGGGAACATTCATGCCGCTCGAACGCGCGGCGGCGAGTACGCCGGCGGCGATTTCGTCATTGCTGCCGAACACCGCGGTCGGGCGATCGGCCAACGCCAGCAGGCGGCGTGCACCGCGGAAACCATCATCGAAGGAATAGTCGCCTTCGATCACCAGCGCATCGTCGAGCGCAATGCCGTAATCGCGCAACGCATCTTCGTATCCCTTGTAGCGTTCCCACGACGAACCGTGCGACTTTCCGCCCCACAGGAAGCCGATGCGGGTGTGCCCAAGCTGGATCAGGTATTCGGTGATTTCGTACGCGGCGTCGCGATCGTCCACGAACACGCAGGCGCTGCCGTCCTGCGGATCGGCTGCTGCGGACACGATGCGCACCAGGCGAATGCCGTTGGCGACCAGTTCCTTCACCAGCTCGTGGCGCTCCGACATCGGCGGCGCCAGCACGATGCCGGCGAGGCGCGCGTGTTGCGCGGTGGCGATCAGTTCCTGGGCGAGATTGGGCGACGACGAATCGCAGGGATGGATCTGCAGGCCGTAGCCGTTCTCGCGACAGACCGACAGCACGCCGTTCTGAACCGCGATCACGTAGTACGGGTTGGGGTTGTCGTACATCAGCCCGATCGCGTACGACTGCGCGCTGCGCAGGCTGCGCGCCGATGGGTCTGGCTGGTAGTCGAGTTCGGCGATGGCGACTTGCACGCGATCGCGCGTGCGTGCCTGGACGCCGGCTTCGTTGTTGATCACGCGCGAGACCGTCTTCAACGACACCTGCGCGCGTTCCGCGACATCCCGGATGGTGGACCTGCGCAATGCCACGGACGATTCGACCCCTTAATGACGCGAAGCGGACATCTTCGCACGCCCGGCGTCGTGGCCGCGTACACCGAAGTAGAGGATGTAGAGGTAGCAGGGCACCATCAACGCCATGAACACCAGCTGGAAATCGTGCGTCTGTTTCAGGTGCACGAACAGCTGCGGGATCACCGCGCCACCGGAGATGCCCATGATCAGCAGCGCCGAACCATATTCGGTGAAGCGACCGAGGCCCTGGATGCCGAGCGGGAAGATCGCCGGCCACATCATCGCGTTGGCGAAACCGAGCGCGGCAACGAACCCCACCGAGACGTAACCCTTGGTCAGGAACGCGCAGATGGTCAGTACAACGCCGAGGATGGCGGAGAACGCGAGATAGCGTTGCTGCGAGACGAAGCGCGGAATCACGATGAGTCCGGTGAAGTAGCCGAGCAACATGCCGCAGAGCGTGAACGTGGTGAAGAACTTGGTTTCATCCAGCGGCAGGCCGAAGCCGGCGCCGTAGGTGCCGATGGCATCGCCGGCCATCACTTCGGCACCGACGTAGACGAAGATGCACAGCGCGCCCAGCCACGCATGCGGGTACTGGAACAGGCTGGTCTTGCCGCTTGCGCCGCCATCGCTGTTCACTTCCTCGGCGCGGATTTCCGGCAGCGGCGAGAACAGGATGCCGACGGCGAGCAGCGCGAGCAGGCAGGCCATGATCATGTAGGGGCCGTGGATGCGCGCGGCGAAGGCATCGAGCAGTTGCGATTTGGTGGCCGGATCGGCGTTGGCGACCTGGGCCGAGAGATCGCCCATGCCGTGCATGACCAGCGTTCCGATCGCCAGTGGCGCAAGCACGCCGGCCAGCTTGTTGCAGATGCCCATCACCGCGATGCGCTGCGCCGCGCCTTCGATCGGACCAAGGATGCTGATGTAGGGATTCGATGCCGTCTGCAGGATCGCCAATCCGGCGCCGATGACGAAGACGCCGGCGACCGCGCCCGGATACACGCGCTGTGTCGTGAACTGCCCGAACACCAGTGCGCCGATCGCCATCAGGAACAGGCCGAGTGCCATGCCTTTCTTCATGCCGGTCTTGCGCAGGATCAGCGATGACGGCAGCGCCAGGCAGAAGTAGGAGATGTAGAACGCGCTGGGAATGAGGAAGGCCAGTGTTTCGCTGACGTCGAACGCGAGTTTGGCGAACGAGATCAGCGGGCCGTTGAGCCAGGTGACGAAGCCGAAGATGAAGAACAGCGCCCCGACAATCGCGATCGAACCGGTGTTGCCGCGCGCGGTCGCGGCTGGAAGTGCGGAGGTGGACATGCGGCTGAAGCTCCCGGTGCGCCGGTCAGGCGGCGTAGATGACGGATGTGCCCGATTGAGGCACAAGACAGGCAGCGGCGCAACGTTGTCATCCGTCTGTCTGGGAACTGCCATTGGTCATGGCCGCAGATCATGGGTGAAAAGGCCAGGTAACCGGGGGAAGCATGCTGCTTTGCAGCAGAAAAATTCGGTTAAATGGGCCAAAACCGCTATTTTGAAAGATGAATGCGACAGCTTGTTGACAACGTTGTCAGTCCAAGGTCAATGTCGCGCCGTCACATGAGGCCGGGGGCCTGTCATGCAAGGCGGTCTGGGGGTTCGACATTGCCGTTTCGTTGCTGCCGATGTCGGCGGAACCCACGCGCGCGTCGCCCTGGTGCAGACCGATGACGACCGCGCCATCGAGGTGCAGGCCTATCACAAATACAGTTGCGCCGAATTCCCCAGCCTGACCGCGATCCTTGCCGACTTCGTCGCTGGCCAGCGCGATGGTACCGATCGCATGGCGATCGCCAGCGCCGGGCTGATGCTCGATGGCCGATTGGTCAATTCCAACCTGCCGTGGGATGTGTCGTTGCCGGAGATGCGCCGCGAGCTCGGCTTGCGCGATCTGCACGTCATCAACGATTTCGCAGCCGCGGCGCATGGCGCCGGGCGACTGGCGGTGGGCGACCGGCGCTTGCTCACCCCGGGCGTGGACAAGGCAGCGCCGGGACCGATGCTGGTGGTTGGCCCCGGTACCGGATTGGGTGCGGCGGTCTGCATTCCGACCGTGCACGGCAACGTGGTGCTGCCGACCGAAGCCGGCTGGCCGGCGTTCGCACCAGTGACGCCGCGTGAAATCGAGATCCTGCGCTGGATGCAGCATCGCGGCCGCCATGTTGCGGTCGAGCATCTGGTGTCCGGACCCGGCCTCGCCAATCTCTATCACGCCATTTGCGCGATCGACGGTGTGACTCCGCGTTTCGCCTCGCCTGCCGAGGTGACGCGCGGTGCGCGGAACGAGGATCTGCAGGCGCTCGACGCCGTGGTGTCGTTCTGCAATTTGCTGGGCAGCACGATCGGCGATCTCGCCGCGATCACCTGCGCGGGCAGCGTGCATGTCGCCGGTGGCGTGATGCCGCAATTGGTGGAGTTCCTGCAATACAGCGATTTCCGCGAACGACTGGTCGACAAGGGCGCGATGCGACCCGTGCTCGAGCGCGTGCCGGTTTGGCTGATTGAAAACGAACGACTCGGCGTGCTCGGCGCGGCGAGCTGGTACCAGCAGCACCTTGAAGAGCACCCGCAAGAAACAACGGCCCGGCGGGAGTGGGCTGGCAACGCATAACTACAACCAGGCCCGACGGTCCCGCGAGAACGGGCCTGGGTCATCAACTGACCGGAGAACCAACATGCAACTTCACAAGACACTGCTGTCGATCAGCATTCTCGCGGCACTCGGTGCCGGCGGAAACGCGATGGCCCAGGATGCGCAACAGGCACAACAGCCGGCGAAGACCGCGCAGCAGAAAGCCGGCGAGCTCGATTCGATCGTCGTCACCGGCATCCGCGGCGCGCAGGAAAAGTCGCTGGACACCAAGCGCAACGCCAAGTCGCACATCGAAGTGGTCACCGCCGAAGACGTCGGCAAGCTGCCGGCGCACAACGTCGCCGACACCCTGCAGCGCCTGCCCGGCGTCAACATCAGCTCATCCAGCGCCGACGAAGGCGGCTTCGACGAAGCCGACCGTGTCAGCCTGCGCGGTACCGCGCCAAGCCTGACCCAGACCATGATCGACGGCCACGCGGTGGCGTCGGCCGACTGGTTCGTGCTCAGCCAGGGCGCCAACATGGGTCGCAGCGTCAGCTACACCCTGCTGCCGTCCGAGCTCGTCTACTCGGTGGAAGTGAACAAGACCTCGCAGGCCAAGCTGGTCGACGGCGGCACCACCGGCACCGTCAACATCATCACCCGCAAGCCGTTGCAGTTCGCCAAGGGCATCACCGGCGAAGGCTCGATCGGCGCGGTCTATTCCGACCAGGCCAAGAAGTACGATCCGCAGGTTTCGGCGCTCTTCAACTACAAGAACAATGCCGGCAATTTCGCCTTCATGGTCCAGGCCTTCGAACAGAAGCGCCACCTGCGTCGCGACGCGCAGGAGCTGCCGGGCGGCTTTGCGCAGATCGATCCGGCCTCGGCGGTCGCCACGGCGCACCCCGATCTCGCCAACGTCTATTACCCGAGCCTGCTGGGTTCGACCCTGTTCGAACAGGTGCGCGACCGCAGGGGCGGCCTGGTTTCGATGCAGGTCAAGGCCAGCGACAGTTTCACCCTGGGCGTGAATGCCTTCGTGTCGAACATGAAGGCCGACAACTACAATCGCAACTACATGCTGTGGGGCGGCAACTTCGCCAACACGCAATCGCCGGACGCCGGCTACGTGGTGCAGAACGGCGTGCTGACCAAGGCCAATTACACCGGACAGGCCGGCACGGCTTACGCGGTCTACGACATGATCTCGCGTGAAGCCACCGCCAAGAGCGGCTACTTCACCATCGACGGCGACTGGCAGGCGTCGGAGAATCTTTCGGCCAAGTTCCAGCTGGGTTCGAGCTGGGGCCAGGGCGAGACCGCGCGCCAGTTCATCGCGGAGGTGACCAGTGCCATCGGCGGTGGCGCCAGCTGGCAGACCCACGGCACCGGTTCGCCGGTGGACTGGAATGTCGGTGGCTACACCGGTCCGGCTGCCACCGGTTTCGGCACCTGGGGCAACCAGGAGGTGAAATCGATCGATCGCGAGAAGTGGGCAACCGCCGATTTCACCCGCTACTTCAATGCCGGCGCCTTCTCCTCGCTGGATTTCGGCGTGCGCATGGCCAGTCACACCCGCCGCGCGGTGTCGCCGGAAGGCGCCAGCCCCGGCGACATTGCAGCAGCGCTTGCCAATGCAGCCACGGCCAACTATCCGGGCGGTTTTGCCAGCAACATCGGCGGCACCTTCCCGCGCAACCTCTGGTACTACACGCCGGATGCGCTGAAGAACGCCATCATCAACAACTCGACCTGGCTGTCCGACAACGATGGCCCGACCGGTCGCCACAACTATGGCGGCGAGTTCACGGTTCGCGAGAAGAGCACCGCGCTCTACGCACAGGCCAATTTCGAGGGTGCCCACTGGAACGGCAACTTCGGCCTGCGCTCGGTCAACATCAAGCAGGGCATCTATACCTACTTCGCGGACGCGGTGAATTACGACGTCAGCAGCCTGTTCGGTTCCTGGAGGCGGGTCTACCAGAGCAACAAGATCAACCGCATCCTGCCCAGCGCCAACTTCAAGTACGACCTGACCAGCAACCTGGTGCTGCGCCTGGCCGGCTCGCAGACGCAGACCCTGCCAGATTATTCCGCGCTGGGCGCCGCGTCTTCCGGTTCCGACCTCGACAAGACCGGCAGTGGCGGCAACCCGAAGCTGAAGCCGGTGCTGTCGACCAATTTCGACGCCAACCTCGAGTGGTACTTCATGCCGCGCGGCCTGCTGTCGGCCGGCGTGTATTCGATGAACATGAAGGACTACGTCGCCTATGGCGTGCAGACGCAGATGCTGTTCAGCGAACTGACGCATCAGCTCGAGGCCTACCAGATCTCGATGCCGATCAATGCCAATGCCAAGGTCAAGGGCGTCGAACTGGTCTACGAACAGCCGATCGGCAAGAACTTCGGCATCAACGCCAACTACACCTACGCCGACGGGTCGTCGTCGCATACCTGGACCGATGGCAGCCACAACCTGCTCGGCACCTCGAAGAACACCTACAACATCGGTGCCTACTTCGAGAACGATACCTTCGGTGCGCGCGTCAGCTACACCCGCCGTTCGTCGTTCCTGATCGGTCTGAAGGCGGCCAACCCGTACTACCAGGACAGCTTCGGCACGCTGTCGGCCTCGTTGAGCTACAAGGCCACCAAGTGGCTGAGCATCAGCCTGGATGCGCTGAACCTCAACGACCCGATGATCAAGTACTACCAGAGCGCGACCATCCCGACCGCGTTCTACAGCAACGGTCGCCAGTACTACTTGAACCTGCACTTCAAGTTCTGATCGCCGCTACCGTTCCATTGATGTACCCCACCTCGGGGCCCTTTCCGGGCCCCGTTTTTTTCGGGGTGAGAGAATCGCCAAGCCGATCAAGGAATCCGAGATGAAGCCACGCATCGTCGTCCCGCTAGTCGCCACTTTCTGCCTGGGCCTGTTGTCCGTATCCGCGGCTTGGGCCGGAGATGCCGGCATCGTCACGCCCAAGTTGTTGCCGCAACCGGCGCACATGGTGTTGAAGCCGGGCAGCTTCGAGGTGACCGCGGACACGCCGCTGCGTGCCGCCGACGGGCCTGTATTGCGCCAGGTCGGCATGCAGTTCAAGGCGATGCTGGGCGACCGCCTGCCGCTGAGGCTGGACCTTGCCAAGGATGGCAGCCATGGCAACAACATCGTGTTCGGGTTCGACGGCACCCGCGCGTGGGCATCGCCCGATGCTTACAGCATCGACATCGACGAACACGGCGTGCGCGTGCATGCCGGCGACGCCAAGGGCCTGTACTACGGTGCAGTCACATTGGCGCAACTGCTCACCTCGGGTGATGCCGAAAGCGGCAGCGTGCGGCTGCCGGCATTGCACATCGACGATGCCCCGCGTTTCAGCTGGCGCGGGCTGATGCTGGATTCGGCGCGACATTTCCAGTCGGTCGATGACATCAAGCGCCTGCTCGATGCGATGGCACAACTCAAGCTCGATGTCTTCCACTGGCATCTGACCGATGACCAGGGCTGGCGCTTCCCGGTGCCGGGCTGGCCAAAGCTGACAACAATCGGTGATTGCCGCATTCCTTCCGGCGATGGCGGCATCGATGCCGCGACCGGCAAGCCGGTTCCGTATTGCGGGTTCTACAGCGAAGCGCAGATTCGCGACGTCGTGGCCTATGCCGCCGCGCGCCACATCGTGATCGTGCCGGAAGTCGACATTCCCGGCCATGCCACCGCAGCGATTGCCGCCTATCCGCAACTGGGTGTCTCCGGCCAGCCGGTCGCGGTGTCCAGCGAGTGGGGCGTCAACGTCAACCTGTTCAATGCCGACGAAGCGACGATGCGCTTCCTCGAAGACGTGATGGGGCAAGTGGCGAAACTGTTCCCCGGTCGCTACGTGCACATCGGTGGCGACGAAGCGGTCAAGGACCAGTGGAAAGCCTCGGCGAAAATGCAGGCGCGGATCCACGAGCTCGGCGTCAACGGCGAGGAAGGCCTGCAGGCGTGGATGATCGCGCGACTGGAGCGCTATCTGTCCGCGCACGGCAAGCGCGTGATCGGCTGGGACGAGATCCTTGCCGGCAAGTTGCCGCCATCGGCAACGGTGATGAGCTGGCGCGGCTCGGAAGGCGGCGTCGACGCCGCGAAGCAGGGTCATGACGTGGTGATGGCGCCGGCAGGCGACCTCTATCTCGACTATCTGCAGACCGATTCGCCGAACGAAATTCCCGGGCGTCCCTCGCTGGTCACGCTGAAGCAGGTCTACGATTTCGAACCGGTGCCGAAGACGCTGGATGCGCAACAGGCGACGCACATCCTCGGCGTCCAGGCCAATGTCTGGACCGAGCACATGCGCACTTTCGCGCGCGTGCAGCACGCGGCCTTCCCGCGCATCGCCGCGTTGGCCGAAGTGGCATGGTCAGCGAAATCGCAGCGCGATTACGCCGGTTTCCTGCAACGCTTGCCGGCGATGTTGCCGCGCTGGAGCGCGCAGGGGATCGCCTATGCCGCGACGCCGTTCCAGCCGATCGTGACTTCCGAAGCGCGGGATGGCGGCGTGGAGGTCACGTTGCGCGAACCGCTGGGCTACACCGTGCGTTACACCACCGATGGCAGCGCGCCGACGGCGATGTCACCGGCGTACTACACAAGCCTCGGCTTGCCGTTGCCCGTCACGCTCAGCGCGCAGGCGTTCTTCGACGGCAGGCCATTGGGTGCGGCAGTCACGCGCGCGTTCACTGCCGCATCGTTGCGCAGCCGCAGTGACGAGGAACTGGCGACCTGCAGCCGCAAGCTTGTCCTGCGCCTGGAAGATGACGGTCCGCGCACCGGCGATCGCGCGATCTTCAATGTCGACATCTTCGATCCGTGCTGGTCGTGGCAGCGCGCGCCGCTGGCCGATATCGCAACGGTGGAAGTGCGCGCTGGCCGCATCCCGTATTTCTTCCAGCTGGCGCACGACGAACCCAGCCGCGTGTTCAAGCCGGCGCAGACCGCATATGGCGAACTTGAGCTGCGCGATGGTTGTGATGGCCGGCTGCTGGCGACAGTGCCGCTGCCGGCGCAGCCGGATGCGGATGGCTTCATCACGTTGCGTGCGCCGTTGCAGAACGCGCCAGCCATTGGCGACCTGTGCATCCGCTTCACCGGCGACACCCGCCCGACAATGTGGGTACTCGATCGCGTGACGCTGGTCCCGCGCTGATGTGTCGATTCGGCCTTGACGCCGGCTTGCATCCTGAACGATAACCTGTTCTTTCTGGAATCACGGACATCCCCCATGCCCAAAGAACTGGTGCTGATCCGCCACGCGCACGCCGAGCCACACGGCCCCGGCCAGTCCGACATGGACCGCGTGCTGTCGGAGGTTGGACGCAAGGAAGCGGCGGAAGCCGGTGTCTGGTTGAAGGAACACGCGCGATCGCCCGATCTGGTGCTGTGTTCGCCGGCGCAACGCACCCGCGAAACGCTGCAGGAAGTGATGAAGGCGACCGGCAACGTGCCGGTACGCGAGGAAGCCGCGATCTATGAAGCCGGCGTCGGCACATTGATCGGGTTGATCGAGAACGCCCGCGATGCACGCACATTGTGGGTGGTCGGGCACAACCCGGCGCTGGAACAGCTGGCGGCCTTCCTGTCGGAAGGGCGCAGCGGCGAAGCGCGGGGCATGCCGCCGAGCGGCACGGTGATCCTGCGTTTGCCTGCCGAAGCCGCGATCGAGCCTGGCGTGGCCGAAGTCCTGGCGTTCTGGTGGCCATAAGCACCAGAGGACGACCCTGTTGCGCCCACGACGAGGCGTGAACAGGTTCCGATGATGTTCCGCCGCATTCTCAACACGGTCGCCTGCCTGCTGGCACTTGCCGCCGGTGGCTGCACGACGCTGTCGGCATCCGACCACGCGCACGCCGAAGCGATCGCGATCGCCGCGCGCAGCGATGTCGTCGATTGCCAACGTGCCGACCATTGCGCCGATCCATCGGTCTTCGAAGGCCCGGCGCCGCAGGCGGGCAACCGCATGTTGCTGCTCGACGACGGCCAGGACGCCTTGCTGGCGCGCATGCACATGATCCGCAGCGCGCGCGAACGCGTCGACCTGCAGACCTATATCTACAAGGAAGACGATGCCGGACGCATGATCCTGCGCGAATTGCTGGCGGCGGCGCGGCGCGGCGTGCAGGTGCGCGTGCTGATCGACCAGCTGTCGGCGATGGAATCGCCGGACACGTTGGCGGCACTCTCCGGCATCCATCGCAATTTCCAGCTGCGCATCTACAGCCCGCTGTTCAACCTCGGGCGACCGAACTACGCCGATTACGTGCTCGCCAGCTTCCTGCGGTTCCGCCAGCTCAACCAGCGCATGCACACCAAGGTGCTGGTGGTGGATGGCGAAGTCGGCGTCACCGGTGGGCGCAACTACAGCGACGACTATTACGACTGGTCGCAGACCTACAACTTCCTCGATCGCGACGTGCTGGTCTCGGGCCCGGCAGCGAAGGCGATGCAGACCAACTTCGACGCGTTCTGGGCGGCACCACAGAGCGTTCCGGTCGAGCAGTTGAACGATGTCGCGAAGATCCTGCTCGCGCGCGGCGTTCCCGCGCTGTCCACGAAGCGCTACGAGCTGCCGGAACGCGTGCGCGCCATGCAGAATGCGTCCGCAGATCCGGCGTTGTTGCGCAAACGGCTGGGCGATGCGCTGGTTCCAGTCGCCGATGCCGAGTTTGTCGCCGATCCGCCCGGCAAGCACGAGGATGGCGCCACCCGTCGCACCACTGCGCCCGCGTCCAGCGTGGTTGGCGCCGTGGTGCAATCGGCGCAACACGAAGTGGTGATGCAGACGCCCTATCTGGTGCTGACCCACGGCGCGCAACGATTGTTCCAGGCGCTGCATCGGCGTGCCGATCCGCCGCGGGTGATCGTGTCGACCAGCAGCCTGGCGGGCATCGACAACGCGCTCACCTACGCGATGGCCTACAAGTATCGCCGGCGCTTCCTCAAGCGCTTCGGATTCGAGATGTACGAACTGAAGCCGTTCCCGCAGGACGTGCCGATGCGCGTCGGGGCACTGGTGACTGACCAGGAAGACGTGGCGGATGAAGAAGACGCCGGGAATGAAGTGGATGGAAACGCGAGCCGTCGCCGACCGTTGCCCACCAGTGGCGAAGACACCTCGCGGCGCGGCGTGCTGTTGTACGGCCTCAACCGGCCGCCACCCGCATCCGACGAACCACGTGTCGGCCTGCACGCGAAATCGCTGGTGGTCGATCGCAGCATCGCCGTGGTCGGCAGCCACAACTTCGATCCGCGTGGCGTCAACTACAACACCGAGAGCGCGCTGATCATCCGCGATCCGGCTTTCGCCGCGCGCGTTGCCGACAGCATCGAGCGCGACACCCTGCCGGCCAATGCCTGGGTGATCGCGCCGCGCGACCCCGTCATCGCCGATGTAGACGACACCATCGTGCGCGCCAGCGAACGCCTGCCGATCTTCGACCTGTGGCCGAGCCGCTACGCCACCGCCTTCGACTTCCGCGGCGGACCCGGCTGCCCCAAGCCGCTGCCCATCCGCGATCCCGACTTCCATCGCTGCTACCGGGCGGTCGGCGACTTCCCGGATGTCCCGCTGCTCGGGGTGAAATGGTGGATGACCCGGGTGATCACGGCCTTCGGGGCCGGCATGACCCCCTTCCTGTAGACCCCGCCAAACCTGCTGCGCTCGACGTTTTTGCGGGCCTGCGCTCCCCGGAATTCGCGTTTTCGACCATGACTCCAGTTGTATGACTTCTGGCAGGGGCCAAAGTCGATTTGGTGTTGTACTTTACCAACACACCGAAACAACATCACGCCAAACAGGAGTCTGCCATGTACGTCTACGCTACCCCCAAGACCGTTCGCCGCCCGATGAACCAGCAGGTCGCGCACGCCAACCCGTCCACCTATGAGCGTCAGGAAGCCGCCCCCTTCGGCACCGGTTATGGCCGCAGCAGCGGTTACGTCCAGCGCCCCCGCTACACCCGCGATTGGGCTACTGCGCGCTTTACGGTGCGTTGATCAATCCCGCCCTGATCAGCTGAGTCGGTTAGTCTCTGGCGTCGTCCCGTCTTCAAGAACGCACCCATGCCGTTCCGCCGCCAAGTCACGCTCGACCAGTTGAATGCTTTATCCCGCAATACCCTGATGGAACCACTTGGCATCGTCTTCACCGAACTGGGCGCCGATTACCTGCGCGCGACGATGCCGGTGGATGCCCGTACCCACCAGCCTTATGGCCTGTTGCACGGCGGCGCCTCGGCGGCGCTGGCGGAAACCCTCGGAAGCACGGCCGCCGGCCTGTGCGTGGGGGAAGACGAAGGCGTGGTGGGCATCGAGATCAACGCCAATCATTTGCGCGGCGTGCGCACGGGCGTGGTCACCGGCACTGCGCGACCGTTGCATGTCGGCCGTTCGACCCAGGTCTGGGAAATGAAGATCGAGGATGAGGCAGGCGAACTCGTCTGCATTTCGCGTCTGACGCTCGCGGTGATACGCCGGCGCGCTTGATTGCGCCGGCGCTGCCAGTGGCAACTTCTGGCCTTAAGTACCCGAGACCTGCGCCGTGTCGTCACCCAGCCAGCGGTAGATCACACCGCCGAGGATGCCGCCAATCGCAGGCGCAACCCAGAACAGCCACAACTGGCCGATCGCGCCGCTGCCGGCGAACAGTGCCACCGCGGTCGAGCGCGCCGGGTTCACCGAGGTATTGGTGACCGGAATGCTGATGAGGTGGATCAGGGTCAGCGCCAGGCCAATCGCGATCGGAGCGAAGCCGACGGGGGCCTTGCCGTGGGTCGAGCCCATGATCACGATCAGGAACACTGCGGTCATCACCACTTCGCACAGGAAGGCCGCGCCCAGCGAATAGCCGCCGGGTGACAGCGCGCCGTAGCCGTTGCTGGCAAAGGCGCCGGCCGAGGTCGGGTCGATCGCGAAGCCGTCCCGGCCGCTGGCGATCTGATAGAGGATGAAGGCCGCCAGCGCGCCGCCCAGCACCTGGGCAATGATGTAGCCGGGCAGGTCCTTCGCGGGGAAACGCCCACCGGCGACCAGGCCGATGCTGACTGCCGGGTTGAAATGGGCGCCCGAAATGTGGCCGAAGGCATAGGCGCCGGTCAGCACGGTCAGGCCGAAGGCCAGGGCCACGCCGACGAAGCCGATGCCAAGGGGATTGCTGTCGCCGCCGAACTTGGCCGCCAGTACCGCGCTGCCGCAGCCGCCCAGAACCAGCCAGAAGGTACCGAGGAACTCCGCCGCAAGTTTCTTCATCACTGGGACTCCACCTGCGCCCGATTGGCGCCGCCGAACTATCGCATGGGCGTGTCAAGACGCCTTCGCTGGCTCGGGATCGGGGCTTTCCGTATACTGAATAGCTGAGTGCGGCCGGGGCTGCACAGCCCCAGGTGCCTGCGCGTGAATCGATCCGATCTCGACTTCCTGAAGAAATTCTCGATGGTGATTGCCTTCCTGCTGGCGACCACCATCATCTTGATCATCCTTGGCGGCCATCTGGCGGCCAAGTACCACAAGTACGAAGTGACGCCGCAGGCCGCGGCGCAGACCGAAGCGCGCATCGCGCCGGTCGGTGCGGTCTATGCCGGCGAAGAAGGCAAGATCGAGCAGGTCGCTGCCGATGAAGCCGCGAAGAAGCGTGCTGCGTCGCAGGTCGCCTACGGCGGCACCACCGACGGCAAGACCATCTTCGGCAACCTCTGCACCGGTTGCCACACCAGCGGCGCCGGTGGCGCACCGACGCTCGATGCATCGCATTGGGCGGCGCGCCTGGCTCAGGGCAAGGACACGCTGTACAAGCATGCGACCGAAGGCTTCACCGGCAATTCCGGCGTGATGCCGGCGAAGGGTGGTAACCCGGCACTGACCGAAGACCAGGTCAAGGCGACGGTGGACTGGATGGTGGCGCAGGCCACCGGCAAGTAAGTGGCCGATACCGCCTTGCAGCTGCAAGGTCCGGCCGGCGTACTGGAAGCCAAGCTCGAACTCCCCGAAGACGGCGTCGCGCGTCGCGATGTCTGCGCGATCGTCTGCCATCCGCTGCCGACCGATGGCGGCACCATGGACAACAAGGTGGTGACGACGACGGCGCGTGCACTGCGCGAACTCGGCATCACCACGCTGCGTTTCAATACCCGCGGCACCGGCAATAGTGCCGGAACATTCGATCACGGCATTGGCGAAAGCGATGATCTGCGCGCCGTCGCTGCGTGGCTGCGCGCCG
Organism: Pseudomonadota bacterium; assembly: GCA_018242405.1. GTDB lineage: Bacteria > Pseudomonadota > Gammaproteobacteria > Xanthomonadales > Xanthomonadaceae > Solilutibacter. The sequence goes on along the minus strand of JAFEBZ010000094.1, from coordinate 2,500 downwards.
AGCATCCCACGGCGCAGTTGTGGCTGGCCGGTTTCAGTTTCGGTTCCTTCGTGACGCTGAAGAACGCGATGGAACTGCACGCCGACGCGGTGATCTCGATCGCGCCGCCGGTGGCCGGTCGCGGCTGGGATTTCAGCCAGATCGAACTGCCACGGGTGCCGTGGCTGGTGGTGATGGGCGAAGCCGACGAGATCGTCGAACCGAAAGCGGTGTTCGACTGGGTCGATGCGTTGCCGACACCGCCAACGCTGGTGCGCATGCCCGAGACCTCGCACTTCTTCCATCGCAAATTGATCGATCTGCGTCAGGCGATCCAGCAGTGGGCGCAACCGTTGCTGCCAGCGCAAGCATGAGCGCGGAAGCTTCGCCGTTGCCCAGCCAGCGTTACGCCGAAGGCGTGGCGCGCGGCGACTGGCAGGACGATCCCGCCCAGCGCGCGGTGCTGGTCGAACTCGATCGCATCCATCGCGAATTGACGGCGGAACCGGCGCGGGCATCAGGATTGTTGTCGCGCCTGTTCGGTGGTGATGCCGCGGCGCGTGAAGTGGACGGGCTCTATCTGTGGGGCGGCGTCGGTCGCGGCAAGACCTTCCTGGTCGATCTCTTCTACGACGGCCTGCCGATCGCGCGCAAGCAGCGCACCCACTTCCATCGTTTCATGCGCGAATTGCACGCACGCCTGCGCACGCATGCCGGTGAAGCCGATCCATTGGCGATCATCGCGCGTGAATGGCGCGAAACCTTGCAGGTATTGGTGCTCGACGAATTCGTCGTTACCGACATCGGCGACGCGATGCTGCTGTCACGCCTGCTGCGTGGTCTGTTTGATGGCGGCGTCACTCTGGTGACGACATCGAACACTGCGCCGGTCAACCTGTATCGCGATGGCCTGCAGCGCGCGAGTTTCCTGCCCGCGATCGACCTGTTGGAACAACACTGCCATGTGCTGGAGATCCCCAGCGAAACCGATTACCGCCTGCGCGCGCTGACGCGTTCGCCGGTGTACCGCGCGCCGCTGGATGCGCAATCGGATGCATGGCTGCAGCAGCGCTGGCACGAACTCGGCGGCGATGACGCCCACCGTGATGCCGGGCTCACCATTGAGGGTCGCCGCGTCCCGGTGCGTGCGCGCAGCAAGGGCCTGGCGTGGTTCGATTTTGCGGCACTGTGCGACGGCCCGCGCGGCACCAGCGACTACATCGAGATCGCGCAGGAATTCCCGGCGGTGCTGGTTGGCGGCATTCCGGCATTCGACGGAAACAATGACGATCCCGCGCGTCGCTTCATCAACGCCATCGACGAGTTCTACGATCGTCGCGTCAAACTGGTGTGCACCGCCGATGCGGTGCCAGTCGAGCTGTATCGCGGCACGCGCCTGGCCGCGATGTTCGAGCGCACCACGTCGCGCCTGATCGAAATGCAGTCGGCAGAATACCTCGGGTTGGATCATCTCGGCTGAGGTAGGATCGGGAAAACACTTCAAAGGGAGAAGCCGATGCGCATGATCGCGATGATGGGGTTGTTGGCACTGGCCGGAATGGCGAGTGCCGGCACGCCGCTGCCCGATGGCCCGCACGTGGTGACCAGCGGCGAGGGCAAGGTATCGGTGGCGCCGGACATGGCGCGGATCGTGCTGTCGGTATCGAAGCGCGATTCCGTCGCCGCGAATGCGAAGCAGGCGGTCGATGCTGCGGTCAACGGGTATCTCGAGGTACTGAAGCGGAACAGGATTTCAACCGAGGACGTGTCGGCCTCGGCGATTTCGGTGAACGAGGATTTCGAGTGGGAGAACGGCCACAAGATATCGCGCGGATTCCGTGGCTCGCGCAACGTCAGCGTGCGCCTGCGCGATGTATCCAGACTCAATGCCGTGATGGATGCGGGGCTCGCCGCCGGCATGAACCAGATCGATTCCGTCACCTTCGAATCCAGCCGTGAAGACGCGCTGCGCCAGGATGCACGGCGCAAGGCGGCGGCGCAGAGCCGCGAGCGCGCAAGTGAACTCGCAACGGCGTATGGCGCGACGCTCGGCAAGATCTACAGCATCAACAGTGTCGGCTCGTCGATGGTGAATCGCTATGGCGGCGAGTTGGGGACGATTACAGTCACTGCCAACATGCCAGCCGCTCCGGCACCCGCATCACCGGGCCAGTACGTCGCGCCCGCCATCGAATTCGACGAACGCGTGCAAGTCGTGTTCGATCTCGTCCGTTAGTCGGGTTCACCGTCCGGGGTGACCGGCAGCAATCCGGAATCCTCGCGCGCAGCGGAACCGAGCAGGCCTTCGCCCTGGTCGGCGGCGAACAACTGTTCCAGTTCCTTGCGCGCTTGCGCCGATGTCTGCTTCAACGCTTCCTCGTCGTCATACACGAGATGCTGCGCGGCGAGCATGCGTTCGTCGGCTTCCTTGAAGCGACGCATGCGGTTGTCGGCGATCTCGGGCGGGAAGCCGAGCGCGATCAACGCCTCGCGTCCGGTCTTCAGCGCCGAGAAGAAGGTT
>JAFEBZ010000093.1 GCA_018242405.1 Pseudomonadota bacterium | reverse complement strand
TTGTCGCCCTCGGGGCGCAGCAGATCATCCAACCGACCCTCGGGGATCGGATTGAAGAACGGGGTATGACTCACTCCCATTCCAGTGCTCCCTTCTTCCACACGTAAGCAAAGCCCAGCACCAGCAGGAACAGGAAGATTCCCATTTCCACCAGGCCGAACACACCGAGCTCGCGGAACACCAGCGCCCATGGGAAGACGAAGGCGATTTCGAGATCGAAGACGATGAACAGGATCGCCAGCAGGTAATAGCGGACGTCGAACTTGAGCCTCGCATCCTCGAAGGGCAGGAAGCCGCATTCGTAGGGAGAAAGTTTCTCGGCTGCGGGTTTCTTCGGCCCGAGGAGGTTGCCGATGACGATCAGCGCGATGCCGATGCCGATGGCAACCAGGAGGAACAGCAAGGTCGGCAGGTATTCGGCCAGCACTTCGGTCTTCCTGTAGGGCGCTCCGACCCGCTGAACCGGACATCCTGTCCGGCGTGATGGCATGCGGATCGAAATCCGCATGCGTTGTTGGTGCCCAAGGGGGGACTCGAACCCCCACGACCTAAGCCGCTACCACCTCAAGGTAGTGCGTCTACCAATTCCGCCACCTGGGCAATACGTTCGGCATGCGTCTCCACATGCCATCAAGAGATTGTAAATCGGATCAGTGCGTTTGCGAACCGGCAGGCGCGTTTGCCGGAGCCTGCGGCACGTTCTGCGCGGGCGCCTGCGTTGCCGGAGCCTGCGGGATCCCCTGCTGCGGAGCCGCCGTTGCCGGCGCGGGCTTCGCGGCCGGAGCCGCCGATTGCGTCGCCATGATGCTGCTGCCCGTCGCGACCTGCTTCTGGCTGCCATGCACGAACAGCCATGCCATGACCAGGGTGATGCCGAAGAAGGCGATCGCCAGCCAGCGCGTGGTCTTGGACAGGAAGTTGGCCGCGCCGCGCGCGCCGAACACCGTGCCCGAAGCACCGGAGCCGAAGCCGGAGCCGGCCTGGGCGCCCTTGCCCTGCTGGAGCAGGATCAGCGCGATCATCGCGATCGCGATGAGCACGTACACAACATTGAGAATGAGCGAAAGCATGGCAATCCGTGGAACGTTCAGGCGACCGCAGCCGCCGTGATGATGTCGAGGAAGTCGCGGGCGACGAGCGAAGCGCCACCCACCAGTCCGCCATCGACATCGGGCTGCGAAAACAGCGCCGCGGCGTTGTCGGACTTCACGCTGCCGCCGTACAGGATCGGCAACGAGTCGGCGATTCTAGCATCCCGGCGCGCCACCTGAGAACGGATGAATGCGTGGACGGCCTGCGCCTGCTCCGGCGTGGCGGTGCGGCCGGTGCCGATCGCCCACACCGGCTCGTAGGCCACCATGCCGCCTGCCAGCGCCTGCATCCCGCCTTCCAGCGCCAGCAGCGGCTCCAGCTGGGCCGCGATCACCGCCTCGGTGGTGCCGGCCTCGCGCTCTTCCAGGCGCTCGCCCACGCACAGCACCGGCACCAGTCCTGCGGCATGGGCCGCCATGAACTTGCGTGCCACCAGGGCGCTGTCCTCGTGGTGGTATTCGCGGCGCTCGGAATGCCCGACCAGCACATGGCTGGCGCCGACATCGCGCAGCATTGCCGCCGACACTTCGCCGGTATAGGCACCCTTGGCGTGCTCGCTGACGTCCTGCGCACCGACTGCGACCGCCGTACCGGCGCAATGCGCGACCAGGCCCGCGACATAGGGCATCGCCGGGAACACGATGCAATCGACGCGATCGTGCGCCAGCGCCGCGCCTTCCTTCAGCGCATCGACCAGCGCGACGCCGAAGCCGCGATCGCCATTCAATTTCCAGTTGCCTGCAACGATCTTGCGGCGCATGCCGTTACCCCCGGTCACTTCAGTTTGATTTCGCGCAGGCGCTCTTCGAGGTACCCCTGCGCGGTGATCGCTTGCGGATATCGGCTCGGATTGTCGGTGCTCACGCACGACGGCAGCACTTCGATCAGGAAGTCCGGATTCGGGTGCAGGAAGAACGGCGTCGAATAGCGCGGCTTGCGCGCCTGCTCGCCTGGCGGATTGACCACGCGATGCGTCGTCGACGGATAGACGTGGTTGGTCAGGCGCTGCAGCATGTCGCCAATGTTCACCACGATCGTGTCGGCGTCCGAGGTGAACGGTACCCACTCGCCCTTCTTCGACAGCACTTCCAGCCCGGCTGCACTGGCACCGACCAGCAGCGTGATCAGGTTGATGTCCTCGTGCGCGCCGGCACGGACGTTGGGAATGTCGTCGGCGGTGATCGGCGGATAGTGGATCGGACGCAGGATCGAATTCCCGGAGTCGGTCTTGTCGGCGAACCAGTTTTCCGGCAAGCCGATGTGCAACGCGAGCGCGCCCAGCACCTGCGAACCGAGATCATCGAGCGCCTGGTAGAGCGCATAGCCCTTCTCGCGGAAACCGTCGACTTCAGATGGCCACAGGTTGGCCGGCATGTCGTCGGCGTATTTGGAATCGCGCGGGATCTCGCGGCCGATGTGCCAGAACTCCTTGAGGTCGGAGTACTTCGCACCCTTCGCGGTTTCGACGCCGAAGGGCGTGTAGCCACGCGCGCCACCGCCACCCGCCACGTGGTAGCGCTTCTTCGCGTCTTCCGGCAGCGCGAAGAAACGCTGGAACACGTCGTAGCTGTCGTCGATCAGCGATTGCGGGATGCCGTGGTTGCGGATGCCTGCGAACCCCCACTCGCGATAGGCCGCCCCGAGTTCGTCGACGAAACGCTGGCGATCCTCCGCGCTCGACGGATGGGTGAAACGACGGATATCGAAAGTGGGAATGGCACTGCTCATTGCAACAACTCCAGATTTTTTCAGACGGCGGCTTCGACCGCACGCGCGAGGGCGTCGAGGGTGGAATCGACCAGCGCGGCATCGGCAGCCTCGACGGTGACCCGCACCACCGGCTCGGTCCCGGACGGACGCAGGAACGCCCTGCCCTTGCCCTTGATGTCGGCCTGGGCCTTTTCCAGCGCGGCGACCACGCCGGGATCGGCCACGGCGCGCTTCGCATCCGCACAGCGCACGTTGCGGGTTTGCTGGGCGACACGCTGCAAGCCTTCAAGCAATTCCGCCAGCGACTTGCCGGTGCGCTTCATCACTTCCAGCACCTGCAAGGCGGCAACGATGCCGTCACCGGTGGCACTGCGATCCAGGCACAGGATATGGCCAGAGGCTTCACCACCGAGCACGCCGTCATTGTCGATCAGCATGCGGTGGACGTAGCGATCGCCGACGTTGGCGCGGCGGAAATCGATGCCTGCCGCAGCCAGTGCCTGCTCCAGCCCGAAATTGCTCATCAGGGTGCCGACCACCGGCCCGCGCAGGCGACCGCTGGCCTGCCAGTCGCGGGCAAGGATGTAGATGAGGTCGTCGCCGTCGCGGACATTGCCGGCCTTGTCGACCAGCATCACGCGATCACCGTCACCATCGAAGGCGATGCCGAGATCGGCGCCGGTTTCCACCACGCGGGCGCACAGCGCTTGCGGATGGGTCGAACCGACATCGGCATTGATGTTGGTGCCGTTGGGCTGGTCGCCGATGGTATCGACGCGCGCGCCGAGCTCGCGGAACACCAATGGCCCGATCTGGTAAGTCGCGCCGTTGGCGCAATCGACCACCACGCGCATGCCACCGAGATCGAAGCCCTTGGGCACCGCCGACTTGCACGCTTCGACATAGCGACCAATGGCATCGCGGGTGCGTTCGGCCCGACCGAGCTGCTCCGATTCCACGGTCGAGAACGGCGCGTCGAGCGCGGCTTCGATCGCCTCCTCGGTGGCGTCGTCGAGCTTTTCGCCCGCCGCCGAGAAGAACTTGATGCCGTTGTCGTAATGCGGGTTGTGCGATGCCGAGATGACGATGCCGCCATCGCCGCGCAGGGAACGCGTGAGATGGGAGACGGCCGGAGTCGGCATCGGCCCCATCAACTGCACGTCGACGCCTGCGGCCACCAGCCCCGCTTCCAGCGCGGCCTCGAACATGTAGTTGGAGATGCGGGTGTCCTTGCCGATCACCACCATGGGCTTGCGCCAGATGCCATCGGCCTGCGCACGTTCGCGCAGCGCGTGGCCATAGGCGTTGCCGAGGCGCAGCACGAAATCGGCGGAAATCGTCGCGCTGCCGACACGGCCGCGGATACCATCGGTACCGAAGTACTTGCGGCTCACGCCACCAGCTCCGAATCGGCACGCGGGCGCGGCTGGCGCATCATCATCGTGCACAGATCGGCGATGCGGTCGCGCAATTCGCGGCGATCGCAGATCTGGTCGATGGCGCCGTGTTCGAGCAGGAATTCCGAGCGCTGGAATCCTTCCGGCAATTTTTCGCGCACGGTCTGTTCGATCACGCGGGCGCCGGCGAAACCGATCAGCGCCTTCGGTTCGGCGATGTTGATGTCGCCCAGCATCGCGAACGAGGCCGAGACGCCGCCCGTGGTCGGGTTGGTCAGCACCGAGATGTACGGCAGGCCGGCAGCGCGCAGGTGATCGAGCGCCGCCGAGGTCTTGGCCATCTGCATCAGCGAAAACAGGCTTTCCTGCATGCGCGCGCCGCCGCTGGCCGAGAAGCAGACATAGGGGCAGCCACGTTTCAGCGCTTCCTCGACGCCGAGGGTGATGCGTTCGCCGACCACCGACCCCATCGAACCGCCCATGAAGGCGAAATCGAAGGCGCTCGCGACCAGTGGTTCACCCTTCACTGCGCCGGAGACCGTGATCAAGGCATCGCGCTCGCCGGTCGACTTCTGCGCCGCCTTGATGCGATCGGAATACTTTTTCTGGTCCTTGAACTTGAGGACGTCCACCGGACCGAGGCTGGTGCCGAGCTCACGCGCACCCGGATCCATGAATGCCGCCAGGCGCACCCGCGCGCGGATCGGCATGTGGTGGCTGCATTTCGGGCAGACCTGCAGGTTCTCCTGCAGTTCACGCGCATAGAGAACCGCGCCGCATTCGTCGCACTTCTCCCAGAGACCTTCGGGAACACTGCGTTTGCGGGGCTCGGCATCCGCATCGGTACGGATGCGGGCAGGCATGAGTCGCGTCAACCAGGACATATGGACCGCTGGATTGGGAAGACCCGACAGTCTAGACCAGACGATTCAGGCGGGCGATATCAGACCGGCGGCATCGGTTCGTTGGCCGCGGCGTCGGTCGCTGCCGGGGGCGCTTCGGCATCGGCCGGAATCGGTGCCAGCTCGATTCCGCGCTCATTGGCGAGCCCGATCAGATGGTCCTGCAGCATGTTGCGGTAAAGACCGGTCATGTAGTCGAGGAAATCCGCGCTGGTGCCCTTCACGTCGGTTTCGAAGCCGAGGTAGGCGTGCACGTTGTAGCGCGCGGCGGCGAACAGGATGGCGCCACTGACTCGACGCATGCCCTGGTGGCGTGCCTGCTGGTTGGCAATGTCCAGGTAGGTATTGCTGCAGGTGAAGAATTCGGGGTCGATCTGGTTGGCCGGGACGGCCGGCTGGTTGGAATCGGTCATTGGAAACGCTGTTTGCGGAATCGGATGACCAATTATCGGCCTCGGCGCCGGCCGGTACCACCCCCGGCTTCCCCCAGGAAGCGATTCATGCGATCGCCGTCCGCTCGTCCCGGCGCGGATTCGATGCCTTCGCGGACGGACACGCCCCAGGGCTCGAGCGCGGCGATGATCGCGCAAACATTGTCGGGCCCGATGGCGCCCGCAAGCAGCACCGGCTTGCCCAGTCCCTGCGGGATCCACGACCAGTCGACCGTGTCGCCCTTGTCTTCATCCGCATGCAGCACGAACACCGCCGCGTTGGGATAGCGCGCATGGATCGCGGCGGCATTCAGCGTCGCCCACTCTTCACGGCGCAGGGCGCGCGCATAAGGCACCCCGAACGAACGCATCCGCAAATCGTCCTCGTCGCCATGGAATTCGATCAACGCGGGGCGCAACATGCGCACGATCTCGCGGATGTCCTCGATACTGTTGTCGCGGAAGATGGCGACACCCGCGACCAGCGGCGCCAATGCATTGCGCATGAAGCGCGCATCCTCGACTCGAAGCTGGCGACGGGAATCGCGCGTGAAATCGAAACCGATGGCATCGACGCCCAATTCACCCGCCAGTCGAACATCGCCGGGGCGGGTCAATCCGTCGAACCTGATGCGTGTACGAAAAAACTGATCCTTCAGCACGAAACGTCATTTGTTCACCGGAAGATCACAGGAGAATACCGATGCGTGGTGAAGACGAATCCACACGAAAGCCGCATTAATCCCTTGTTTTTGTGGACACCGACACAATCAAGCGTCACTGAATCATTCAGGGTTTCATCCTGCAAACGTAATCTCTGGCGGCAGGCCCCAGCTCGCCTGATAGAGCGGGCTGACAAAGACCAATCCCGTGGCCGGCGCCGTCGGGCCGGCCTGGGTGCGATCACGACCGGCCAGCAATTCCGCGATCCAGTCAACCGAACGTTCGCCGCGCCCCACCGGCAACAGTGAGCCAATGATGTTCCGCACCATGTGGTGGAGAAAGGCATTCGCCTGGACGTCCATCACGACTTCGTCGCCAGCACGGGTCACCGAAATCGACTGGAGGTCGCGCCGGGCATGGCTGGCCTGGCATTGCGAACTGCGGAACGATTCGAAATCGTGTTCCCCCACAAGGGCCTGTGCGGCGGCGTGCATCCGCGCATGATCCAGCGGCCGCAGCTCCCAGGTCAGGTATTGATGCTCGAAGGCCGGACGGATCTGGCGGTTGAGGATGCGATAACGATAGCGACGCGCCAGCGCGGAAAATCGCGCACTGAACGTCTCCGGCACTTCCCTGCACCACAACGCGCTGACATCCGCGGGCAGGCGCGAGGTCGTGCCCAGTGCCCACGCGCGCGGACTGCGCCGGGCGTCGCTGTCGAAATGTACGACCTGGCAGCGCGCGTGCACGCCGGCATCGGTACGCCCTGCACAGACGACGTGGACTTCGTGGTCGGCGACGGAGGAAAGCGCGGTTTCGAGCGTTTCCTGCACGCTGCGAACGCCAGCCTCCACGCGTTGCCAGCCGTGGAAAGCGCCGCCGTCATATTCGACGCCGAGCGCGTATCGGGGCATCGCCAGCCCCCGTCAGCGCAGGCTGTCGAGCAGCGCCATCGCTTCCGCGCGCGCCGTGGAATCGCCTTCCTGCTGCACGTCCTGCAACAGGGCGCGGGCGGTCGCCACGTCACCGAGATCGATGTAGGCACGCGCCAATTGCAGGCGACCATCGATCGCCGAAGCGCCCGGCGCGGTGCGAACCGGCTCGGATGGCTTCTCGGCATCGGTATCCGGCAACCAGGCATCGCCGCGCGCCCAGGTCGGCAGGCCGTCTTCGCGCGCCGGCACCGCTGCAGCCGCGGCTTCCACGGTCGAGGCCGCAACCGGCTCGACCACTTCGGGCGTGCTCGCGGCTGCTGTTGGCGCTCGTGCCGTCGATGCGAACCCCTGGGTGACGGCGCGACCGCGGCGTCCGCCGAACAGGCGCCACAAAGCCGCCAGCAAGGCTGCAGCCAGCGCCGCCGGCAGCAACCACCACAGGCCGAATCCGCCCGTCGATGCCGGCGTGGCTTGGCGCGCCGCGAGTTTTTGTTGCGCAGTAGCGAGCTCGCTGTTCTTCATCGCGATCAGTTGCGCCTGCTTCTGCTGGATCTGCTCCAGCTCGCCGACGCGCGATTTCAATTCGCCGATCTCGGCATCGCGGGTTGCGATGGTTTCCTGCGACTGTTGAAGCTGCTGGAGCATGTCTCCGTTTCCTCCGGACGATCCCCGCCCCGTTCTGGTTCCTGCGGCGCCGCTTTCGCCCGTCGCCGCGGGCATGATGCGCAGATGGGCGTCGGCCACCTGTTTCGCCGGCGCGGCGTTGTCAGCACCCGAGGTCGCCCGCGCCTTGTTCGCCGGCGCGTTGGCGACATCGACCGGACGACGCGGCGCTGCACGCGCGCTGCGCGACCTGGCGATCTCGGCCCGGGCCACGCTGCGCGCGACCGCCTTGCCGTTGCCGGTCTTGTCGGAATTCGCGGCCAGCTGCACGCCCTGCGGCATCCGCAAAACTGCACCGGCACGCAGGCGATTGCGATCGCCATTGATGAAGGCATCGGGATTCAGCGCCACCAGCGCCTCCATCACCGCATCGTGGTCCTGCCCGCCATCCTGCAAGCCGCTGACGATGCCACCGAGGGTCTGGCCACGCTGCACCGGCCCGAACTTCGCGCCCGATGCCGCTGGCGGCGGCGATGTGGATGCAACGGCAACAGGCGCACTGACGGATGGTGTTGGCGTCGCCGTGGGTGGCTTGGCCTTTCCGGCGCCCGGGGTCGCAACCGGCGTCGCCGCGACGGGAGTGCCCACGGTCGGTGCGGGACGCTCGATGGTATTGGCTGGCGCAGTGGCCACGCTCGGCGCTTCGACCACCGGCGGTGCCGTTGCCGCAACACTGTTGGGCGTCGCCACCAGCGCGGAATATTCGCGCACCAGCTTGCCATCGCCCCAGTCGACCTCGACCAGGAAGTTGATCAGCGGCTGGGTGACCGGCGTGCTGCTGGTGACACGGATGTAAGGCTTGCCGTCGTTGCCATCGATGATCTGGAAGCGCAGGTCGGAAACCAGCTTGTCCGGCAGCGGCAGGCCGATCCGCAC
>JAFEBZ010000092.1 GCA_018242405.1 Pseudomonadota bacterium | reverse complement strand
GTCGGGCCGCGTGGTGGAAATGACCATGAAGGCGACCGACTCGGTGGAACAGGCAGACGTCGTCGACACCGACATGAACTACATGTATTCGGACGGCGAATACTGGCACTTCATGGATCCCGAATCCTTCGAGCAGGTCCAGGCCGACATCAACGGCATGGGCGGCGCCGACAAGTGGCTGAAGGGCGAGGAACAGTGCATCGTGACGCTGTGGAACGGCAATCCGATCATGGTGCAGCCGCCGAACTTCGTCGAACTCAAGATCACCGAGACCGATCCCGGCGTGAAAGGCGATACGGCTGGCACCGGCGGCAAGCCGGCCACGCTGGAAACCGGCGCGGTGGTGCGCGTGCCGCTGTTCGTCGGCCAGGACGAAGTGATCAAGGTCGACACCCGCAGCGGCGAATACGTCAGCCGCGTGAAGTGATCCCGATGTCCGGTCCCCAAGCCGACATCTTCCCGCACGATCGCGTCGTGTTCTTCTGCGACGCGGTCTTCGCCATCGCCATCACCCTGCTGGCGATCGAGCTGAAACTGCCCGGCCACGAGGCCAGTGATGCCGCGGCAGCGGCGGAGCTCCAGGGCACCTTCATTTCCTATTTCATCAGCTTCATGGTGACCGGCGTGTTCTGGGTCAGCCACATGCTGACCTGGAAATACATCACCAGGGTCAATGGCAAGGTCGTGTGGTCGACGCTGTTGCAGCTGATGTTCGTGGCGTTGATGCCGTTCGCTACCCGCGAGTATTCGCTGGCGTTCACTGGCCACGATGCCGGACGCGCGGTGTTGTATGCCTGCGTGCTGACCGCGATCTCGTTCTTTTCGCTGCGTACACGCATGCTGGTGGTGAAGCAGGAAGACTTGCGCGAAAAAATCGGTGAACAAGGGGTGCGCTGGTTCATTGGGCGCGGCCTGGTTCCGCTGATCGTGTTCGCGGCCACCATCCTGCTCGCCTTCGTGCTGCCGGCGTGGGCAATCGCATTCGTGTTCGTCGCGATCTTCCCGTTGCTGGCCGTCGTTCGCCGCCGCATTTTCCGGAACCAGAATCCATGAGCGAAACCCGCCTGCCTTGCGATGTGCTGATCGAAGCCGGCTACGTGGTGCCGATCGAACCGCATGGCGTGGTGCTGGCTGATCATGCGGTCGCGGTGCGCGATGGCGTGATCGTCGACTTGTTGCCGATCACTGACGCGCGCGCCAAATACGATGCGAAGGAAACGGTGGCGCGTCCCGATGCGGTGCTGATGCCGGGCCTGGTCAACGCCCACACCCACAACCCGATGACGCTGCTGCGCGGAATCGCCGACGATCTGCCGCTGATGACCTGGCTGCAGCAGCACATCTGGCCGGCGGAAGGCCGCGTGATGTCGCCGGAATACGTGCGCGACGGGATCACGCTGGCGGTGGCCGAGATGCTGCGCGGCGGCACCACCTGCTGCAACGAGAACTATTTCTTCCCCGACGTGCAGGCGCAGACCTACCACCGGCTCGGGTTCCGCGCGATGGTCGGGCTGCCGGTGATCGATTTCCCGACGGCATGGGCGAAGACGGACGACGAATATTTCGAGCGCGCCGGCGAAGTGCACGACCAGTGGCGCGACGATCCCTTCATCGGCACCGCGTTCGCGCCGCACGCGCCGTACACCGTGAGCGATGCCAGTTTCGAACGCTTGCGCGTACTGTCCGACCAGCTCGACATCCCGGTGCACCTGCATACGCACGAGACCGCGCAGGAAGTCGAGGATTCGATCAAGTTGCATGGCCAGCGTCCGCTGGCGCGACTCGATCGCCTCGGCGTGGTTAACGATCGCCTGATCGCGGTCCACATGACACAACTCACCGATTCCGAAATCCGCCTGTGCGCCGAGCGCGGCGTGAGCGTGGTGCATTGCCCGGAATCCAATCTCAAGCTCGCATCCGGTTTCTGCCCGGTCGACAAGCTGCAGCGCGCTGGCGTCAATGTCGCGATCGGCACCGACGGCACCGCCAGCAACAACGATCTCGACATGTTCGGCGAACTGCGCACCGCGGCCCTGCTGGCCAAGGCGGTCGCCAATGATGCCGCGGCCTTTGACGCTGCGACGGCATTGCGCGCTGCGACGCTCGGCAGCGCGCGCGCGATGGGCTGGGGCGATCGCATCGGTTCGATCGAGGTCGGCAAGCAGGCCGATCTGGCATTGGTCGATCTCTCCGCCATCGAAACCCAGCCGCTGTTCCATGTGTTGTCGCAGGTCGCCTATGCCTGCGGTCGCCAGCAGGTCAGCGATGTGTGGATCGCCGGCAAGCGCAAGCTCGCCGATCGCGTGTTGGTCGACATGGACATCGACGCGATTCGCACCAATGCCCGCCAGTGGCGCGACAGCATTGGCGCCCACTGAGAACGTAACCATGAGCAGCCACGGCCACAACGTCCGCCAATCCGAACTCGACAAGTTCGCCGCGCTCGCCAGTCGCTGGTGGGATCCCAACGGTCCGCAACGCGCGCTGCATGCGCTGAATCCGGTGCGCCTCGCCTGGGTCGCGGAACGCGCGAGTCTTGCCGGTGCGCGCGCGCTGGATGTCGGTTGCGGCGGTGGATTGCTCAGCGAAGCATTGGCCAAATCGGGCGCGACAGTGACCGCGCTCGATCTCGCGCCGGAACTGATCCAGGTCGCGAAATTGCACGGTCTCGAAGCCGGCACCAAGGTCGAATACCGCGAGCAGTCGGTGGAATCGCTGGCGCAGGAACTGCCGGGCACGTTCGATGTCATCACCTGCATGGAAATGCTCGAACACGTGCCGGATCCGCAATCGATCCTCGACGCCTGCGCCACGTTGCTGCGTCCGGGTGGACAGCTGTTCGCGTCGACGCTCAATCGCACGCCGGCGGCCTTCGGCCTCGCCATCGTCGGTGCGGAATATGTCGCCGGATTGCTGCCCAAGGGCACGCACCAGTATCGCGATTTCATCAAGCCTTCGGAACTTGCGCGCGGCATGCGCGCGGCCGGTCTCGACGTCCGTGACATCAGCGGCATCCTCTATGAGCCGTGGAAACACGCGGCACGGTTGACCACGCGCACCGACGTCAACTACCTGATGCAGGCCGGCAAAGCGGAATGACGAAAGGATTTCCCAAGGCGGTGCTGTTCGATCTCGACGGCACCTTGCTCGACAGTGCGCCCGACATGCTGGCGACCGCGAACGCGATGCGTGCCGCGCGCGGCATTGCCGCGATGACGCTCGACGAGTTGCGCCCGCATGTATCGAAGGGATCGCGGGCGATGATCGGTGCCGCTTTCCCCGAACTCGACGAGGCCGCGCGACTGGAACTGGTGCCGGAATTCCTCGAGATCTACGACCGCGAACTCGGCCGCCATGCCATCGTGTTTCCCGGCGTCGCCGAGTTGCTCGATGCGCTGGATCGCGGTGGCGTGCGCTGGGGCATCGTCACCAACAAGCCCGAAGGCCTGGCGATTTCGGCGGTGGAAGCCTCGGGCTGGACGCAGCGCAGCGGCGTGCTGGTCGGCGGCGACACGCTGGCCGAACGCAAGCCGCATCCGTTGCCCTTGTTGCACGCGGCGACGGCGATCGGCATGACGCCAGCCGATTGCGTCTACGTCGGTGACGATTCCCGCGACATCGAAGCCGCACGCGCGGCCGGCATGCGTTCGATCATTGCGCTCTGGGGCTATCGTCTGCCGGGCGACGAACCGATGGAGTGGGGCGGTGATGTGATGCTGGAACAGGCCTTCGATCTGCTCGATCCGACGCGCTGGCCATGAGCGATCGTGAAGCACTGGCGGCAACGCTGGCCGACTGGCGCGCGCGCTGGCCGGAATGGCAGATCGCCGAAAATTTCATCGCCGAAGAATCGCGCGATGCCGCCATCGCCTGGTTCATGCTGCTGGGCGAACTCGCCCACGCCGCCTGGGGCGGCAGCGATCCGACGCCGGGGCTGGCCAAGCTCGGCTGGTGGCAGGAAGAATTGCGCGGCTGGGCCAAGGGCATGCGCCGGCATCCGTTGGGGCTCGCGCTGCAGAAGCAGGCAGTGATGTGGCCGGCCTTCGCCGACAGCCTCGGCGTGCTGCGCGATCGCGATCTTGCGCACGCAGACGAGCAGGCGGCGGTCAGTGCACTGCAACCGTTCCTGGCAGCGATCCGGCTGGTCGAACGCCAGCTGTTCGGTGAAGCCGCGCGCGACAGCGACCTGCTGCAGTTGTTGCGCACGCTACGGGTTTCGGCCGGAATGCCGGTGGCGGCGGGCAAGCTGCGGCGTGGTGGCCCAGGCCCGCGTCGGGTGTTCGACATGCTGGCGATGGCGCGCGCAAATGCCGCCCGCAGTGGCGATGCCATCCGGTTGTCGCGCTGG
>JAFEBZ010000091.1 GCA_018242405.1 Pseudomonadota bacterium | reverse complement strand
TTCGACAAGTGGCGCGGCAAGCTCGCCGGCAAGATCGTGCTGGTCACCTTGCCGGGTGAGGCCAGCCAGTCGGAGAAGGGGCAATTCCATCGCCTCGACGGCAAGGAACATCGCCGTGGCGATGGCAAGAAGTTTGCGTTGCATGGTGGCGTTTCCTTGGGGGATTCGGGTCATTTCGCCGGCGCTTCCACCGGCACCTTGGGCAGATCGGCGGGCAACTTCGTGCCCGGGCGCGCGACGCGATACATCTCCCACGCGATCACCCGCGACAGCGCGCGACGATCGTTGCCGATGGCGTAAAGATCGCCATGGGTGCGATTGGGCACGAAGCGGAAATCGGTCTTCGCGCCCACCGACTTCATCGCCGCCTCGAGCTTGCGCGCGGCGCCGTCGAGATAGAAGGTATCGGCGGTGCCGACGATCAGATGGACCTTGCCGTCGAGGTCGGGCTTGAGCGTCTTCCATTGCGTAGTGATGCGATGGGCGACGTCGTAATGATCGCGCCAGTAGGCGACCACCTTCGGATCGACGGCGCCGGTGCGGCGATCGAACATCGGCATTGGCCGGCCATCGCTGCCACGCGGCGAGAACACCCATTCGAACGACGCCATCTGCCCGCCGACGGGGCCGGTCACTTCCTCCAGCTTGGCGAACTGCTCGAACGTGGCGATCACCTTGTCGTGGTCGCGCACCAGCGGATTCACGCTCCCATCGGCGTGGTGATAGACGTTGGCGTTCGGCGCATAGAGGTCGGCGCCGGTGAAGTCGTGGAAATCACTTGGATCGGGCGCGGTCGGCCAACCACCGCCGAACACCTTGGGATAGCGCACCTGCAGCCACAACGACGCCCAGCCGCCGGAAGAGTGGCCAGTGACGAAGCGGCTCGCCGGCTTGCCGTCAGTGCGGTAGTCGCGATCGACCTGCGGGATCAGTTCTTCGGTGAGCGCTGCGCCCCACGGGCCGTTGTTCACCGAATCGGCGAACTCATGCGTGCCGGTGGCGCTCGACTCGTCGAGGAAGACCCAGATCATCGGCGGCGTGTCGCCCTTCTCCATGCTCGCCGATGCCGACGCGGCGGAATACAGCGAATTGCGCAGGTTGCCGCCGAACCCGTGGGTGGAATAAGCAATCGGATAACGCGCCTTACCCGCGTCGTAACCGGGCGGCAGCACCACCCAGCCGCGCATGTGGATCGGCCGGCCCCAGAACGCGCTGAGCTTCGGGCTGACGATGTCGAGCAGCTTCACGTGCGGCTTCGCGGCCAGCACCTGGGTACGCATCGCTTCCGGCATGCCCTTCGGCAGATCCCAGTAGTCGCCCGGCGGCGGTTCGCGCTGGTCGAGCATCAGCAACGGCAGGTCGCCATCCTTGCCGAGCGTGATCTTCCGCGGCGTGCTGGAAATATCGTCGCTGCTGCCACCGTAATTGTTGTCGCGCGCGGTATCGAGCACCGCCTGCACGTAGTAATCGCCAGCCGGCAATTCCGCGAGACCGGATGGATAGGCCATCGTCTCGGTATCGACCACGAACGCTTTGCCGGCGTCGAGTCCGGGCACATCCATGCCAATCAGCGCGCCCTGCGTGCGGCCAAAGGGACTGATTTCGACGTGGGTGACCTTGCCGTCCTTCGCGGCCTTCTCGGCTTCCGCCGCCGGTTGCAGACTCACCAGCAGGCGGCCGGATGCGGCAGCACTGCCCGCAGGAAGCTCGACGCGCAATGGCGTCCCGGCGAATGCGGACTGGCAGGCGGCGATCAGCGCAACCGCCAACACGTGGCGCGGCATCGACTTCGACATGGCACGACTCCCCGGGGACGAATTCTCGAGTGTGCACCGGGAGGTGGCCTGCGGCATATGCCACAGGTCACCTCCCCTTGCCCCGGCAAAACAGGTTCTTACTGCTTCGGCGACCAGCGCGCGCTGAACATGAAGGTCCGTCCGGCCTGGTTGTACCAGCGCGCGGTTTCGTAGGCTTTGTCGAAGATGTTCTGCGCCGTCAGCTGCAGCGTCCACGCCGCGTCCGGGCGATACGCCACGCGCAGGTCGGTGGTGGCGTAACCACCCATGCGCACCTTGTTGGACGGATCGTCGAAACGGTGGCTGGCGGCATTGATCGACGCACCGACGCTCCACTTGCCGAACTTGCGATCGGCATCGATGCGCCCCATCCGCTGCGGACGACGGTTGAGCAGGTTGTCGTAGTCGGCGCCCGGGGTGCGGTTGCGCGGATTCAACACGCTGGCGGTCGCGTTGATGTCCCATTGCGCAATCGTGGTGCCAAGCGTGGTTTCGATGCCATCGACGCGCGCGCGCTGGATGTTGTCGGGCATGCCCCACGGACTGCGCGGCGAGGTCAGGAACGGATTGAACGCGATCAGGTTCTGCAACTCGTTGCGATACGCGTGCACGCCCCAGCGACCCCAACCCTGCGAACCATCAAGACCGAGCTCGATGCTGCGCGAGGTTTCCGGGCGCAGGTTGGGATTGCTGAAACCGGGGTAGTAGAGATCGTTGAAGGTTGGCGCGCGGAACGCGGTGCCATAGCTCGCGCTCACGCGCAGCGCCTTGGTGATGTCCCAGCCCCAGGCGGCGTGGCCGGTATCGTGCTTGCCGAACTGGCTGTTGTCCTCGTGGCGCGCGCCGAGTTGCAGGTGCTGCGAACCGAAGTCGCCACGCCAGTCGGCAAAGACTGCATGCGTGTTGCGACGCGTCTGATCGAAGACCGTGTCGCTGGCCAGCGAATCGCGTTGCCAATCGACACCCACCGTGGCGAGATTCGTGCGCGTGCCGATGTCGGCCTTGAGGCTGGCGGTATCGCGGCGGGTATTGATGTAACCGGCGAAACCGTAATCACCGTAATTCTTCGACTGGTCGTCGTTGCGGCCGGCATTGAGATCGAACGCCAGCCACGCCAGCGGCGCGTACTGCACATGCGCGCCGGCGACCTGCTGCACGATCTTGCTGCGATTGGCCCAGGAACCGTCGTAATCGTTGTCGCCTTCGATGCGCATCACGCGAGCGTCGGCCTTCCAGGCATCGTTGAAGCGATAGCCGAGTGCAACGTTGGCGGAACGGTTGCGGTAGCCATCGCGATCCGGCTCGTACGTGCCGCAACCGGCGAAGGTGACGGGATCGCCATTGCAGGCATTGAAGCCACGGGTGCGGTCGTAGCCGACGTTGGCGGAATACCACAGGCCGTCGTGGCGACCGTCGATGCCGGCATCGCCCTTCCAGGTGTCATAGGTGCCGAAGGAAACGCCGACGTGCGGCGACAGGCCATCGGCATCGGGATGACGGGTGAAGATCTGGATCACGCCGCCCATCGCTTCCGATCCGTACAGCGACGACAGCGGACCGCGCACGATTTCGATGCGCTCGATCTGCGAGACCGGGATATCGGTGAGTGCGGCAAACCCGGCCGACACCGAGCCGACCTTGACGCCATCGATCATCACCAGCGTCTGGCCATTGCCGGTGCCGCGCATGAAGACCGCGGAGATCTTGCCTTCGCCGCCCTGGTTGTAGATGGCGAGGCCGGGCTGGCCCCGCAGCAGTTCCGGCAGCGACGACGGCTGCAGGCGTTCGATGTCGGCACGCGTGATCGTGGTGCTGGCGGCGAGCGTGGCCGGGCCGCGTTCGCTGCGGGTTCCGGTGACGCTGACGGCGCCGAGCGCGTTGTCGTCGGCCTGCTGCTGTGCGAATGCCGGCGATGCGGCGATGGCCAGCGCAACGGCGAGCGCGCGCGGGGAAAGGATCTTGCTGGATGGCATGGGGGCTCCTGCTCCGCGCCTGCCCGCGCGGGAAAGTCGAAAGGAAGACATGCAGGAACGGGCAACGGACGCGCGGACTGGCCGCGATCACCGCCACCATGCCCACCGCATGTCCGGGAAGTGCTTCGGCCGGTCTCCGGGCTCGCGAGCGTTGCGGAACCGGCGCCTTCCCATGCTCGAGGCACAGTGGCATTCGCCTGTCCTGGACCCATCAGACTCTATGCAAGAGCTGGGCCCTGCTCGCCTACCGTTGCGGGGGCAGCTCCGGAATTTCACCGGATTCCCGTTTCAACCGCTCGCGCGGTCACCGAGGCCCGTACAGTTTACCCGATCACCGCCCGCTACACTTGGCGCTGGCATATGTTGTGCGGAACGAACCAATGAGCCTGCAACTCCATATCGACCTCGCCCGCTGGCTGCGCGACCGTCTCGACGACGGCACCTCGCGCGAGATGGTGATGGCTTCGATGCTCAATACCGGCTACGACTCCAGGACCACCGAACAGGCCTGCGCGCTCGCCTTCGACACGCCGGACAAACTCGACTCGATCATCGCCAAGCAGGCCAAGGCCGCCGAGAACGCCAAGCCCGCTGCCACCTGGGCCGAGGAGTTCACCCCCGCGCATCCGATCCCGATGGCGGAAGCGCGCAATCGCGTTGCGGCCGACCACGGCGACATCCAGATCGTCGCGCGTTCCGGCCGTCCCTACGTGCTGGCGCTGGCCAACTTCATGACGCCCGACGAATGTCGCGAGCTGATCGAATATGCGCGTGGGCGCATGAGTCGCGCCACCGTGGTCAACAGCGTCGATGGCGGCGACCTGATCGACGAACGCCGCACCAGCGAACTGGTGATGCTGCGCCTGGCCGAAACCGCGCTGATCGATCGCATCGACAAGCGCATCGAAGCGTTGACCGGCATTCCGGTGCCGCACGGCGAAGGCCTGCAGGTGATGCGCTACGGCGTCGGCGCCGAGTACCAGGCACATTACGACTATTTCGATTTCGCTTCGCCCGGCGAAGCCTCGCACCTGAAGTTCGGGCAACGCGTCGCCACCCTGGTGATGTATCTCAATGATGTCGAGGGCGGCGGCGAAACCACCTTCCCCAACGGCGATATCGAAGTGGTGCCGCAGACCGGCAACGCGGTGTATTTCGCCTACACCGATCGCGACGGCCGCAGCGACACCATGTCGTTCCACGGCGGCGCACCAGTGACTGCGGGTGAGAAGTGGATCGCCACCAAATGGATGCGCGAACGCCCTTACCACTCCTGAGGACTTCGCCATGCCGAAGAAGTCGAAGTCGTTCCATCCCACCGTGGTCACGCTCGACCTGCGTGCAGCGCGGCCCACCCAGATTTCGCTGGGCATGGCGGAAGTGGACGACAAGCGTCGCGAATGGAAGGCACTCGGCCGCCACAAGCGCCAGGAAATGATCGCCTCGCACGTCTTTCCCGGCGTGCTCGGCCCGGATCGGCAGGTCTATATCGTCGATCATCATCACCTTGGCCGGGCGATGCTGCTCGACGGCATCACCACTGCAACCACGCTGATCCAGCGCGACTTCTCGATGCTGGAAGGCGCGGTGTTCTGGCGCACCATGGAATATTTCCGCTGGGCGCATCCCTATGACCGCGACGGGCATCGCGTCGCCTATGCGGAAATCCCGGAATCGCTGCACGACATGCAGGACGATCCGTATCGCGCACTGTCGGCGTACGTGCGCATGCATGGCGGTTATTCGAAAGATGCGCTGCCCTATTCGGAATTCCTCTGGGCGGATTTCTTCCGCCCGCAATTCAAGTTGAGTAAATCACGTCCCGGCAAGACCGACATCAAGCGCGCGGTGGCGCTGGCGCAACAGCCCGAAGCGTCCTATCTGCCCGGCTGGTGCGGTCCGCACCACGCGTGAACGCGACACCAGCCGCCTCCGGCTTGCGCGGCGACATCGTCGCCGGACTGTCGGTGGCGGCGTTGCTGGTGCCGGAAGCGCTGGCCTATTCCGGCATCGCCGGCCTGCCGCCGAGCGCGGGCGTGATCGCATTGCTGGTGGGCCTGCTGGTGTATGGCGCGTTCGGCCACAGCCGTTTCGCCATCGTTTCCGGCACGTCGTCGGCGGCCGCATTGCTCGCCGCCGATCTTGCCGCGATGCATCCCGCGGTCGATCGTTCCGCCTTCGCCGCCACGCTGGTGATCGCCACCGGCGTCTGTTTCGGAATCGCGGCACTGCTGCGCCTGGGCGGGTTGTCGAACCTGATCGCGCGACCGGTCCTGCGCGGCTATGGCGCCGGTCTCGCCTGCGTCATCGCCATCAAGCAATGCACGCATCTCGTGCAGGTCTCGTCGTTGCAATCACAGCCGCTGGTGATGCTCGCGGAACTCGTGCAGGCACATTCGCGTTGGGCATGGCCGAGCCTCGCCACCGGCATCGTCGCGCTTGTGCTGTTGTTCGCATTCGCACGCCTGGGCAAATTGCCTGGCGCATTGATCATTGCAGCGATCGGCATCGCGTTGTCACCCTGGTTGTCAGCGCAGGGGGTCGCGCTGGTCGGCCCATCGACACTGCTGCCGACATTCGCCGTGCCAGCCGTGCCACCCCCAGGCGAATGGCTGGGCACGCTGCAACTCGGCGCTGCATTGGTGCTGGTGCTCTACGCCGAGTCCTACAGCGCGATCAGCGCGGCGGCGATGCGCCATGGCGATCCGGTGCAGCGCAATCGCGACCTGTTCGCGCTTGCTGCCGCGAATGTCGCTTCGGGCGCGTTGCGCGGATTGCCGGTCGGCGCCGGTTTCACTGCCACCAGTGCCAACGATGACGCCGGAGCGCAGACGCGCCGTGCCGGCATTTTCGCTGCCGTCGCCAGCGCGCTCGTCATCGTCGTGTGTGCACCGCTGATCGCGCGCATTCCGTTGCCGGTGCTGGCGGCGATCGTCATCCACGCCGTCTCCGGTGCGTGGGCACCTTCGGCGTTCCGGCCCTATTTCCTGTGGCGACGCGATCGCATCCTGCTGGTTGCCGCGGCCATCGCGGTGCTGGTGTTCGGCATCCTCAACGGATTGCTGATCGCAGTCGTGCTCAGCATCGTGCTGTGGCTGCACCAGGTCTCGACGCCGCGCCTGAGCGTGCTCGGGCGCCTGCCCGGCAGCCACGACTTCGTCCGCACCGACCAGCATCCCGATGCCCGCACCCCACCCGGCTGGCTGGTGCTGCGACCGGAGGAGCCGCTGTTCTTCGGCAATGCCGCGGCGGTGTTCGATGCCGCGCATCGCTGCGTGCTCGACGCTGGTGATGTCCACACCGTCGTGCTGAGCCTGGAAGCATCGCCCGATCTCGACGGCACCGCGCTGGAGTTGCTCGGCAGTTTCGCCACCTGGCTGTCCAGTCGCGACATCGCGCTGCGGATCGCCCGCCCGCGCCAGCGCATCGTCGACCTGCTCGCGCGCGCGCGCCTGCCGGACCTGCCTCCGGAAGAATCGCACTACTGGAGCGTCGATGACGCAGTGCAACAAAATCGCATAAGCACATGACTTTCGTTGTGTTGACGCACCCGCGATATGGGTTAATTCTGCGTTAAACCAAATACAGGAGGTCGACCATGACCCGTCTTTCCCTGCTTTCCGTGGCCATTGCCGCCAGCCTCGCCACTCCGCTGGCCGCCTTCGCCCAGACCGCTGCCCCGGCGACCGCCGCCACGCCGGCCGCCCAGACCGACAAGAGTGATCTCGACAAGGTCGTGGTCACCGGTACCCGCACCAGTACCCGCACCATCGTCACCTCGCAATCGCCGATCGACATCGTCTCGGCGGAAACGCTCAAGGCCACCGGCACCAGTGAACTCGCCACCGCGTTGTCGCGCGTGCTGCCCTCGCTCAACTTCCCGCGTCCGGCCCTGACCGACGGCACCAGCGCGATCCGCCCTGCGCAACTGCGCGGCCTCGCCCCCGACCAGGTGCTGGTATTGGTCAACGGCAAACGCCGCCACACCTCGTCGCTGCTCAACATCAACGGCTCGGTCGGTCGCGGCTCGGCGCCGGTCGATCTCAACACCATCCCGATGTCGGCCATCGACCACGTCGAAGTGCTGCGCGACGGTGCATCGGCGCAATACGGCTCCGACGCGATCGCCGGCGTGGTCAACGTGATCCTCAAGGGCGCCGACCACGGCGGCAGCCTGTCCTACTCGCAGGGCAGGATGAGCGCAGGCGACGGCGAACAGATCGAGGTCGCCGGTGACGCCGGCTTCAAGTTCGCCGGCGAGCGCGGCTCCGTGCATCTGTCGGGCCAGGTGAACCGCCAGGAACACACCAATCGCGCCGGCCCGTATGCAGGCGCGCCTTCGGCCTCGCAGGCCGCGGTCGGCCAGACCGCCTTCGTCTTCGGCGATCCTTCCGTGCGCGCCCATGCGTTCTCGATCAACAGCAGCTTCAAGATCAACGACAGCATCGAGTTGTACGGCTGGGGCACCACCAGCAACCGCGACATCACCTCCTACGCGTTCTTCCGCGCGCCCGGCAGCGCCAACAATGTCCCGGCGGTGTATCCGCTCGGCTATGTCCCGGAGATCAACAACATCTCCAAGGACCAGTCGGCGGTACTCGGCGCCCGCGGCACCATCGGCAACGACTGGGACTGGGACCTGAGCTACAACTACGGTTACAACCACCTCGATTTCTACACCCGCCACACGCTCAACGTCGGCCTCGGCACGGCGACCCCGCACGACTTCTACGATGGCGCGCTGGAAACCACCCAGAACGTGGTGAACCTCGACCTGCGCAAGCAGTTCAACATCGGTACTGCATCGCCGCTGAGCGTCGCCTTCGGCGCCGAATCGCGTCACGACAAGTGGAACCAGTCTCCGGGCGAATACCTGTCCTACGCCGCGATCAACCCGAACAGGCCCGGCGCGCAGGGCTTCGGCGGCTTCGCTCCCTCGGTATCCGGTCATTACCGCCGCAACAGCTACGCGGTCTATGCCGACGCCGAAACCGACATCACCAGCAAGTTCAGCGCCGACGCGGCCGTTCGCTACGAACACTTCAGCGACTTCGGCAGCAAGACCTCGGGCAAGCTCTCGGCGCGTTACGCGTTCACCCCGAACTTCGCGCTGCGCGGCACCGTGTCGACCGGCTTCCGCGCGCCGTCGCTGGCACAGCAGTACTTCCAGACCGTCAGCACCAACTTCCTGCAGGGCAATCCGGTGCCGTTCGAGATCCGCACCTTCCCGGCCACCAGCGCAGTCGCCAAGGCCTTCGGTGCCGAACCGTTGAAGCCCGAGACCTCGAAGTCGGCCAGCCTCGGCCTGGTGACGCAACCGCTGCACGGCCTGTTCGTGACGGTGGATGCGTACCAGGTCGACGTGAAGGATCGCATCGTGCTGTCCTCCAACCTCACCGGCAATGGTGTGCGCGCCTTGCTTGAATCGCAGGGCATCTTCGGCGTGAACGGTGGTCGCTACTTCACCAACGCGGTCGATACCCGCAGTCGTGGCGTCGATGTGGTCGGCAGCTATCGCTGGCGCACCGATGCCGGCACGCTGGACCTGACTGCCGGCTACAACTACGGCAGCACCAAGATCACCCGCATCGCGCCGAATCCTGCAGTGCTTGAAGCGTCCGGCCTGAACCTGCAGCGCATCGATCGCACCGAAATCGGTCGCATCGAGGAAGGCTTCCCGCGCAACAAGATCACCCTGGCCGGCCTGTGGAAAGCGCACGACTGGGAGGCATCGCTGTCGGGAACCCGATACGGCAGCGTGACCTCCCGCGTGAATCCGCCCACCACCACGGTCGACCAGACGTATGCCGCGAAGTGGATCGCCGACGCATCGGTGAGCTACAAACTCGGCGGCTGGAAGTTCACGGTGGGCGCGGACAATCTGTTCAACACCTATCCGGACGAGAACTACTTCGTCAATTCGACCAGTGGCCAGTTCCCGTACAGCAGCCTGTCGCCGTTCGGTTTCAACGGTCGCTACGTGTACGGCAAGGTCGGCTTCACGTGGTGATCGCTCAGCACGCACTGTCTCAGCGGGAAGCCAGCTCCGGTGCGCGGGACGCCGTGAATACGTCCATGTAGGCTCGTGCGCGTCATCCATGACGCGCAACGCCCGCTTACCGGACTGCCCACCCACTGAGCGCGCGCGTTGTTGCTTGGCGGAGACTTGAAAGCAACAGCACGCGTGCTGTTGCTCTCTCACTCCCCCTGAAAACCGCCACCGGCGGCGCCGTGCGGTTCGTCCGCAGTGGCCGACCATACGAGGCATGGATGCCGAGTCGAGCCTCCATGGATGGATTCACGGCGTGTCGGCCACTGCGGATAACCGCTAAAGGCGCACAGCCGGGCGTTACTTCACGAACACCAGCTTGCCGCCCTGCGCATCGACCTTCACCACGTCGCCATTGCCGAAGTGCCCTTGCAGGATCTCGCTGGCCAGCGGATTCTCGATCTGCTGCTGGATCGCGCGCTTGAGCGGGCGTGCGCCGTAGACCGGATCGAAGCCGACGTTGCCGAGCAGTTCGAACGCCTTGTCGCTGAGCTCGATGGCGATGCCACGCTCGGCCAGTCGCTTCTCCAGGCCCTTGAGCTGGATCGCCGCGATCTGCTTGATCTGCGCCTTGGTGAGCGGATGGAACACCACGATGTCGTCGAGGCGATTGATGAACTCGGGGCGGAAGTGCGCCTGCACTACGCCCATCACCGCGGCCTTCATCTGCAGATAGGCTTCGGGTGAATCGTCACCGGCGATCTCCTGGATCTGGTGCGAACCGAGATTCGAAGTCATCACGATCACGGTGTTGCGGAAATCGACCGTGCGACCCTGGCCATCGGTGAGGCGGCCGTCGTCCAGCACCTGAAGCAGGATGTTGAACACGTCCGGATGCGCCTTCTCGACTTCATCGAGCAGCACCACGCTGTAGGGACGACGACGCACGGCCTCAGTGAGATAACCGCCCTCCTCATAACCGACATAGCCGGGAGGCGCGCCGATCAGCCGCGACACGCTGTGCTTCTCCATGAACTCGCTCATGTCGATGCGCACCATCGCATCGCCGGAGTCGAACAGGAAATCGGCGAGCGCCTTGGTCAATTCGGTCTTGCCAACGCCAGTCGGGCCGAGGAACAGGAAGGAACCACTCGGGCGATTGGGATCGGATAGCCCCGCGCGCGAACGCCGCACCGCATCCGACACCACCTTGATCGCCTCTTCCTGCCCGACCACACGGGTACCGAGGTATTGCTCCATCTTCAGCAACTTGTCGCGTTCGCCTTCCAGCATCTTGCTGACCGGAATGCCGGTCCAGCGCGACACCACTTGCGCGATTTCCTCGGCGGTGACCTTGTCCTGCAGCAGGGTGAAACCGGTCTTCTCGGCTTCCTGCGCCGCCTTCAGTTCCTTTTCCAGTTGCGGCAACGTGCCGTACTGGATTTCGCTCATGCGGGCGAAATCCTGCGCGCGCTGCGCGGCCTCCAGTTGCAGCTTGGCGTCCTCGATCTTTTCCTTGATCTTCGTCGCACCCTGCAGCATCGCCTTTTCGGACTTCCAGATTTCCTCGAGGTCGTTGTACTCGCGCTCGAGTTTCGAGATTTCATCCTCGAGGTCGGCCAGGCGCTTCTTCGAGGCGTCGTCCTTCTCCTTCTTCAATGCTTCGCGCTGGATCTTGAGCTGGATCAGGCGGCGCTCCTTGCGATCGAGCTCTTCCGGCTTGGAATCGATCTCCATGCGGATCCGCGATGCCGCCTCGTCCATCAGGTCGATGGCCTTGTCGGGCAACTGGCGGTCGGCGATGTAGCGATTCGACAGCGTGGCCGCGGCGACGATCGCCGGATCGGTGATCTCGACACCATGATGGACCGCGTACTTCTCCTTCAAACCGCGGAGGATCGCGATGGTGTCCTCGACGCTTGGTTCGCCGACGAACACCTTCTGGAATCGGCGTTCGAGCGCCGCGTCCTTCTCGATGTACTTGCGGTATTCGTCGAGCGTGGTCGCACCGATGCAATGCAGCTCGCCACGCGCCAGCGCGGGTTTGAGCATGTTGCCGGCGTCCATCGCGCCCTCGGCCTTGCCGGCGCCGACCATGGTGTGCAGTTCGTCGATGAAGAGGATGATCTGTCCTTCGTTCTTGGCGAGATCGTTGAGCACGGCTTTCAGGCGTTCCTCGAATTCGCCGCGGAACTTCGCCCCGGCGATCAACGCACCCATGTCGAGCGAGAGCAGGCGCTTGCCGCGCAAACCCTCCGGTACTTCGTTGTTGATGATGCGCTGCGCCAGTCCTTCGACGATCGCGGTCTTGCCGACGCCGGGCTCGCCGATCAGCACCGGGTTGTTCTTGGTGCGCCGTTGCAGTACCTGGATGGTGCGGCGGATTTCCTCGTCGCGACCGACCACCGGATCCATCTTGCCCTTCTCGGCGCGCGCGGTGAGATCGATGGTGTATTTCTCCAGCGCCTGGCGCTGTTCTTCGGCGTTTTCGTCCTGCACTTTTTCTCCTCCCCGCATCTTGTCGATCGCGGCTTCCAGTTGCGTCTTGTTGCCGCCCGCTGCCTTCAACGCGCGGCCGGCGTCGCTGTTGTCGTCGATCAACGCCAGCAGGAACAGTTCACTGGCGATGAAAGCATCGCCGCGCTGCTGCGCCAGCTTGTCGGTGACGTTGAGCAGGCGCGCCAGGTCGTTGCCGACGCTGATGTTGCCGGCCTGGCCGCTGATCTTGGGCAGCTTGTCGAGCGATTCGACCAGCCGCTCGCGCAGCACCGGTACGTTGACACCGGCCTGCGCCAGCAACGGACGCGTGCCGCCGCCCTGCTGGTCAAGCAATGCCAGCAGCAGGTGGGCAGGTTCGATGATGGAATTGTCGCGGCCGACACTGAGCGATTGCGCATCGCTGAGCGCCTGCTGGAACCGCGAGGTGAGTTTGTCCATGCGCATGGGAGATCCTTGGCGGGGCCGCCTGCATGACGGCCGACATTAACGCCTGACATGTGGCGTTGACGCGGCCATTTCAAGGTCAGGCCCTGATATTCCAGCGTATTCACTTTTTGTTCCAGCCCCGTTTAGGAACACGTCCGCGGCGACCGGTAGGATCGACGCATAACATTCATTTTCAACACTTGTGGTGCAGGGGGCGCCGCGCAACCGGAGAGCCCCGATGTTCGATGCCGTCGTCAACGATTTGTCCGACCGATACGGATTGGGCGATCGCAGTCCCGAGTTGTTCGGCCTGCTGGTCGGCTACATTTTCAATGATCGTCGCGGCGGCTTCGGCGGCTTCGTCGAAAACTTCCGCGAACAAGGCCACGCCGACACTGTCACCTCGTGGCTGGGCAATCCCGCCAATGGCCGCAGCTTGAATGCCGGCGACGTCGGCACCGTGTTCGGGCAAGGCCTGCTCAACGACTGGAGCAATCGCCTCGGCACCAGCCGCGCCACGTTGTCTGCAGCGATCGCCGGCGTGTTGCCTCGACTGGTCGGCGAACTCACGCCGAACGGCCGCCTGCCGGGAAACGTCGCACCAACGCGTGCATACGAGCCTGTGGCAGTCGACGAGCCTGTCGTCGCAACAGCCGAATCTCCGGCGGCGGAAATCCCGACGCCGATCACGCCGGCAATCGCGCCGCAATCGTCATCGCTGCGTTCGCCGAATTCGATACCGAAAACGATGCCGAACCGTGCCGAAGAAATGGCCGCGGCGTTCGCTTCGCCAGCTATCAATTCGTCGCCGGGATTCGCCGCCGATCCCCACGCCGATCGTCATTCGCACCATCGGACATCCGCGCACAAACAACGCAGTTGGGGCTGGCTGATGTGGCTGATCGTGATTGTCATCATCGCCGGTGTCGGCTACTACGCGTGGTGGAGCGGCCAGCTCGATCCGTGGCTCAAGCAGTTCGGCCTGATGCCGCGATAACTGCGGGCATCGTCAATCGATGAAGCGCCAGCGATCCGCCGCGTCCGGGACGTGGCAGATCGTCGTTCCGAACCAGCGATAGCGATTGCGCCCGACTGTTCGATAGAGTCGATCGCGCAACGGCCGCGGCAGCAACACCAGTGCATGTCCGAGTTGCCACGCGCCACCAAGGCCGGTGACGACGCGACGGATCGCGTCGGTATCGCGCCACGCCTGTTCGCCTTCGATCAGCAGGAACGATGAAGGATCGTGCGGATCGAGCCCGTGCGCCGCCAGCAGGCGCTGCCCGGTCTCGCCCTGCATCGCAGCGAAACGATAGCGGCCCTTGCGATCGTGCTTCAGCAGAAAGCGCACCCAGCCGTTGCAGATCACGCAAACGCCATCGAAGACGATGATCGCGCCCGGCGTATCGCGTTCGCTTTCAGGACGACCCTGTTTCATCGTCCGGCTCCAGCCAGCCCTCGTAGCGGATCAGCAGGCCCAGCACCGGCAGCCTCGCCTCGACGAAGAAACAATAGCGGCCGGCGTCATCCTGCGATTCGCGGCAACGCACGCCATCGAACAACTTCGCCGGCAACGGGATGATGCCGAACAGGCGCGCGCGTTCCACCGTCCATGCCAGTTCCTTGCCGACGCGCACCAGCCGGTAGCCGAACGTGCACGGCCCCAGGCGTTCCATCAGCAGTCCATCGCGGATGCGCGCATGCGTCTGCATCGATGCACTGCCGAAACGGCGCTGCCACGTTTCGCCTTCGGAACCGGCGCTGAAACGGATCGCGATCGGCGCATCCTCCATCGCCGGCGGCAAGCGCGCGATGCGCGCCAGCAACGCCTTGGGCAAGCCCCGACCGCGGCGAACGCTGGCGATGCCGGCATAGCGGAATTCGCCGCGACGACCATGCAATGCCTTGATGGCCGGCGCGAGATGGTAGAACTCGGCGCCAAGCAGGCGCTGGAACAAAGTGATGCTCAAGGTTCGATCCATGCGAGCGTCGCCATGCGACCGCTATTGCGGTCGCGGCGATGCGAGAAAAATGATTCCGGTTCGCTGATCGTGCAATGGCTGCCGCCGTGCACTTCGTGCACACCCGCGTCGGCGAGGCGCTGGCGCGCGAGCGCGTAGAGATCGACCAACCAATGCCCGGGACGCGTCGCCGCGAATGCCGCCCCGGCACGAGGATCATGGGCGATGAAAGCGTCACGCACGTCCGCGCCGATCTCGTACACCTGCGGCCCCGCCGCCGGCCCCAGCCAGGCGATGCAGCGGTCGGGGGATGCCTGCATCGACGCCACGGTCGCTTCGAGCACGCCCGCGGCAAGGCCTTTCCAGCCCGCATGCGCCACGGCGATTTCGCTGCCGTCGCGGGCAGCCAACACCATCGGCAAGCAGTCGGCGGTGAGGATGGCGAGGACAACCCCGGGCGTCGATGTCACCGATGCATCGGCCTGCCGCTCCGAATCGGCAACGACCACACCGACAGTCGCGTCATCGAAACGCACCACATCGACACCATGCACCTGGCGCAACCAGCGCGGCGAGGACGGCAACTCCAGCGCGCGTTCCAGCAGACGCCGGTTCTCCTGCACCAATTCGACATCGTCGCCATTGCGCAAACCGAGATCGAGGTGATCGAACGGCGGTCGCGACACGCCGAACCCGTGACGCGTCGTCGTCAACGCACGGATGCGCGGCGGCGCAGGCCAGTCGGCATCGATCCATGCGCTCATCGGCGGCTGGCGTTCGCTTCTTCGTGCAAGCGCGCATCGTCGCGCAGTGCCTGCATCAGGGCGCGCATGTCGGCCGGCACGTCGGCCTGGCAGCGCAGCGTTTCGCCGCTGGTCGGGTGGACGAATTCCAGCACTTCGGCGTGCAGGGCCTGGCGCTTGAACCCACGCAGCGCGGCAGCCAACTCGTCCGTCGCGCCTTTGGGCAGGCGCAACGCGCCGCCGTACAGCGGATCGCCGACGATCGGATGCTTGAGATGCTGCATGTGGACACGGATCTGGTGGGTGCGTCCGGTCTCCAGCCGGCATTCCAGCGCGGTATGCGCGCGGAAACGTTCACGCAGACGGAAATGCGTCACCGCATCGCGTCCATCCTCGCGCACGGCCATGCGCAGGCGATCGCGCGGATGGCGATCGATCGCCGCGTTCGCGGTACCGCCGGAGACCAGCGCGCCGACCACGACGGCGAGGTACTGGCGATGGACATCGCGCGCCGCCAGCATCTCCACCAATTTGGTCTGCGCCGGCAGGGTGCGCGCCACCACCATCACCCCGGAAGTGTCCTTGTCGAGACGATGGACCACGCCCGCGCGCGGCAGCGCCGCCAGCGACGGATCGCGGTACAGCAGCGCGTTGACCAGGGTGCCGTCGGGATTGCCGGCGCCGGGATGCACCACCAGGCCGGCCGGCTTGTCGATCACGAACAGGTCGGCGTCCTCGTGGAGGATCGTCAGCGGGATGTCCTGCGGCACCGCGTGGGTCTGGGTCTCCTGCACCACCGCCAGCGTGACCTCCTCGCCGCCACGCAGGATGTCGCGCGGACGCAGGTCGCGCGCACCGTCCACGCTGACGTCGCCGGACTTGATCCAGGCCGCCAGCCGCGCTCGCGAATATTGCGGGAACAGTTCGGCCAGGACGGCGTCCAGGCGTTTGCCCGCCAATGCGTTGGGCACGCTGGCGACAAGGGTTTCGGAATCGGCGTTGGATGAGGAATCGGTCACGGCAGGCCAAATGAGTCGGGTGGCGTTCATCCGGACGGCGGGGCCTCCGGATCGGCTGGGGTATTATCGCGGTTCCGCTTTCCCGGCGTCCCGCCCGCGATCCATGACCCCACGCCTGCGCTCCATCTCCCCGGCCATCGTTGCCCTGCTGGCCATCACCGTGGCCATGACCGGCTGCAAATCGTTCGGCAAATCGAAGAAGGGCAAGGACGTCGAAGGCCAGCCGGTCGCGACGATCTACGACAAGGCGCACGACCAGATCATGGGCGGCAGCTACGGCACCGCCGAAGAGGACTTCAAGCGCCTCATCGCGCAGTACCCGTACGGCCCCTACGCCGAACAGGCGCTGATGGAAATGGCCTACGCGGAATACAAGTCGAACAACAACGACGACGCGATCTCCTCGATCGACCGTTTCCTGCGCACCTACCCCACCAATCGCAACGTGCCCTACATGTATTACCTGCGCGGATTGGCCAACCAGTCGCGCAACACGGTCTTCCTGCAGCACGTGTTCGATCTCGACATGAGCCAGCGCGATCTCGCCGCGCCGATGCAGGCCTACAACGATTTCGGCCTGATCGTCGAGCGTTTCCCCAACAGCCGCTACGCCGGCGATGCCCGCCAGCGCATGATCTTCCTGCGTGACCAGTTCGCGCGCTTCGAGCTCGGCACCGCCGTCTACTACCTGCGTCGCGATGCCTGGGTCGGCGCCGCCGACCGCGCCAAATACCTGCTGGAAACCTACCCGCAGAGCGCGTACCAGAACGATGCGGTCGCCGTGCTGGCCGAAGCCTATACCCGCCTCGGCAACCAGCAGTTGGCCGACGACGCCAAGCGCGTGCTCGCCCAGAACGACCCCAACCATCCGTGGCTCAAGGGCGGCTGGCCGAAGAATCCGTCGATCTTCCATCGCCTGAATCCGTTCGCGCGCGGTGGCGACGAGGCGATCGGTCGCCACTGATCCGGACGGATCGGATGGATGAAAAAACGGGACCCTCGGGTCCCGTTTTTGTTGGCGCTACCCGCGGTAGCCGTTGCTGATCGGATATCGCCGCTCCCTGCCGAACGCACGCCGCGACACCTTCGGGCCCGGCGCGGCCTGGTGGCGTTTCCATTCGCTGATGCGCACCAGCCGCACGATCTTGTCGACCAGCGCGGCATCGAAGCCGGCAGCGACGATTTCGTCGCGTGATTGCTCCTGATCAACGTAACGCAGCAGGATCGCATCGAGCACGTCGTAGGGCGGCAACGAATCCTGGTCCTTCTGGTTTTCGCGCAGCTCCGCGCTGGGCGGGCGCTCGATCACCGCGACCGGGATTTCCTCGCGCGCGGTCGCGGCGTTGCGCCAGTGCGACAACGCGAAGATTTCGGTCTTGTAGAGATCCTTGATCGGCGCATAGCCACCGCACATGTCGCCGTAGATCGTGGCGTAACCGACCGCGTATTCGCTCTTGTTGCCGGTGGTCAGCAACAGCCCGCCGAACTTGTTGCTCATCGCCATCATCAGCGCGCCGCGAATGCGCGACTGCAGGTTTTCCTCGGTGACGTCGACGGCCTTGCCGGCAAACGTGTCGTGCAGGGTATCGAGATAGGCCTTGAACGGCTGTTCGATCGGCAATGCCAGCAGGCGCACACCGAGCGCGTCGCACTGTTCCTGCGCGAGATCGTTGGAAAGGCCGGCGGTATAGCGCGAGGGCATCCGCACCGCGGTGACGTTGGCCGCACCCAGCGCATCGACCGCCAGCGCCAGCACCAGCGACGAATCGATGCCACCTGACAATCCCAGCCACGCCGTCTTGAACCCGTTCTTGCCGCAGTAGTCGCGGATGCCGCGCACGATCGCGCGCCAGGCCTGGCTCTCGCGGCTTTCGTCGGTTTCGGCCGGCCATTGCACATGGACGAACTTGTGCGTCGTGGCGTCGTAATCCGCCACCAGCCAGTGTTCCGCGAACGCCTGCGCCGCTGGATGCACGCTGCCGTCGCCATCGGCCAGCACCGATGCACCATCGAACACCAGCGCGTCCTGTCCGCCGACCACGTTGAGATAGGCGATGCCGACGCCGGTTTCGCGACTGCGTTCGGCCATCAGTGCGTCACGTTGCGCCGCCTTGTCGCGTTCGAACGGCGATGCATTCGGCACCAGCACCAGTTGCGCGCCAGCCTTGACCGTCGATGCAATCGGTTCCGGGAACCACAAGTCCTCGCAGATCACCAGGCCGACTTGCACGCCCTTGATGGTGAACACGCAATCGTCGCGATCGGGATCGACATCGAAATAGCGGCGCTCATCGAACACCGCGTAATTGGGCAGTTCGCGCTTGCGGTAGGTGCGTTCGACGCGGCCATCGCGCAACACGCTGGCCGCGTTGTAGACCACCGCGCCGGCCGACTGCGGCCAACCGACGATCGCGACGATGCCCTCGACCGATCGCGCCACTTCGTTCAACGCCAGTTCGCAATCGCGCAGGAACGATGGCCGGTACAACAGGTCTTCCGGCGGATAACCGGATACCGCAAGTTCCGGGAACACCACGACATCAGCATGATGGATATCGCGCGCCTCGGCGATCATCCGGGCGATGCGTTGCGCGTTGCCGGCGACATCACCAACGGGGAAATCGAATTGCGCGAGTGCGATGCGGAGTGGCTGGGTCATCGGATCAGATTCCGGAAATCAACATGTCGAGTGCGGACATGATGGCCGCGCGCTGGTGCGAGAGATCGGCGACAGGCTTGCCCAGAATGCTTCGCGGCACACCCGCGAGCAGCGTTGTATCCATCACCCATTGCTCACCCGCCACTTCAAGTATCGGCATCAAACGTGATGCAGTCACCTGCACATGGCTGGCTGCGATCAGCGGAACCACGACGCGCGTCTTCAAACCATCGATCAGGTCGCTCTGCACATCCAGCAGGAACGGAACCCTCTTGTTGCCGACATTTCGGTACACAGTGAATTGCATGGCCGTCAGAACGCCCGCAGCCCGTCGCTCCAGATGCCGTCCTGCTCGATGCGTGCGTTGTACGCCTCGATGGCCTCGCGATTGTCGACCTTCCACTGGGCCC
>JAFEBZ010000090.1 GCA_018242405.1 Pseudomonadota bacterium | reverse complement strand
CGATCTGCGAGAAGTTGAACCCGAGTAACTGCTCGTCGACGACGGCGACGGTGAAGGTGGACGCGGCGGCGATCAAGGCGAACGTGGACGACTACACGGCGACGCCTGTGAACGGTGCGACGGGTGGCAACACCGCGAGCGTGATCGTCAACGACACGCTGAACGGCGTGACGCTGACGACAGGCGACATCGGCACCAAGGTGACGCTGACGCCGGGCACGGCACCGACGACGACATCGGGCGGCATCGTGATGAATCCGGATGGCACCGTTACGGTGAAGCCAGGCACGACGGCAGGCACCTACATTTACCCGTACACGATCTGCGAAAAGCTCAACCCGGCCAACTGCTCGACGGCGACGGCGACGGTGGTGGTGAATGCTGCTCCGATCGTGGCGACCCCTGACAGTTACACCGGCATCAACGGTGCAACCGGCAATCCGAATGCGGGCAACGTCTACAGCAACGACACCCTGAATGGTCAGCCGGTACAGCCGAGCCAGATCACGGGCACGGTGGTGACACCGGCATCCCCGATCAATGGTGGACCGGTGCCGAGCCTGGATCCGACGACGGGCGTGGTCAGCGTGCCGGCAGGCACGCCGGCGGGCGACTACCAGATCAGCTACAAGATCTGCGAGAAGCTCAATTCGACCAACTGTTCGACGACGACGACCGACGTCAAGGTGGTGCCTGCACCGATCGTGGCCAAGGACGACGCGCCTGCGCCGATCAATGGCGCCAATGGTGGCAACACGCCGACGGTGCTGGGCAATGACACGCTCAATGGCCAGCCGGTTACGACGACGACGGTGACGTTGACGCCGGGAACCGCGCCGACGACGACCTCGGGTGGCATCGTGATGAATCCGGACGGCGCCGTCACGGTGAAACCGGGTACGCCGGCGGGTGATTACAGCTATCCGTACACGATCTGCGAGAAGCTCAATCCGACCAACTGCGCCACGGCGACAGCGACGGTCAAGGTGACAGCTCCTGTGATCGTGGCGACGCCGGATACGCCACCTGCCATCGACAGCACGACCGGTGGCAACACGCCCAGCGTGCTCGTCAACGACACCTTCAACGGCCAGACCGCGACCACGACCACGGTGACGCTGACTCCGGGAACCAGCCCCAATCCGGGCCTGGTGATGAATCCGGACGGCACCATCACGGTGAAGCCGGGTGCGCCTGCAGGGACGTACACCTATCCGTACACGATCTGCGATCGCATCAATCCGGCCAACTGCGCCAGCACCACGGCGACGGTGATGGTGACGGCGCCGGCATCGATGCGGGTGACCAAGACGAGCCAGTCGAGCAACGTCCACGTCGGTGACCTGGTGCGTTACACGCTGACCATCGAGAACACCGGCAGCGTTCCGGTCAATGGCGCGACGCTGGTCGATACGCCGCCGGCAGGCTTCAGCTACGTCGACAAGTCGATGACCGTGGTCGATCGTGACAACAAGGCCAACATGATCGCGATCCGCACGCTCACCGTGTCGGGCATCGACATCGACGTCGGCCAGCGTGCGACGGTGACCTACATGCTGCGCGTCGGTGCGGGCGTCCATCCGGGCACCTGGACCAACCAGGCGCTGATGCAGGATCGCGGTCGCATTGCGTCCAATGTCGCTACCGCCGATGTCCAGGTGGTGGGTGATCCGATGACCGACGACGCGCTGATCCTCGGCACGGTGTTCGATGACCGCGACGGCGACGGCTGGCAGGATTCCGCCGATGCCTCGGGCCTGAAGGTGCAGGGCGGATTCTCGCCGGCGGCCTATGTCGCCAACTCGACCACGGTCGATCATGGCGATGGTCCGAAGCCGGAAGCCGACCACAGCTCGCCGATGCTGCATGGCATTGCGTTGGGCGAACTCAAGGGCCGCCAGTCGGATGCCGATCCGCTGTCGAAGCACCAGATCGTGATCCGCCAGCGCCTGCGCGAACTCGCCTTCAACGACGACTTCGTGTTGACCTCGAAGGAAGGCGTGACCGTGCGAATGGATGCCGCGGGCAAGACGCGCGTCGAGACTGCTGGCGATGCCGCCAAGGGGCTGAACGCGGTCGACCTGCGCGTCGAACGCAAGGTTGCACAGGCGGCGGACGGCTATGAAGTCGACTACGTCATCAGCAATGCCGGCGTCGATGAGCGCGGTATCCCCGGCGTGCGCATCGCGTCGGTGGAAGGCCTGCTGATCGAAACCGACCAGTTCGGTCGCTACCACCTGGCTGCGATTGATGGCGGCGGCGAACGTGGCCGCAACTTCATCCTCAAGGTTGATCCGTCCACCTTGCCGCCGGGCACCACCTTCACCACCGACAATCCGTTGGTGCGCAGGGTGATCCCGGGCCTGCCGGTGCGCTTCGACTTCGGCGTCAAGCTGCCGTCGGGCGTGATCGAAGGCGGCAAGTCGGAGATCGAGCTGGAACTGGGCGAAGTGGTCTTCGCCCCGGGCAGCGCCGACGTGCGCGAGCAATACCTGCCTGCGATCGCGAAGATGGCGGACAAGGTGCGCGAGCACAGTGGTGGCGAAGTGGTGATCCACGCCAACGGCGAAACCAGTGCGTTGGCCTACCAGCGCGCCGAAGCGGTGAAGGCTGCCTTGCTGGGCAAACTCGACAAGGCATCTGCCGAAGGCTTGGTCGTCAGTGCCCGCGGTGACGTCGATGATCCAGGTTCGCTGGTCGCCGGCATCGACGGCAACGGCGTCCTGCTCGGCACCGTGCTGTTCGATACCGACAAGTCGGAGATCAAGCCTGAGTTCGAACCGTTGCTGGACAAGGTGGCCGCGGCGCTGGATAAGCAGGGTGGCGGTGAAGTGGCGATTGTCGGCCATGCCGACGTGCGCGGTTCGCATGCCTATAACGCCGAGCTCGGCCTGCGTCGCGCCAAGGCGGTCTACGAAGCACTGGCCAAGCGCCTGAAACCGGAAACGCGCACCAAGGTTCGCGTCGACATCAATCGCGATCCGACAGCCCCCGTCGATGCACAAGGCACGGAGGGGAATGGGCCATGAAGATGAAAATGAAATTGCTGGATTACACGCTCATCTCCCTGCTGGCCGGGATGTCGTCGCTCGCCGCCGCGCAGGACGCCGCGACGCCGCAGGCAGCGGCGCCGGACAAGGCGAATGCACTGAAATGCAGCGATGACGCCTGCAAGAGCGACGAAGGCCTGGTGTTCAAGTTGCGCACGCGCAGCTACGACCAGCAGGTCACCCAAAACACCGGCAAGCAATCGTCCCCGCAGGTGCTGCAGCCGGATCGTCGCGTCGCGATTGCCACGGAACAACCGGGCAAGGCGACGGCGGTCGGCAAGTGGACGGTGCAACTCGCCAATGGCGGCGTGATCTGGGCGACCGAAGATCCCAGCCTGAGCCAGCCGCAGATGGCGGTCTCGGCGAGCAATCTCGTTGCCTACGACGGCAGCAAGATCACCAAGCCGGTGAAGTTCTATGGCAGCACCAATTATTCGACTTTCATGAAGCGTGCCGAAGTCGTGGTGTTCCGCGCCAGCGACAGTGATCTCGTTACGCCGCTCGCGACCATTCCGCTGAAACTCGGCGCGATCATGGAGGGCGAGTGGGACGGACATGTCGATGCGGCGACCGGTGCGCCGTTGCGCGTCGGCGACGAACTGATCTACGTCGTGCGTGCGTGGTCGGATGACAAGACCTACGACGAAACCTATCCCAGCCGCATGCAACTGGTGCGCCCGGAAGAACTGGAAGTCCAGCAGCAACGCACCACCGCGCAAGCCGTGCAGAACGGGCAGCGTCCGCTGACCGATGCCGCCGCCAGCGAAATGCTGCAGATCCAGCAGGTGTTCGGCCAGAACACGCTGCGCCAGCAGAACATCCCGGTCTACGGATCGCGCGTGCGCATCCAGGGCCGCAACGTTCCCGACCAGCAACCGGTGACGATCAACGGGCAGTCGATGCCGATCGATCTTGAACGCAAGTTCGTCGCCGAATACCTGCTGCCGATCGGTCGTTACGCCTTCGATGTGCAAGTCGGCAAGGATGGCGACGGCGAATCCGCGCACAAGAAGCTCGACGTCGATGTGACGGGCAAGTATTTCTTCGGCGTCGGCATCGCCGATTTCACCTTGTCCGGCAACAGTGTGTCGGGGTCGGTCGAGCCGCTCGCCAACCAGCCGCAGTTCACCAAGGACAGCCTGCTGGAAGGACGCCTGGCGTTCTATCTCAAGGGCAAGGCCAAGGGCAAATACCTGTGGACGGCGCAGGCCGATACCCAGGAAAAGCAGGTGTCGCAGCTGTTCACCGGTTTCTGGAAGGCGGATGCGACCGATATCTTCCGCCAACTCGATCCGGACGCCTATTACCCGGTCTACGGTGACGATTCCACGACCTATCGCGACGTCGACACCATGGGACGCTTGTACCTGCGCGTCGACTGGGACAAGAACCAGGCGCTGTGGGGCAATTACAACACCGGACTCACCGGCACCGAATACGCGCAATACAACCGCAGCCTGTATGGTGCTGCGCTGGCATGGCGTTCTCAGGCAACGACCAAGTACGCGGAACCGGGCAGCGTGTTGCGTGCCTTCGGTTCGCAGGCGCAGAGCGCGCCCGGCCACAGCGAATTCCTCGGCACCGGCGGCAGTCTCTATTACCTCAAGCACACCGGAATCCTGCCGGGCTCGGAGCAGGTGGTGCTGGAGATTCGCGATCCCACCACGGGATCGGTGATCAATCGCGTCACCATGGTCAGTGGTGTCGATTACGAGATCGATGCCTACCAAGGCCGCATCCTGCTGACGCGCCCGTTGTCGCAGGTCGCCAGCGAGAACGTGCACACGCTGACGCGCGACACGCCGCTGACCGGCTACACCCAGATGTTGCTGGTCGATTACGAATACGTGCCGACCGGCTTCAAGGCCGACGACGTCACCGCCGGCTTGCGCGTCAAGCACTGGTTCGGCGATCACGTCGGCGTCGGTGCGACCTACGTCGACGAGAACCGTGCCGGCGACGACTACCGCATGGCCGGCGCCGACATCACCCTGCAGGCGGGTCGCGGCACCTACCTCAAGGTCGAACAGACGCACACGCAGGCGGCCAGTGCGCCGATCTTCTATTCCAGTAACGGCGGCCTGAGTTTCACCCAGACCAACGCGGCGCAACTGGCGAATGGGAGCGGCACCGCGCGTGCGGTCGAAGCGCGCATCAACACCAAGGAACTCGGCTGGACCCAGCGCGAATGGACCGCCGGTGCGTGGTGGCGCAATGTCGATGCCGGATATTCGATCTCGCGTTTCGACATCGGCCAGCCGGTGCATGAAGTCGGTGCCGAAGTGCTGGGCGATGTCAGCGACGTGCTGCGCATGTACGCCCGCGTCAGCCGCGCCGAACGCGGCAGCGACCTGCTCGAACAGGAACAGATCACCGCCGACTGGCGTTTGAACGAACGTTCGCTGCTCAGCGCCGAACTGCGTCGCGTCGACCAGCGCACCAGTGGTGTCGAAAGCGTCGGCACGCTGCTGGCTGCGCGCTATTCGAAGCACATCGGCACCTCGCTTGATGTCTATGGCATCGGCCAGGTCACGCTGGACGACGATGGCGGCAAGTACGCCAAGAACAATGCGTTCACCGCCGGCGCCAAGTACATCTTCGGCAACCTGTCGAACATCGGCGGCGAAGCGACGGTGGGCGATCGCGGCAACGCGGTGAGCGTGAACGGCGAATACCGCGTCAGCCAGAATCACACGCTGTATGCCAACTACACCTATTCGACCGATACCACCCAGTACGATCCGCTGTTCAACCCCAGCGTCACGCCGGGCTGGACCGTGGGCCAGCGCTGGCAGCTCAACAGCAAGGTCAACGTCTTCAACGAAAGCCAGTTCCTGAAGGCGCCGAACCAGTCGGGCCTGGCCCACACCTTCGGCATGAACTTCTATCCGTCGCAGGGCTGGAACACTGGCTTCACCCTGCAACAGGGTTCGCTGGAACAGGCCGACGGCAAGACCGATCGCCAGGCGATCAGCGTCACCGGCGGCTATACCAACCCGGTCGCGCAGTGGCAGAGCAAGCTGGAATGGCGCAAGGACACCGGTGCCGAACGTCGTCGCCAGTGGGTGACCACCAACTGGTTCAACTACAAGTGGAACGAGAGCCTGCGCTTCGCCGGTCGCCTCAACATGTCCGACACGCAGGACCAGACGCAATCGATCGCCGGTGCGCGCTTCGTTGAAGGAAACGTCGGCTTTGCATGGCGTCCGGTCAGCACCACCAAGTACGCGCTGCTCGGCAAGTACACCTATCTGTACGATGTCTCGGCATTGCCGCAGGTGGGTAGTGATACCGCCTACTACGACCAGCAGAGCCGCGTGTTCTCGCTGGAGGGCATCTACCACCCGTTGCCGCAGTGGGAATTCGCCGGAAAGATCGCGCGTCGCGATGGTGAAGTTCGCTTCGGCCGCTTCACAGGCGCGTGGGAAAGTTCGGCGGCGACCTTCGGTGCGGTGTCCGTGCGTTATGGCCTGGTCCACACCGATTGGAACGCGTTGGCCGAATACCGCTGGTTGGGCGTCGACAAGGGCGGCGTGCGCAAGGGCGTGCTGCTCGGCATCGATCGCAACATCACCAAGAGCCTGCGCGTCGGCGTCGGCTACAACTTCACCGACTTCAGCGACAACCTCACCGACTTCAGCTACCGCCACCACGGCTGGTTCCTGAATGTCGTCGGCAGCTATTGAGTCCAGGAAAAATGATCATCACTACCCGCGTTCCCACATGCATCCTGCGAGCCGCATTTGCCATCGCCGGGATTTTCTTCGCCAGCAACGTTGCCGCGCAATCGGCTGCTTGTGCCGCCAATGAAAGCCAGCAGAACCTGGATGGCGGAGCCTATCCGTGGACGTCGGGCAGTGCGTCTTATTCCGCCAATGTCGGCAGTGGTGCCGCTGCGGTGACGATTACCGGAAGTGCTCCGGATCCACAAGGATTCTATGTATCCGGTTATCCGGTGAACGAGGCTCAATTCGGCGGCTTAAACAACGTCTTCGGTTTCTACGTCGATCGTTCGGACACAGCTCAAAGCAATACCGTCACGTTCACTTTCAGCAAGCCGGTGAACAACCTGGTCATCACGGCCGTGGATCTCGATCGCAACGGTAACACGAACAGATACGCGGACATGGTGACGATCACCGGGACGTCACCGACAGGTGCCACGGTGAATCCGACCGGGACGGCTGCCAGCAACCTGGTCACGGTGACTGGCACCAGTGCTTATCCCTCGGGTAGTGCCACGGACAACACGAATTGCCAGGCATGGGATTCGTCCTGCAACGCCACCTTCAACTTCAGTGCTCCCATCACCAGCCTGACCATCGTGTATGGCAACAATGCGCCGCCGGCCCGGAATAATCCGCCTGCTCAGGAGATGGCGCTTTCGTTCGGTGGTTTCTGCGTCCAGAACCCGAATCCCGGCATCACCAAGACGGCACCCGCCAGCGCTGTTGTCGGCACCCCGTTCGATTTCGCCTTGCAGGCAAGCAACCCGGGCAGTGCGGCGGCTCCCGTCGGCGTCCAGGTCAAAGACACCATCGATGCCGGCAAGTACACCATCAATTCCATCACTGCCGCATCGGGTTGGTCTTGCGCACGCGTGCCGAATTCCGCGTTCCCGATCAACTCCGGCAGCATTGCCATCACTTGCACGAGCACGGCCGCGGTCAGTGCGGGGGCGACGAATATTTCGGTCGCAACGATCAATGTGACGCCCAAAGTGGCTGCGATGCCGGGACCGATCACGAATACTGCAACCATCCCGGCGGGGAGTGGCGGGGATATTTCGAGCGCCAACAACAACAGCAGTACCTCGACGACATTGTCGTTGCCCTCCGCGGATCTTTCGATCACCAAGAGCAACGGATTCACCTCCGTCGTGTCCGGCAGCACCACGACGTACACGATCCGGGCGACCAACAACACCGGGTCGGCGACAGTGGCGGGAGCGATCCTCAGGGATCCGGTCGCCGCCGGGCTGACCAAGACCGCAGTCGCCTGCTCGGGCACGCCGGGACAGTGCACGGCGTTAACCACGCCGACGATTGCACAACTGGAGGGAGCGGGCGGATATGCACTTCCGGCGCTGGCGGCAGGCCAGTTCTACGAAATCACGGTAACCTGCAGCGTCAATTGATTTCCTGCGTGAATGACGTTCTGCAGACAGGCGTCACGAGTTCATCGGGTTGATATGCGTCCGCGAACGCGTATCGTAGGCTGACATCCCAGCTCGAACGAGTCATGCTCGTCACGATGGTTATTCGCCGCCTTGC
This sequence comes from Pseudomonadota bacterium, assembly GCA_018242405.1. Classification (GTDB taxonomy): domain Bacteria; phylum Pseudomonadota; class Gammaproteobacteria; order Xanthomonadales; family Xanthomonadaceae; genus Solilutibacter. Next base: position 7,731 of record JAFEBZ010000090.1, on the reverse strand, counting down.
CTCGCCGAATCGGAAACGCTTTGCATGGGCGATGCGTGCTGCATTGCTGCTGGTACTGGCCCTGCCATCACTCGCGCAGGCCCAGCTCTATACGAAGACAACGGCGGGCAACTGGAACTACACCATTCCCGCCAATACCTATTTCGTCACCGTGACGGTAGTCGGCGGTGGCGGTGGTGGCGGTGGCTGGGATGCGGCCGGCAAGGGCGGCAATGGTGGCAGTGGCGCCAACGTCACCGCAGTGATCGGGGTCAATCCCGGTGATGTCCTGAGCGGCACCGTGGCGGCCGGTGGTGCAGGTGGTGCATCCCCACAGGGCGCAAGCCCGTGCACGGGCGGCGGCGCAGGCGGCACCGGTGGCGCGAGTGGCGGGCGAGGTGGCCATCAGAGCTGCGGATCCGGCTACAGCGGCGGCGGTGGCGGTGGTGGCGGCAGTACCACGCTGGTGATTGCGACGAACATCGTGCTGCAGGCCGGTGGTGGCGGCGGCGGCGGCGGCGGCGGCTTGAACAATCCCGCAACCACGACCGGCGCCAGCGCGAATGCGACGTCATTGAGCGCCCTGGCGACTTGCACGGCCACTGCGGGTAGTGCAGGTGCGAACGCCCCCGGTGATGGCGGCGGCGGCGGCGGTGGCGGCGCAGGTTCGACCGGCGGGAGTGGCGGTACCTACGGCGCCGACAACACCACCACGCCTTCGACCGCGGGCGGTGGTGGAGGGTCCTGCTATCGGACATCCGGTGTCTATGTCGATGCAGCGACCATCGCCGCGGGCGCTGCGGGTGGCACGGGTGCGGGCAGCTATGTCACGGGCGGCAGCGGCACTGCCGGCAGCGTCACGATCACCGCCTTGCCATCGCTGATGCTGCAGAAAACCTGGGGTGCGAATTCACTGGCGAGCGACAGCATTTCGGTGTCGACCACCGGCGGCACCAAGGTGGCATCGGTGTCTTCCAGCGGCAGCGCTGCAGGCGGGACGACGGCGGGAACGCGCGTGTACCAGAAGGTCGGTGATGCCATCACCCTGCCGGTCGAGGCATTCACGCCCGCAGCGAGTTCGACGAAATACACCGCGACCCTGACCTGTACCAATGCGACGTCGCCACCGACGAATGTGGCGCCGCCGCGCACCATCACCCTCACTGCGGCCGACACGGCAGTCGTCTGCACTTACACGAACAGGCCGAACCCCGATCTCTCGATCACCAAGAGCAACGGAGTCACTTCCGTCGTGCCCGGAAGCACCACGACCTACACGATTCGCGTTACCAACGCCGGGCCCGGCAGCGTAACGGGCGCCATCCTCAAGGATCCAATCGCCACCGGCCTGACCAAGACCGGTGCTCCCGCCTGCTCTGCAACACCGGGGCAATGCACCGCGGGAACCACGCCGACGAATGCGCAATTGGAGGGAGCGGGCGGATATGCACTCCCGACGCTGGCAGCAGGGCAGTTCTACGAGATCACCGTGACCTGCAACGTCAACTGATCAGTGCAGCAACAACAGCGTCGCCAGTCCCAGGAAACTCAGGAAACCCATCACGTCGGTGATGGTGGTGAGGATGACGCCACCGGCCAGCGCGGGATCGAAGCCCATGCGCTTCACCATCACCGGCACGAAGACGCCGCCCAATGCGGCTGCGGTGAAGTTGATCGTCAATGCCATCGCGATCACCACTGCCAGCATCGGGTCGCGGAACCACAACAGCACGATCAGCGCCAACAGCAGGCCGATGCCGATGCCGTTGATGATGGCGATGCGCACTTCCTTCCATACCAGCGTCATCACGTTGCTGGCGCCGATCTGGCCCAGTGCAAGGCCGCGTACCATCAGCGCCAGCACCTGGGTACCTGAATTGCCGCCCATGCCGGCGACGATCGGCATCAATACCGCCAGCGAGACGAGGTGAGCGATGGTGCCCTGGAACTGGCCGACTACCGATGACGCCAGGAAGGCAGTCGCGAGATTGATCGTCAGCCACAGCATGCGGCGGCGGAATGCGCGTCGCACCGGCGAGAACAGATCCTCTTCCTCGTCGAGGCCGGCGGCCGACAGCACCTGGTGTTCGGCCTGGTTGCGGATGATGTCGACGACGTCATCGATGGTGATGCGGCCAAGCAGGATGTTGTTGTCATCCACCACCGGCGCCGAGATCCAGTCGTGGTTGGAGAACTGGCGCGCGACTTCGTCGGACGTTTCGTGGACGTCGATGGCAGGTTGCTCGCCATCCATCAATTCGTTCACCGAGGTGTTGGAATCGTGGGTGAGCAGGGCCTGCAGCGCGATCCGCCCGAGATACTGGTGGCGCTTGCTCACCACATACAGATGGTCGGTGTGTTCCGGCAGTTCGCCGCGCAAGCGCAGGTAGCGCAACACGACGTCGACGGTGGTGTCGGTGCGCACCGTGACCACGTCGGGATTCATCAGGCGGCCGGCGGTGTCCTCTTCGTAGGACAGCACCTGTTCGAGGCGTTCGCGATTCTCGCGATCCATCGACTTCAGCACTTCGTCGATGACCGTGTCGGGCAGGTCTTCGGCGAGATCGGCCAGGTCGTCGATGTCGAGGTCCTCGACCGCGGCGACCAGCTCGTCGGGATCCATGTCTGCGATCAGGCCTTCGCGGACTTCCTCACCGACGTGGACGAGCACCTCGCCGTCGTCCTCGGGATCGACCAGCCCCCACACCACGCTGCGCTTGGCCGGCGGCAGGGATTCCAGCAGGTTGCCGATTTCCGCAGGCGACAGCGTGTTGACCAGCCGCCGCACCGGACCGAGGCGACCACTGTCGAGCGCGTCCGACAACAGCCGGAGCTGGCGCGCGGTCTTGTCGCTGCGGAGTGCTTCGGCCATGGCGCGGATTATCGCCCGCGAAGGTTGCCGCCGTCACCCCGCGGCGGGATTGTCCTGCATCCATTGTTCGATGGCGGCGCGATCCTGCAGGCGCAGCAGGTGCGGCAGCATCGCGCGGCGTGCTTCGTAGGTACTGGCGCGAACGGCCTTGCGCACTTCCAGCAGGCTTGACGGGTGCATGCTGAACTGTTCGAGGCCGAGTGTGAGCAGCAGCGGCGCGTAGATCGGATCGGCGGCGAATTCGCCGCACATCGCCACGGGTCGTCCACGCAGGCGCGCGGTGCGAATGATGTCGGCGAGCACGCGCAATACCGCCGGGTGCAGCGGTGTGTAGAGATCGTCCAGCGCATCGTTGCCGCGATCGGCCGCGAGCAGGTATTGCACCAGGTCATTGGTGCCGATCGAGACGAAATCGACCAGGCCGATCCAGCGCGACAGCGACAGCGCCGCCGATGGCACTTCGATCATCGCGCCGAGGGGGACCATCTCGCGGATGGCCGTATGTGTCTTCGACAACTCCGCATGCAGGCGCTTGAGGCGCATGCGCACCGACTTGATCTCCTCGCGGCCCGACACCATCGGCAGCAGGATGCGTACCGGCCCGTAGGCGGAAGCACGCAGGATAGCGCGCAACTGCTCGTCGAACAGATCGGGGCGACGCAACGACAGGCGCACGCCGCGCACGCCGAGCGCGGGATTGGGTTCGTCGGTCAGCGCGAGTCCGGTGCGATCGGCCTTGTCGGCGCCGATGTCGAGCGTGCGGATGGTGACGGGGCGTCCGGCCATGCCGAGCACGGCGTCGCGATAGGCGAGGAACTGTTCTTCCTCGCTCGGTACTTCGTCGCGCTGCAGGAACAGGAATTCGGTGCGATAGAGGCCGACGCCGTTCGCCCCGAGCATGTGGCCGGTGGCGATGTCCTCGCGCGTTTCCGCGTTGATCCACAACTCGATGTCCTGGCCATCGCGGGTACGGGTGCGTTCGCGCCGCAACTTCTGCAGCGCCTTGCGTTCGCGCTGTTCCTCGCGTGCCTTGACCCGGTGCTGGCGCAGGTCGCTGGCGGAAGGCTCGACGATGATCGTGCCGGTGTCGCCGTCGACGATCAGCACGTCGCCGTCGTTGATGTCGGTCAACGCTTCGGCGGAACCGCTGACCATCGGCAGGTGCAGGCTGCGCGCGAGGATGGCGCTGTGCGAATAGGCGCTGCCGGCAATGGTGACGATGCCGAGCACGCCTTGCGAGGGCAAGCGTGCGAGATCGGCCGGCGCCACGCTGGGAGTGACGAGGATGTCGCCGGCGGCTCCGGCGACATCGGCGTCGCGCTGGTGCAACGCGCTGTGGATGCGCAGGATCACCTGGTCGATGTCTTCCATGCGCCCGCGCAGATAGGCATCGTCCATCGCGGCGAAGGCATCGGCGACGCGATCGCGCTGCAGGCGCAATGCATAGTCGGCGCTGCACAATTCGTCCTGCACCAGCGACTTCAGGCCACGCAGCAATTCGGGATCGTCCAGCACCAGCGTGTGGACGTCGATCAGGTCGCGGACTTCCTTGGTCAGGGTGTCCTGCAGTTTCTCGCGCAACGCAGCCATCTCGCCACGAACCACGCCGATCGCGGTGCGCAGGCGTGCCAGTTCGGAGGGAACGTCGCGCTCGCGAATGCGCTCCTCGCGGATCTGCAGCGGATGCGTGTGTACCACGCGGGCGCGACCAAGCGCACTGCCGCGTGCGGCCGGTTGCGCCTGGTACACGCGACGCATCGCTTATTCGCCTTCGTCGAAGCGGCGTGCGAACAGATCGACAACCGCGGCGAGTGCGGCATCGGCATCCTCGCCATCGACGCGCACGACAATCGTGCTGCCGACACCGGCGGCCAGCATCATCACGCCCATGATGCTCTTGGCGTCGACCTCGCGGCCGCGTGCCGACAGCATGATGCGCGACTTGAACGGCGCGGTGGCCTGCACCAGTTTCGCGCTGGCGCGTGCATGCAGGCCGAGTTTGTTGATGACGGGGATTTCTCGCTCAAGCATCACTCAGCCCTCGTCCAGGACAACGCCGTTGCGGCCGCCCACCGATGCGATCGACTGCAGTCCGGTGAGATCGTGGTCGGCGTAATTCATCACCCGCAGCACCATCGGCAGGCTCACGCCAGAGACGCGTTTCGCCGGCGTGCCCAGTCGCACCAGTTGCGCGGCGAGATTGCTCGGACTGGCGCCATAGACATCGGTCAGCACCAGCACGCCTTCGCCGTCATCGACCTTGCGCAGTTCCGCGCTCGCCAACGGCAACGCGGTTTGCGGATCGAGATCGAACGGCAATTCGTAGACGCCGGTCTTCAGCGGCAACTGGCGCAGCAGGCGCTCGGCCGCGGCCAGCATCGGCCGGCCAATGCCTTCATGGGTGACGAGGAGGAGTCCGACGCTCATGCGGGCACGTTAGCAGATGGCTGGCGAATTCACTCGAGTTCGCGATGGAAGGTTGCGACTTCTTCCCAGCCGCGATCGCGGGCGTGTTCGGCGATCACTTCGGCCAGGTAGACCGAACGATGGCGACCGCCGGTGCAACCGAACGCAACGGTGACATAGCTGCGCGTTTCGCCCTGCAGTTTCGGCAGCCAGGTGTCGAGGAAGTCGGTGACCTGCCTGACGTAGGTCGTGACCTCCGGTTCGCCCTCGAAGTATTCGCGCACGGCCTGGTCGCGACCGGAGAGCGGGCGCAGTGCCGGTTCCCAATGCGGGTTGGGCAGCATGCGCGCGTCAAGCACGAAATCGGCGTCGGCGGGGATGCCGCGCTTGTACGCGAACGATTCGAACAGCAGCGACAACTGGTGGTCGGGCGCGACGTCGAGTTCTTTCGTCAGCGCGCGCCGCAATTGGTGCACGTTGAGCGCACTGGTATCGATCAACACGTCGGAGAGTGCGCGCAATGGCTTCAGGGCCTGGCGTTCCAGGCGCAACGAATCGGCCAGCGCCAGTCCGAGATGGCTGAGCGGATGCTTGCTGCGCGATTCCGAATAGCGCTTCATCAGCACTTCGTCGGAACTCTCGAGGAAGATCAGTTGCGGATCGAGACCGATCGCGCCGACTTCGCCCAGCCACTCCGGCATCTGCGCCAGATCGCTGCGGCTGCGGATATCGATGCTCGCGGCCATGCGTTCGACCGGGAACCCATCATTGGCGATCATCCGCCGTGCCCATTCCGGGAGCATTTCCGCCGGCAGGTTGTCGACGCAGTGGAAGCCGAGGTTTTCCAGTGTGCGCAGCGCGACCGATTTGCCGGAACCCGACATGCCGGTGACCAGGATGAGGCGGGGCGCGGTCATGACGAAGGTTCCAGGAAGTGCGAATGCCGGGCCATGAAGGCGGCGGCGGGATCGACGCCCTTTGCGCGCAGGATGTGCTGGCGCGTCGCCGCCTCGGTGAGCACGGCGAGGTTGCGACCGGGCATCACCGGCAGGGTGATGCGCGGAACGTCGAGATCAAGGATGCGCTGGGTGTCGAGATCGCCGGTGAGGCGATCCATGCCGCCCGGTTTCGGTTCGAGATGCGGGCGGGTGAGATGCACGATCAGGCGCAGGTACTTGTTGCGCTTCACCGCGGTGTCGCCGAAGGTCTGGCGCACGTTGAGCACGCCGATGCCGCGCACTTCCAGCATGTCCTGCAGCAGTTCCGGGCAGGTGCCGTCGAGCACGTCGGGTGCGATCTGGGTGAACTCCGGTGCATCGTCGGCGACCAGGCGATGGCCGCGCGTGACCAGTTCCAGCGCAAGTTCGCTCTTGCCCGAACCCGATTCGCCGGTGATCAGCACGCCGATCGAATAGATCTCCATGAACACGCCGTGCTGCGTGACGCGCGGAGCGAGGCGGCGCGCGAGGAAATACTGGATGTGGTTGAACAGCTCATGGCCGCGGCGCGGCGATACCCACAACGGCGTGCCGTTTTCCTCGGCGGCCTGCAACAGATCGGCGGGGCAATCCTGGTTCTTGCTGATCACCAGCGCCAGTGGACGGGCGTCGATCATGCGGCCGATCGCATCCCAGCGCGGGCGCGCATCGAGCGAATCCAGCCACGCCAGTTCCTCGGCGCCGAGGATCTGCACCTTGTTGGGATAGATGATGTTGAGATAACCGGCCAGCGACGGACGCCGTGCATTGGTTTCGACCGATTCCAGTACCTGCGAATCGCCGTTGCGACCCGCAAGCCAGCGCAGGTCGAGCCGCGATTGCAGTTCGTCGAAAGTTTCGCGTGCGGTGACCGAAAGCGTCATGGCGATACGCCTTCGGTGAGCAGGCGGAACAGTGCGTCGTTGTCGCGCGCACTGCGCAAGCGCTCGCGCAAGCCTTCATCGGAAAACAATGCCGCGACATCGGCCAGCGCATGCAAATGCAATTGCGGGTTGTCCGTCGGCATCAGCAACGCGAACAGCAGGTCGACTTCCTGGTCTTCGAAGGTGACAGGTGTCGAGAGACGCAGGAAAGCGCCAGCGGGTTCCTTCAGGCCGGCGACGCGACCATGCGGAACCGCGACGCCGTGACCGATCGCGGTGCTGCCCATTTGTTCGCGCTGCAGCAAGGCTTCAAGCGCGCCGGGCTGACCGAGGAGGTCGGCGATGGCTGCCAGGGCGGCGGGGCGATCGAGTGCGCGTTCGCTGGTGCTGACGCGCGCGTGACTGAGCAATGAGGCAATCGGCATGGACCAGGCCGGGGAGGTGCTGGCGGCAAGGATATCGCAGCCAGCACCCGGGCGTGCCTGATTCCCCCGGTTACGCCTGCTGGCGCACCGAATCGCCGCGACCGTGATCGACGAGGCGATCCTTCACTTTCTGCAGGGAGCGATCCAGCTTGTCCACCAGCATGTCGATCGCGGCGTACATCGTCGGT
>JAFEBZ010000008.1 GCA_018242405.1 Pseudomonadota bacterium | reverse complement strand
TTCGACACGTTCGGCTTCGACACGTTCGGCTTCGACACGTTCGGCTTCGACACGTTCGGCTTCGACACGTTCGGCTTCGACACGTTCGGCTTCGAGGTCGTGAACCGGCGTGTGGACTTCCGGCAAGGCATCGCGGAGCGCGACCAGGCCGGCGGCGAGACCCGCCTGCGCCGGAACATGTTGCACACTCTGCTGCAGGCCCGACACCGTGGCGTGGATTTGCGTGACCAGTTCGCCCAGTGCCGACAGGCCTTGCGCGTCGACCGGTTGCCCGGCCGCGCCGAGGCGCTTCAGATAGCCTTCGGCCGGTCCGGTTGCCTCGGTGATTTCCGGCACTTCCGCCATCGCGAACGCACCGTTCATGGTGTGCACGGCGCGGATCAGCAAATCATCCGGCACCTGCGGCGACTGTTTCGCGCCGTCCAGCCACATCTCGACCGTGGCGACGTGACCGCCAACTTCGGCGGTCAGGATTTCCAGCAGCACCGCATCGACCTGCACCGGAACATGACCGGCGGGAATGACGGGCGCGATCGGAGCTTCGACAGCGACAGGCGCTTCAACGTGTTCGACGACTTCCGGTTCGACCACCGCCGCTACCGGGACTTCTTCGGCAACCGGCTCGACAACTGCAGCCGTCGGGGCCACGACCGGAGCGATGTATTCCACGTCCTCGCCCGCTGCGACGCGATCGGCGACAGCGGCAATGCCGTCGAGATCCAGTTCCGGCACCGGATGCTTTTCGAGTGCCGCGAGCAGGTGCGGCAAGTTGGCGCCGGCGGTCTGCACCAGGCCGATCACTGCGGGCGATGCCGGACGCGTGCCATCGAGCACGCGGTTGAGCATGTTTTCGATCTTCCAGCTGAACTCGCCGAGGCGGGCGGCACCCACCAGGCGACCACTGCCCTTCAGGGTGTGGAAGATGCGACGAATCGGGCGCAGGCGCTCGCCATCGTGTGGCTGCTCCAGCCACGCCGGCATCAGCTGGTCGAGATTGACGATTTCTTCGCCGAATTCCTCGACGAAAATCGAACGGATTTCGTCGTCGATTTCGTCCTTGCCGTAATCGAAACCGAATTCCTCGCGCACGGCCAGGGGACCACCGGCAACTGCAGCAGGCGCGACAGCGACAGCAGGCACCACTGCAGGTTCGGCTGCCGCGAATACCGGTTCCGTGGCCACGGGTTCTGCGGCGGCGAGTGTGGCCGCTTCCGGCTCGACCATCGTCGGCAACGGCGGTGGCACGGCATCGTGCGCAACGGGCTCGCCGGTGAGTTGCGTCATCAGGCCTTCGTAGGCCGTTTCGAGTTCGGGATCGATCGGTGTCGATTCGTCCACTTCCGGCGTCGCCGGCAACGGCCAGTAATGCAGTGCTTCCAAGCTCTGGCGGGTGATCGCTAGGATGTCGTCGCGATCGGCGCGCTTGTCGCGCAACGCCTCGAGGTAGTACTCGGTGCTGGCAAGTGCATCGGCCAGGGTATCGAGTTGCTGGCTGCCCGGCACGCGCTTCTTGCGGATCAGTTCGTGCTCGGTATAGAGACGAATGCCCTTGAGGTAATCGGCGGCCTGCGGCAGTTCCAGCATGCCCAGCGCGCCACCGACTTCATTGAGCAGGCGTGGGATTTCCGCCAGCTGGGCGTGGTCCCAACCGGTTTCGACGAAGGCGACGAAGCCCTGGCGGGCATCGCCGAAATTGGCGATCGCTTCGCGGATCAGCACGGTCACCAATTGCGCGGAATCGGATGCGCCCATCGCCCCACCTTCCGACGGTGCAAGCGATTGATCCTGGCCGAGGCGTGCAACCTGGTCTTCCAGCGAGGCGTCGACGAACAGCAAGGCACCGGCGACATCAAGCAGGGCCTGCTCGCTGTTCTTGTTGCTGCCATCGACCACGCGCGACAGCGTGTCGCGCTGGCGATGCATGTTCTCGCGGGCGCTGCCCAGTCCGAGCATGCCCAGGGTGTCACCGATGCGACCCAGCGCCTCGACCTGGGGCGACAGTTCCGACATGTCGGAAGTGCCGGCGCGCAGATGGAGATCGAGCGCGTCCTTGACCCGGAACACGTCTTCCTTCAACGCCGATGCAACGGTGTCGAGCAAGGCGCGGTTGACACCGGTGACGCTGCTGCGGGCGTGTTCGATTTCGCTTTCGGACACCGTGGATTCGTTGCCGATGGCGAAGGCCGAACGCAGGCGATCCAGCGCCGGCGACGGCGCCTGGCTGTTGGCGACTTGCTGCAGCAACTGGCGGACGGGTTCATACAGCGCGGAGGCGGAACCGGCGCGCAGGCCATCGGCGTGCAGCGCCTGGCGCGCTTCCCGCGCCACCAGCGCGAAGGCATTGCGCAGCGACGTCGACGCCGACAACGCGCCCTGGTCGAGCGCTTCGGCCGATTCGCTGGCCACCCACAGCATGCGCCGGGTGTCTTCGTCCTGCGCCAGTCCCAGCAATCCGGACAGGGCATCGTGCATGCCGGCAGCATCGGCCTGGCCACGCCCGGGATTGAGGCTCTCGATCGCGCGATCGAGCGCGGTCAGCATCGCCGGCGCACCCGACAGCGTGGTCGCGGCGACCAGCGCATCGGCACGCGGCACGTCATCGGGCAACGGGCGATTGAAATCGGGCGCGAACAGCACCGCTTCGCCCAACGGCTGTTCGTTGCGCAGCGCGCGCAGATCGTTGAGCAGCGGCAACAGGACGATCGGGATGTCGCGATGACCGCCCTGCAGGCGCTCCAGGTAATCGGGCAACTGCACCGTCGCGCGCAGCAGCGCGTCGCAGGCTTCGTGTTCGCGACCCGGCAGCTGGCCGTCGGCCACCGATGCCGCGAGATGCTGCATCTCCTCGCTGACCATGGCCGGTGCGTACAGCTCCAGCATGCGCAGCGTGCCTTCGATCTGGCGCAGCTGGTCCGCGGCGGAGCGCATGGCACCGACGTCCGACGGCGTCTCGGCGTAGGCCTCGACGTCGGTCTGGACCTGCTTGAGCGCGGCATCCAGCTCGGGCTTGATCCAGCCCAAGGTGGCGTGTTCGATCGCTTCGCGAAGCGCGCTCATTCAGCAGTTCCTTCCAGGCGTTGCTTTGCAGTCACGAGGTCGTCCGCCGTTCAGGCCGGCAGCTTGAAGTCGGCCACCGAACGACGCAGGTCGGTTGCCAGCTGTGCCAGCGTTCCGATCGACTGCGCGGTCTGGCTCGCGCCTTGCGAGGTCTGTGCGGTAATCGAACGAATCGTGTCCATCGTCTGGGTGATGTTCGATGCCGCGCTCGACTGCTTCTCGGCGGAGTGCGAAATGTCGGTAATCAGGTTGGCCAGATCGCTCGACACGCGTTCGATTTCACCCAGCGCGGTACCGGCGTCCTCGGCCAGTCGTGCACCACGCACCACTTCCGTGGTCGTCTGCTCCATCGAGCTGACCGCTTCGTTGGTATCGGACTGAATGGTGTGCACCAGGCCTTCGATTCGCTTGGTCGCGCGCGATGCGCGTTCGGCGAGTCGCTGCACTTCGTCGGCCACGACCGCGAACCCGCGGCCCGCCTCACCGGCCGATGCCGCCTGGATCGACGCGTTCAGCGCCAGGATGTTGGTCTGTTCGGAAATGTCGTTGATCAGTTCCACGATCGAGCCGATTTCCTGCGAGCTTTCGCCCAGTCGCTTGATGCGCTTCGAGGTTTCCTGGATCTGGTCGCGGATGTTGTCCATGCCCACGATCGTCTGGCGCACCACGCCGGCACCGTTCGTCGCGATTTCCACCGACTTGCGCGCCACTTCCGCGGACTGCGCCGAGTTGCGCGACACCTGGTTAATGTTGGTCGCGATTTCGTTGATGCGATCGGACGCGTGGGTGATTTCCTGCGACTGGTGTTCCGCCGCTTCGGCGAGGTTGAGCGCGGTGTTCTGCGTTTCCTGCGCACCGGCCGCGACCTGCACCGAGGTGTCGTTGATCGTA
>JAFEBZ010000089.1 GCA_018242405.1 Pseudomonadota bacterium | reverse complement strand
ACCGGTCTGGAATGGAAGATCGGCAACCGCGTGGTGGAAATCGGTTGCGTGGAATTGCTGGAACGGCGGCCGAGCGGCAAGACCTTCCATGTCTACATCAATCCGCAGCGCGAGTTCGAGCAAGGCGCGCAGGAAGTCACCGGGCTGACGCTCGATTTCCTCGCCGACAAGCCGCTGTTCGCCGACATCATCGATGAGTTCATCGCCTTCATCGACGGCGCCGAACTGGTGATCCACAACGCCGCGTTCGACGTCGGCTTCCTCAATCACGAGCTGTCGCTGGCCGGCGATCGCTACGGCAAGATCGACGATCACGCCGGAGTGCTCGACACGCTGGCGCTGGCGCGGCAGAAATATCCTGGCCAGCGCAATTCACTCGATGCGTTGTGCCGCCGCCTGGGGGTCGACAACTCGCATCGCCAGTTGCACGGCGCGCTGCTCGATGCCCAGTTGCTGGCCGAGGCCTATCTCGCGATGACCTCGGGGCAGGGCGAGATGGGCTTCGACGCTGGCAGCGAAGGTGCCGCCGAAGTCGTGGTGCCATCGTGGCTGCCGACCGGCGATGTCGGCGCGCGTCCGCGCGTCACGGTGTCCGCCGCTGATGTCGAGGCTCATGCCGCGCGCATGGCTGCGATTGCGAAGAAGGCGAAGGATGGCCGGGTGCTCTGGCCGCAATAATCAGTTGTTGCGAATCAGTACCGCAGTGATGTTGTCCGAGCCGCCGCCATCGAGTGCGGCGGCGACCAGCGTATCGACGGTTTCCTGCGCGCTGCAGCCGGCATTGGCGAGGATGCGCCCGATCGCCGGGTCATCGACATGCTCGGTGAGGCCATCGCTGCACAACAACAGCTGCGCTTCCTTGGCGAAGTCGCCGCTGATGCGTTCGATGTTGAGCTGGCCGGGATCGGTGACGCCCAGCGCCTGGGTGACCATCTTGCGTTGCGGATGCGCGCGCGCCTCGTCGCGGGTCAGGATGCCCTGGACGACCAGTTCCTCGACGTGGCTGTGATCCTGGGTGAGCTGCAGCAGGCCTTGTCCCGGACGCCACAGGTAGGCGCGACTGTCGCCGACCCACGCTACTTCGAAACGGTCAGCGCGCACCAGCGCTGCCACCACCGTGGTGCCCATCGGCAGGGCTTCGGAGCGGCGCCGCGATGCCCGCACGATGTCCTCGCCGGCGATCCGCACCGCTTGCACCAGCGGCGTGCCGTCACGGACCTCGCGCACCACGGCCTCGCGCGCGAGCGCACTGGCGATTTCGCCGAAGTCGTGGCCGCCGATGCCATCGGCTACCAGCCACAGCCCCAGCGTTCCTTCGCCGTGGTAGGTGTCCTCGTTGAGACTGCGCCGAAGCCCGGGATGGGTCAGGTGACCGAATTCGTACATGGCTTGGATGATAGAGGGGGGGATGGATTCGCGCCATCCATGGCGCTCACCCTTCCGGCGCTGCGCGCCTGCAGGGCAGCCTTCGGCTGTCCACATCGGCAATCCTGCCGATGTGTCGAACCCGCGGGTGTTCTCGTCCGCCCCCTCACCGCAAAAACGCGAAACGCCCCATAAAGGGGCGTTTGCGTTTTTCTGGCGGAGGAGGGGGGATTCGAACCCCCGAGGCGCTATAAACGCCTGCCTGATTTCGAGTCAGGTACATTCAACCACTCTGCCACCCCTCCGAAATGGGTGCAGCGAGCCGGGTATGATACGGCTCCACCGCACATGCGGCAACCTGCGCCGGAGCCAATGATGTCCGAACTGCTCGTCCCCGTGTCCTATGGCGAATTGCTGGACAAGATCGCGATCCTGCAGATCAAGTCCGAGCGCATGAGCGATCCCGCCAAGCTCGCCAACGTCCGCAACGAGCTGACGGCCGCCGAGCGCACCTGGGCGGCGCATCCGGCATCGGCGCAGGACATCAGCGGCTTGCGTGCGGACCTGAAGGCGGTGAACGAGCGCCTGTGGGTGATCGAGGACGACATCCGACTCAAGGAAAAGGCCCAGGCCTTCGATGCCGAGTTCATCAAGCTGGCGCGCAGCGTCTACTTCGAGAACGACGTGCGCGCGAAGATCAAGAAGGACATCAACCTGGCGCTGGGTTCGACCTACGTCGAGGAAAAGTCGTACCAGGATTACGGTACCGGCTCTGGCGCCTGATCAGCCGAAGTCGTCGCGATAACGCTCGAACGCCGCGATCGCATCGTCCACGGTGACGAGATCCATCACGCCGTCGTGTTCGATCTTGGTGCCCCATTTCAGTTCCGAAGCGGGCTTGCCGAGATACTTGCGCGCGGCATCGTCGTAGCGGTCGACGCAATAGCGGCGATCGGAGTACGGACCGCTGCGCACGGGATTGCTTGCTGCGTGCAGGCCCAGCACCTTAGTGCCCATCGCGTTGGCGATGTGCATCGGGCCGGAATCGGGTGTCACCAGCAGGTCGGCGCGGGCGAGCAGGGCGGGCAGCTGTTTCAGCGTGTCCTTGCCGATCAGGTCGAGCACCTGGTCGCGTGATTTCATCGCCGCGAGGATCGCGTCGCCAGTCGTGCGCTCCAGTTCGCTGCGGCCACCGCACAGCACGATGCGCCAACCTTGGGCGGTCGCATGATCGGCCAATGCGGCGTGGCGATCCGGGAACCAGTTGCGGCGGACATGGCTGGAGCAGGGGGAGATCATCAATGTGCGGCGACCGTCATCGTCCCATTGCGCACGCGCCCATGCGTGCGCTTCCTGCGGAACCGGAAGATCCCACACCACTTCGGTCTGCTTGAGTCCCAGCGGTTCGCAAAAACTGCCGATGGCGTCGAGCACGTGGATGCCGGGACGATCCTCGATCCGTGCGTTGATGAAGAGTCCGTGCAGGTCCTTGGAGCGCGAACGGTCGTAGCCGACGCGCAATCGCGCCGGCACGAAGGCGGAGAGCAGGTTCGCGCGTGCGGCGACCTGCATCTGCAGCAAAGCATCGAAGCGTTGCGGATGCGATTCGCGCAGCGTGCGTCCGAGTGCGCGCATGCCCTTGAAGCCGCTGCCCTTGTCGTATTCGACGAACTCGACGCCTTCGAGCCCGGCCAGCAACTTGTGCTCGCCCTTGCCGATGATCCAGGTCAACGCGATGTCCGGCCACGCCTTGCGAAATGTGCGGATCAGCGGCACGACATGGGTGACGTCACCCAGTGCGGACAGTCGCAGCAGGCAGAGATGGCGGGGCGGCGATACTGGGCGCACGAGTTGCTAGACTTCATGGATGGCGATGACGCATCAAACTACCACGGCTGCAGGCGATGCTCCGGCGATGCTGGGCGCGATCGGCGTGCCGCAGCCGCAGGCATGGTGGTTCGATCCGGCATCGACCGAGCTGGCGGCGCAGCCGGTGCAATCCGGTGGTCGTGGCAGCGCGTGGTTCGTGCATGGCCCGTTTGGTGATGGCGTATTGCGCCATTACCGGCGCGGTGGCGCGATGGCGAGGCTGAGCCAGGATCGTTATCTGTGGGGTGGCGAGGAGCGCGTGCGCAGTGTCGCCGAGCTGCATCTGCTTGCGGCGTTGCAGGCGCGCGGATTGCCGGTGCCGGCACCGATCGCGGCGGCGTGGTGGCGCGATGGCGCGACCTATCGCGCGGCGATCATCATCGCGAAGATCGCCGATGCACACACGCTGGCTTCTGAAATCACTGCCGGTACTGAAAACGAAAACGGGTGGCGCGATGCCGGCGCGATGATCGCGCGCTTCCATGCCGCAGGTCTCGAACATGGCGACCTCAATGCCCACAACATCCTGTTCGATGCCGCCGACAAATCGTGGCTGATCGATTTCGACAAGAGTCATCTGCATGTGCAACTGGATCGCCGACGCGCGGATGCCAACCTGTCGCGGCTGGAACGATCGATCCGCAAGGTCGGCGCTGCCCAATCGACTGCCTACCAGCAACGGGTGATCGACACGCTGCATGCGGGTTATCGCAGGCAAGGAGAATCGGCATGACGTGGTCGCTGCGTTTCCACGGTGTCGGCAACGCGTCGGCCGCGGGCCAGCTCGGTTCGGCGATGGCCACGATCGAGCGCGATGGAAGGCCGTGGCTCACGATCGACTGCGGCGCCGAAGGACTCAATCACTATCTCGACACTTACGGCGAATATCCCAGAGCGCTGTACATCACCCATACCCATCTCGATCATGTCGGTGGGTTCGAGCGACTGTTCGTCGGTGCGTGGTTCGATGAAGCATTGCGCGGCGGCGTGCGCGTGTATTGCCCGGCCAGCGTGGTGCCGCTGTTGCACCAGCGCGTCGGCGATTACCCCAACGTGCTGGCCGAGGGCGGTGTCAATTTCTGGGAGGCGTTCCGGTTGATTCCGGTCGGCGACCGTTTCTGGCACGAAGGTCTGCATCTGGAAACGTTCGCAGTGCGCCATCACTGGCCGAAGAGCGCATACGGATTGCGCCTGCCTGGCAGCGTGGTGTGGACCGGCGATACCCGACCGATTCCCGAAGTGTTGCGGGTGGTTGCCGATGCCGGCGAAGTGATCGCCCACGATTGCGGACTGCACGGCAATCCGTCGCATACCGGCTTCGACGATTTCCTGCGCGAATACGACGCGGATACGCGCGCGCGCTGCATCCTCTATCACTACGGATCGCCGGACGAAGCGCGGATCATGCGCGGGCAGGGTGCGCGTGTCGCCGAAGCGGGCGACGTGATCGAATTGCCGCCACCGCGTTTCTAATGAGGCCTGAAAAGGTGGCGGCCCCGCCAACGATCCTCGGCGCACGCGTCATTCAATACCGTTGCTGCCTTCCGGCCCTGGCGGGGTTTTCGAACTAGCGTCGCGAGGGGCCGACGGGGCCGCCATGGAGGCTTGCGCCATGCGGATTGCGAATCCGCGCTGCAAAGTTTAACAGAGGATCAGGCCCAGCCGAATCCCTCGGCGATGCGGAACATCAGCCACGACATCGCGCCGGCAGCGGGAATGGTGAGGATCCACGCCCAGACGATGCGTTCGATCACGGTGAGGCGCAGTGCGCGCGGATTCTTGCCGAAACCGACGCCCATGATCGCGGTGGAGATGCTGTGCGTGGTCGACACCGGCATGCCGAAGTGCGCAGCGGTGACCAGGATGGTGGCCGATGCGGTTTCCGCGGCGAAGCCGTCGATCGGCTGCAGTTTCACCATCTTGTGGCCAAGCGTCTTGATGATGCGCCAGCCGCCGGTCGCGGTGCCGAGCGCCATCACCAATGCGCAGGTCGCGATGATCCAGGTATCGATATGCGAGTTGTCGCTGCTGGACGGGTGCAGGAACGACAGCCACTGCGGCAGGCTGTCGAGGGTGCCGGCCGCCTGCGCGCCGAACAGCGCCAAGGCAATGATGCCCATGGTCTTCTGCGCGTCGTTGCTGCCGTGGGCGAAGCCCATGTAGGCGGCGGACACGACCTGTGCCTTGCCGAAGAAGGCGTTGACCCAGCGCGGGCGCGCGATGCGCGCGAACGGTCCGCCGGCACGGTGCAACGCGGCGATGATCGCGTAGAGCAGGCCGAGGATCAGCACGCCGAGCACGAAACCGGCGATCGGCGACGACACCATCGGCACCAGCACCTTCCACAGGATGCCCTTGTTGGTGGTCCAGCCACCATCGCCGGCGTGCGACCACATCAACGCATGCCAGTTGCCGTGCGACGAGGCGAGTACCGCACCGCACAGTCCGCCAATCAAGGTGTGTGACGACGAGGATGGCAGGCCCAGCCACCAGGTGATCAGGTTCCAGCTGATGCCGCCGAGCAACGCGCACAGGATCACCTGCGAGGTGACTTGCGCGACCTGGGTGTCGATCAGGCCGGATGCGATCGTTTTGGCGACAGCGGTGCCGAAGAACGCGCCGACGAGATTCATCGCTGCGGCCAGCATCACCGCCTTGCCGGGCGTCAGCACCTTGGTCGCGACCACCGTCGCGATCGAATTGGCGGTGTCGTGGAAACCGTTGATGAACTCGAACACCAGCGCGGCGATGATCACCAGCAACAGAAGAGCCAGCATGGCGGCGGTCTCAGGAGTTCTTCAGCACGATCTGGTAGGCGACCACGCCGGCTTCGCGGCAGCGGTCGATCGCCTTTTCGAGGATCTCGAAGAATTCCTTGAGCAGGAACATCTCGCTGGCCTCGAGTCGGCCGGAATAGATGTCGCGGTGAAGTTCGAGGATCAGGCGGTCGGCTTCGGCCTCGAGCACGCGCAGGCGCTCATTGAGCTTGCTCATCTCCTCGAGGTTCATCTGGTGCAGTCCGTGCACCATCTGCACCACCACGCCGGCGGCCTGTTCCAGCATTGCCGCGCGCGGTGCGAAATCGATGCCTTCCAGGCGGTGGTGCGCCAGTGCGTAGCGGTCGGCGAAGCGTTCGACCTGCTTGGGGATCTTGTACAGCGCCGAACTCAGCGATTCGATGTCCTCGCGTTCGATCGGGGTGATGAAGCTGTCGACCAGCGCGTGGTTGATCTTGTCGGAGGCGACGCGCTCGCGCTGCCGGGCCAGCTTGAAGGCGTCCAGCGCGGGATTGGCCACCGGGGCCTTGAGCAGCTGGTACAGCGCCTTGGTGCTTTCGTGCGCGGCGTCGGCCGCTTCGTCCAGCAAATCGAAGAACTGTTTGCCGGAACCGAAGATCGTCTGCAGGGAAAACATGGGGGCGTGTGCCTCGCTGGCCGGAACGGCGAAAGTCGCAATTTTGCAACAAAAATGACCCGGTAGGCCGCAGGGCACCGGAAAAGGGGCGGGACGAGGCCCGCATTTTGCCTGCTACGGCCCCGACAGGTACAATGGTCGGCTTGCACGGAGAGGTGTCCGAGTGGTTGAAGGAGCACGCCTGGAAAGTGTGTAAGCGTCTAAACCGCGCTTCGGGGGTTCGAATCCCCCTCTCTCCGCCAGTTCGATGAAAGCGCCCCGCACGGGGCGCTTTTCGTTGGCGCATTCCGTTACGACTGGCGGTTGCCGCTCGTGGCAAAATCACCCCATGAGCTATCTCGTCCTTGCGCGCAAATGGCGGCCCCGGCGGTTTTCCGAACTGGTGGGCCAGGAACACGTGGTTCGCGCGCTGACCAACGCCCTGGATTCCGGGCGCGTCCATCATGCCTTCCTGTTCACCGGGACGCGCGGCGTCGGCAAGACCACGATCGCACGCATCTTCGCCAAATCGCTGAATTGCGAACAGGGCAGTTCGGCCGAACCCTGCGGCGAATGCGCGACCTGCAAGGACATCGACGCCGGCCGCTACATCGACCTGCTGGAAATCGACGCCGCCTCCAATACCGGTGTCGATGACGTCCGCGAGCTGATCGACAACGCCCAGTACATGCCGTCGCGCGGTCGGGTGAAGGTCTACCTGATCGACGAAGTGCACATGCTCTCGAAGTCGGCCTTCAATGCGTTGCTGAAGACGCTGGAAGAACCACCCGGCCACGTCAAGTTCCTGCTCGCGACCACCGATCCGCAGAAGCTGCCGGTGACGGTGCTGTCGCGCTGCCTGCAGTTCAACCTCAAGCGCCTCGACCTGCAGCAGATCGACGGCCAGATGCGCCGCATCCTCGATGCCGAGGGCATTGCATTCGACGATGGCGCGATTCGCCAGTTGAGCAAGGCCGCCGATGGCAGCCTGCGCGATGGTTTGTCGCTGCTCGACCAGGCGATCGCCTACACCGGTGGACAGCTGGGCGATGACGCGGTCGCGACCATGCTCGGCAGCGTCGATCGCGCTCGTATTGGTGCATTGCTGGATGCGCTAGCCGCGAACGATGGCGAACGAGTGATGGCGGAAACCGCTGCGCTGGCCGAATTTTCGCCGGACTGGTCGCACGTGCTGGATGCGCTGGCCGATGCCCTGCATCGGGTGCAGGTGCGCCAGTTGGTGCCGCAGGCGGAAGTGGCTGCCGATGGCGTGGATATCGATGCGTTGGCGAAAGCCGCGCGAGCCGAGCTGGTGCAGCTGTGGTACCAGATGGCGTTGAACGGCCGTCGTGATCTCGCCTATGCACCGAGCCCGCGGGCCGGTTTCGAGATGACGCTGTTGCGGATGCTGGCGTTCCGCCCCGGCCAGAACGTGTCCGTCCAGGGTGGACAGGCTGCAGCGTCGATGGCGAATCCATCGAATGCGGCGACGCCTGCTGCGCCTTCACCGGTTGCAGCATCGCGCAACGGATCGCCTTCGGGTGCGGATGCGGCGCGTGCGGCCTTGCGCGAATCGATGGCGAATCCGCCGGCGCCACCGCAGCGCGCGCCGACACCTGCGCCGGTGCGGGAAGCGGCAGCTCCACCTCCGCAACGCACGGCCAGCATCGAGCCGGCACCCTCCGCGAATGCGGCCGCGACAATGCCGTCGCAGGCAGCGATGAGTCCCGGGGACTGGCCGGATTTCGTGGCCTCCGCGTCCTTGCGTGGCGCCGTGCGCGAGATGGCTGCACACGCGGTGCTGTTGCGCCACCAGGGCGAGCAGATCGTGCTCGGGTTGGCGCAGGAGCAGGATCATTTCAATCGCCCGCAGATGTTGAACCAGCTTGCGGATCAGCTTGCGGGCAAGCTCGGCTACACGCCGCGCCTGCAGATCGAGATCGTGCAGGGCGGTGCGCCGGCCGATTCGTTGCACCAGCGCAATTCGCGCGAGCGTGATGCCCGCCAGCAAGCCGCGGAAGACGCCTTCATGGGCGATCCCGACGTGCAGAAGCTGGTGGCGCGTGGCGCCCGCGTGGTGCCCGATTCCATTCGACCCTTTGATGACCAGGAGTGAACCATGCGCGGCAATCTTGCCCAATTGATGCAGCAGGCCCAGAAGATGCAGGAGGGCATGCAGCGCGCACAGGACGAACTGGCCACGATCGAAGTGGTCGGCAACGCCGGTGGCGGCATGGTGAGCGTGACGATGACTGGCAAGATGGAGTGCCGCAAGGTGCGCATCGATGCGTCGGCGCTGACCGATCACGAGATGGCGGAAGACCTGATCGCTGCGGCGATCAATGACGCCGTGAACAAGGCCAACGAAATCGCCCGCGAGAAGATGAGTGCCGCCGCGACCGGCATGCCGTTGCCTCCGGGCATGAGCCTGCCGGGCTTTGGTTGATCAAGTGCTGGTTGACCCTTGAGTAGCGGATTGCTCGAACAGTTGATTGATGCCTTGCGCATCCTGCCCGGCGTGGGCCAGAAGAGCGCGCAACGCATGGCCTACCATGTGCTGGAACGCGACCGCGAAGGTGGCACGCGCCTGGCCGAAGCGCTGGCGGCGGCGGTGGAGCACATCGGTCATTGCAGGCGTTGTCGCGATTTCAGCGAAACCGAACTGTGCGCGACTTGCGCCAGTTCAGCGCGTGACGCCCAGCAATTGTGCGCGATCGAATCGCCGGCGGATCGCCTGGCGATCGAGCAGGCCACCGGTTATCGCGGCCTGTATTTCGTGTTGCAGGGGCGTCTGAGTCCGCTCGATGGCATCGGCCCGCGCGAACTCGGGCTCGACCAACTCGCCGATCGGCTGGGTGAAGGCGAAGTGCAGGAGCTGATCATCGCCACCAATCCGACCGTCGAGGGCGATGCCACCGCGCATTACCTCGCGCAGATTGCGCGCAAGCACGGGGTGCGCCCCAGTCGGCTGGCGCACGGCTTGCCACTGGGCGGCGAACTCGAATACGTTGATCGTGGCACGTTGGCGCACGCCTTCGGCAGCCGCGCGGAAATCCAGGAGTAGTCGAGCATGTCGGACACCATCTTCCACAAGATCATGCGCCGCGAAATTCCGGCCGACATCGTCTACGAGGACGACGACATGATCGCGTTCCGCGACATCGCGCCGCAGGCGCCGGTGCACGTGCTGTTCGTGCCCAAGCGCGATTTCTCCACGTTGAACGATGTTCCTGCGGATTCCGCGGTCGTGATCGGCAAGCTGGCCGTCGCCGCGGCGGCGTATGCGAAGCGCGAGGGCTTCGACGAGGCCGGGTATCGCATCGTGATGAACTGCAATGGCGACGCCGGGCAAACGGTGTTCCAGATCCATCTGCACCTGCTCGCCGGTGCGCCGCTGGGGCATTTCGGCACGCCGGGACGCTGATTCAGGGGCGATGCGCGCGCAAGTCGCGGATCAGCGTCTTGCGTTCGCTGCCATTGCCGGCGGCATAACGCAGCGCATTGAAGCGATCGATCAGCACTGACAGTTCCGGCGCAGACTGCGGACGACTTGCCCGCACGCGTTCCAGCCAGTCGTGCGCCGTTTCGTGCGGTTCGCGCGCGAGCCCAAGTTTCGCGTAGCGGCGATCCATCCCGTGCCACGCCCGCAGCAACGGATCGCGCTCGCGTTCGCCACGCGCCAGCCACCACGCCGCGATGGAGAGTGCGATGCCCGCAGCGATGGCGAACAACACGATCAGCATCGATGGCGACAATCGCTCGACACCAAAGCGTTTCAGCATCGTCGCCTGGCGATCGGCATTGAAGCCGAGCACGAAATCGTTCCAGCCGCGGCGCAGGTTGTCGCCGAAGTTCCACATTGGACGGACATCGATGAGGTTGCCGAAGGTGCGGCCCGGCATGCGGTCGGCGATGGTGTCGTAGACGCGTTCCGGTGCAACTGCGGCGGTGGGATCGACGCGCGTCCAGCCGCGTCCCGCCAGCCACACTTCCGCCCAGGCGTGGGCATCGGAATTGCGGATTACCCAGTAATCGCCGACCGGGTTGTGATAGCCGCCGGCATAACCAATCACCACGCGCGCGGGAATGCCTGCGCTGCGCATCAACACCACGAAGGCGCTGCTGAATTGCTGGCAATAGCCGGTGCGGCCCTGGAACAGGAAATCGTCGATCCAGTCGCGACCCGGCTCGGGTACCAGCAGCGAATAGGCGAAATCCTTGTGGATCATCGCCAACGCACGCTGGATGATCGCGATGTCGTTGCCACCAGCTTCGCTGCGCCATTGCCGGCCCAGGGCCAGCGTGCGCGGATTGCGACCGGGCAGGGCGAGATTCGCGCGACGTTCGACCGCGTCGAGGACGGGATCGAAATCCAGCGCCGGTGCCGCTTGCAACTGCCAGCGCGTCAACCCGTTCAGTGGCGCGATCGCGCGCAGGCTGGCATCGCGGCCCATTTGCGTGCCGTCGGGTTGCCGAGCGGTGAATTCCAGTGTCGCCAGCAGGCGTTGGTCGCTGGGTTCGACATCCAGCGTGTAACGCCAGCGCACCGGTGCCAGCGACAACTTCGGGGCACCGGTGGCCGATAGCGGCGCGGGTGTCCAGGTGCGGCCATCGAAATCGCGCAGGGTCATCGCCCGCCAATACATTTCCTGCGGACGCGGCGCCGGGCCGATGAACCGCGCGCGCATCGCCGGGGTGTCATCGTTCAACGCATCCATCCAGCGGTCGGGTGTCATCGATTCGCTCAGGCCCGGCTTGGAGACGGCGCGATCGGGCAATCCCCACAACGGCGAGGCCAGGCGCGGAAACAGCCAGAACGCCGCCAGCACCAGCGGCAATGCCAGCAGCAACAATTTCCCGGCAGCGCGTAGCGAATCGAATGGCGACCAGCCGGCGAGATCGATGCCGGAATCGAGGTCCGCGAGTCGCAACAGCGTGGTCAATGCCGCGGCCACCGCGAGCGCGCCCAGCACCAGCGACAATGGGCCCTGGTCGAGCAGATAGGTGGCGAACGGTGCGAACAGGCCATAGCCGAGCAGGCTGCGGGCATCGCGCACGTTGGCGGTTTCGGTTGGCTTGAGCGCCAGCATCATCGCCAGCAGGGCGCAACCGGTGTCGCGGCCGATCCGCCGATAGACCGAAAACACCGCGATCGCCAATGTCAGTGCCAATGTGATCTTCAGCAGCGCGGGCAAACGCCCCCGTGTCGACAGCGCCATGCTCAACAGCGCGACGACACCGACCGCGATTCCCACCATCGGTTGCAGTTGCAGCAACAAGGGCAACAGCAGCAAAGCAGTCGCTGCGTACAACCAGCGCCGGGTGGTGCCGTCGAGTCCGGTCATCGTGCTCACGCCGGACGTTCCGGCAAACGGGCAAGCGCTTCGAGGCAGGCGTGACGATGGCGCGGGCCGCGATCGGCCGCCAATGCGCGGCCGAGTGGCGGACGCAGGCCATAGCGATGGCCGTGGCGTTCGGCGAGTTCAACCCAATGCGCCAATCGCGAGATCGCGTGTTCCCAGGGAAGATGGCGCACATCGTTCCAGTCGAGCAGGAGGTCGGCGTCAATGCGTTGTTCGTACTCGCGCGTGAGCAGATGCGTCGCGCGCGCCGATGCCTTCCACGCGATCGCGTGTTGTGCGTCGCCGTGGCGATAAGGGCGAAGCTGGTGAATGTCGTCGCCGGCCGATGCCGGCTTGGCGCGATGGCCGCCGTCGCCGCGATCGGGCAGTGGCGGGCCGTTGCTTTCCGGTACCGGATACACCAGCCAGCCCTGTCCCTGCCACAACCAGCTCCAGGCGCAGGCGAGGCCGAGTGGTCGCGTGGTCGCGAGTTCCAGTCGCCCAGCCTCGAGCCAGCCGCGCTTGATTGTCGGCACCGGCAAGGTCGCTAAGGCGGTTGCCTGCGCTGTCACCGCGGCAACGGCGCGGCCATCGCTGCAATCCAGTTGCAGGCCGCTGCGCGCACGCGCGTCATTCGCCGCGAGTCCGATCTTCACTTGCAAGGTTTCGCCGGCATGCACCGGTTCGGCATCGATCGAGACAATGCGCAATCCCGACAGCTGCAAGTGCGCGTAGACCAGGCTCGCGAGTCCCGCCGCCAGCAACAGCAACGACAGCAGCAATGCCGGATTGTTGTTGTAGTTCAGCGCGCCGAGGAACATCACCGCGACCAGGATGCTGTAGAACAGGCCGAATTTCGTCGGCAGCACGTAGACGCGTCGGCGATCGATCGTCATCGGCAACGGATCGACGCGACCACGCCGGCGGATCCAGTTTTCCAGTCGATGCCGGAACGCGGGGCGCCCGGCAGGCGCGGCTTCGTCCATCAGTCGAGCGGAACCGCCAGCAGGATCGAACGCGCCAGCGCGCGGGCGTCGCCGGCGTCGGCATTGGCGACCAATCGATGCGCGGCCAAGTGCGGGAACAACGCCTGCACGTCGTCGGGCAGCACATGGCTGCGTCCCAGCAGGAATGCGTGGGCACGCGCCGCCCGCAACAGGGCAAGGCCGGCACGCGGAGACAGCCCGACGCGCACGCCGGGATGATTGCGACTGCGCGCGATCAAGGCCTGCAGGTAGTCGATCAAGGCCTCGCTGGCGTGCACCTGTTGCACGGCTGCGCGGATCGCCAGCAGCTCGTCTCGGCCAAGTTTCGGTTGTACTTGCGCGATCAATTGGCGGCGTTCTTCGCCCAACAACAGCGCGCGTTCGGCCTCGGCGTTGGGATAGCCCATTGAAATCCGCAACAGGAAACGATCGAGCTGGGAATCGGGCAGGGGATAGGTGCCGACCAGGTCGACCGGATTCTGGGTGGCGATCACGAAGAACGGTTCCGACAACGGCCGCGTCACGCCATCGAGGGTGACCTGACGTTCGGCCATCGCTTCCAGCAGCGAGCTTTGCGTGCGCGGCGGCGCGCGATTGATTTCATCCGCCAGCAGGACGTTGGTGAACACCGGGCCGGGATGGAATTCGAAGCGCGACGCCGGGGCGTCGTAGATCGAGACGCCGACGACATCGGCGGGCAGCAGGTCGGAGGTGAACTGGATGCGCTGGAAATCGAGCCCCAGCGTTGCCGCCAGCGCATGCGCCAGAGTGGTCTTGCCGAGGCCGGGCAGGTCCTCGATCAGCAGATGTCCATCGGCGAGCAGGGCAACGAAGGCGAGACGCACTTCCAGCGGCTTGCCCAGGACCAGCTGGTTGACCTGCTGCTGGGCGGCTTCGAGCGCGTTCATGCCTGCGCATCCAGGCGCTGGCGACCGGACTCAAGGCGGCTGCGCACGGCTTCCAGTTCAGTCATGCGGGCGTCCATCCCGTGCTGTTGCAACCACATCCGCTGGCGCAGCAGGTCATGCAGGACATCGCGCAGGGCTGCATCGGCCTGGCCGGCGCTGGCGACGCCATCGAGTTGGCGACGGACCCGGGTCAGCTGCATTTCCAGCGCGTCGGCGCTGTCCATGACCTCGCGAAGCAGGCTCCAGCGCTGCCGCTGGCGCCGGCGTTGCGCCACGAAGATGGTGACGGCGAGCACGATCACCGCCAGGGTGGCGATGGAGAAGATGATCGGGTTCAATGGTGGCCCTGCGTCCGGTTCCTGAACGGCAGTGTGTCGATAGCCCGGCGCCGGCGCAATCCGCGGAAAGTCACAGCCCGGGACGTCACGGGAAAGTTTGACAGTCCCCCCGTTCATCCTTAACATTCATCAGCTTATGTCCTCGAAATTGCCCGACCAGGTCGATCCATGGCGCATGGTGTCGGCGCGGCGCGAGTTCGAGGGCAGGCTGGAGTTGGCGGAATTGCCACGGCTGGCCGGTCTGCTGATCGACGCGCAAGGCACGGTTGCCTACCGCATCGCATTCGACCGTGATGCCCTGCAGATTGCCTACGCCGCGCTGGAAATCGACACCGCCTTGCCGCTGGAATGCCAGCGCAGTTTCGATCGGTTCGAACTTCCGGTACAGGTGAGCCAACGCATCGCGTTCATTCGCGACGAGGCCGAGGAAGCGGCATTGCCCGAGGGTTACGAAGCCTGGCTGGTGGATGCGAGCGATTCGGTTTCGCCCCGGGACATGATCGAGGACGAATT
>JAFEBZ010000088.1 GCA_018242405.1 Pseudomonadota bacterium | reverse complement strand
GACGCAGATCCGCGACTGCGGCAATTACGAGAAGCATGTGCGGCAGGCGATCGCCGCCGCGATGCAGCTCCGCGCCCGTGCGACGACCGATCCGGAAGCGACGCTGGAGAAGTTCCGCGCCGCCGGCCTGTTCGAGATTCCGCCGGTGTGGTTCGAGCAGCCGCTCTACTACAAGGGCAATCCGATGAGCGTCATCGGCCCGGACGCGGAGGTGATCCGCCCCCGCGCCGCGAAGCTGATGGATTACGAGCTGGAATTGGCGGTCGTCATCGGCGGCCCCGTGCGCGACCTGACGCCGGAGAACGCGCTCGACGCCGTTTTCGGCTACACCATCTTCAACGACTTCTCCGCCCGCGACCTGCAATCGCGCGAGACGCAATTCCGTTTCGGCCCGGCCAAGGGCAAGGATTTCGATACCGGCAATGCGATCGGCCCGTGCATCGTCACCGCCGACGAGATAGCCGATCCTGAAGCGCTGACGATGATCGCGCGCGTCAACGGCGAGGAGCGCGTCCGCACCACGTCGGGTGGCGGGCAGCATTCGATCGCGGGCACGATCGCCTATATCTCGCGCGACGAGACGCTGCACCCCGGCGACCTGATCGCGATGGGCACGGTGGGCGACGGCTGCGGCTATGAGAGCCTGACGTTCCTCGACGACGGCGACGTGGTGGAACTGGAGGTCGAGGGGATCGGCGTGCTGCGCAACCGGCTCGTGGGGCACGGCAACTGAACGGGATGCGGGTGTCGCCGGCTATTTGCCGCGCGGCCGGTTTATGCGATGGCTGCGACGATGTCTGACCAGATCAGGGGCCTGCCGCCCTATCGCCATTCCATCGCCGGCCTGTTGCTCGCCGCGCGCGAGGCGACGATGGCGCCGATCCGTCCGAAGCTGCGCGCCGCCGACGTCACCGAGCAGCAATGGCGCGTGCTGCGCGTGCTGACCGACGAGGGGCCGCTCGACATCGCGGCGCTCGCCGCCAATGCGATGCTGCATGGCCCGAGCGTGACGCGCATCCTGAAGGAACTGGGCGAGCGCGGGCTGATCGAGCGCGAGGTCGATCAGCAGGACAAACGCCGCTCGATCATCGCGATCACCGACGCCGGCTGTGCGCTGGTGAACCGGACGGCAGAACAAACCCGCGTGCTGGTGGAGGGCTATCGGCAGGCGTTCGGCAGGGAGCGGCTCGCGCGGCTGCTGGAGGAACTCGCGGCGTTCCGCGCGGCGCTGGTGGCGATCGAAAAGGATGAGGCGGCGCGCGACGACGGCTGACGGACGGCCTCTCCCGGTCGTTTCTTCCGCGTCTTTTTCGTCGCATTTTTCGCGAAGGGAACAGCGCCGAAAACGCTTTCCCGATTGCGCCGCCTTCGCGCGATCTGTATCGAATTACGATACTCAGTCGCGTATTTCGATCCAGTCCGGCACATGTTTCGGGTGCGGGACAAGGCAGGAGTGGGATGATGCATGGCGTAGCGACCGGCGACGACAGCCCGGCCCAGGACGCGGCGGCCTATCCGCGGGGTACGCAGCCATGGCTGATGCTTTCCTATCTGACATTGCTGTTCGTGCTGTCGTTCGTCGATCGCAACATGATGCGATCGATGGTCGATCCGATCCGCGCCTCGCTGGGGATCAGCGACGTGCAGATCAGCCTGCTGGAAGGCGCGGCCTTCGCGACGCTCTACAGCATCATGATCATCCCGATGGGGTTCGCGGCGGACCGCTTCAATCGTCGCACCCTGCTCGGCGCGGCGGTGGTCGGCTGGTCGGGGATGACGATGCTGGCCGGCTTCGCCTCCTCCTATCGCATGTTGTTCGTCAGCCGCATGGGGCTGGGAGTGGGCGAGGCCGCGCTCCAGCCGTGCGCGATGTCGATGATCCGCGACAGCTTCCCGCCGCAGCGCCGCGCCTGGCCGCTCGCGATCTACACCACCGCGCCGCTGGTCGGCTCCGCGCTGGCGCTGGTGATCGGCGGCGCGCTCTACGGCTTCGCCAAATCGGGCGGGGCAAGCGGCATCCCGATCCTCGGCGGCATCGAGCCGTGGCAGTTCGCGATGGTCGTGCCGGGCCTGTTCGGCCTGTGCCTTGGCCTCACGATCTTCCTGTTCCGCGAGCCGCGCCGCGTCGATGTCGACGCCGGCGAGAGCGCCGGGCTGAAGGATTCGCTGCGCCACATGCGCGGCAATGCGGGGCTGTACGTGCTGGTGTTCGGCGCGGCGGTGCTGTGGTCGCTCGCCAATACCGGATGGAGCGCGTGGCTCGCCCCGGCGATCGAGCGCCAGCATCACCTGCCGCCGGAAGTGGTCGGCCCGACCGCCGGGACGATCGCGCTGATCTGCTCGGCGATCGGCTCGCTCGGCGCCGGCTTCCTGATCGACCGCCGCTCGCTGGCGGGGGACCGGGATGCGATCCTCAAGATCTCGATCTGGTTGCAGGCGCTGCAGATCGTGCCGGTGATCGGCATGTTCACGGTGCAGGGGACGACCGGCGTGTGGGTGTGCCTCGCGCTTTCCAATCTGCTGATCGGCTCGATGCCGATCGCCGCCTTCGCGATCATCACCGAGATCACGCCGGGCCACCACATCGG
>JAFEBZ010000087.1 GCA_018242405.1 Pseudomonadota bacterium | reverse complement strand
TACGCCTTCCAGAAAGTCTCCACCGGCGGCGCCGTGCGGTTCGTCCGCAGTGGCCGACCATACGAGGCATGGATGCCGAGTCGAGCCCCCATGGATGGGTTCACGGCGTGTCGGCCACTGCGGATAACCGCTAAAGGCGCACAGCCGGGCGATGCTTTCCCGCTCAAAAACTCATGAACAGGCCGCCGTTCACCGGCAGCAACGCACCCGTAATGAATCCGGCGTCTTCTGCGGCGAGGAACGCCACCGCGCGCGCGATTTCTTCCGGCTCGCCGAGCCGTCCGACCGGTACCTGCGCCACGATCCCGGCGCGGATTTCCTCCGGCACCGCCATCACCATCTCCGTCGCGCAATAGCCCGGCGCCACGCAATTCACCGTCACGCCCTTGCGCGCCACTTCGCGCGCCAGCGACATGCTGAAACCGTGCATGCCGGCCTTGGCCGCCGCGTAGTTCGTCTGGCCGAACTGGCCGGTCTGGCCGTTCACCGAGCTGATGTTGATGATGCGGCCATGACCTTGCGCCAGCATCGGTTCCACCGCATGGCGACAGGTATTGAAGATGCCGTCGAGATCGACCGCCATCACCTGCTGCCACTGCGCCGCATCCATCTTGCGCAACGAAGTGTCGCGGGTGATGCCGGCGCAATTGACCAGGATGTCGAGCCGACCGTGCTTCGCCACGATCTCGTTCACCAGCGCGCCACAGGCATCGAAATCGGTAACGTCGAGCGCCGCGAATTCCACGTCCAGTCCGGCCATCGCCACATTGAACGCATCGATGCGCTCGCTGCGGTTGGCCAGATCGCCCGCGATCACGTGGCAACCCTGCGCGGCCAGCGCGCGACACACAGCACTTCCCAGGCCACCGATGCCGCCGGTGACCAGCGCGATCCTGCGTGGGCTCACTTGCGCTCGGTCCGCTTGCCGGGCGCGGGGGATTCGGCAGTCTTGCCGCCGGACGATGCGCCGGCGTTGCGCAGGAACTGCTGCTGCATTTCCTTCCACATGTCCATGTTGCGCTCGGCCATCTGGTTCATCATCGTCCACGGCGTCGGACCGAGCATGCCGCCGAGTTGCTGGCGGAACTGCGCCTGCTGCTCGGTGAAGAGATGCATCGCGCGTTCGAGGTAATTGCCCATGAAGCCCTGCATCGAATCGCCGTAAAGGCGGATCATCTGGCTCAGCATCGGCGTGGTCAGCACCGGTTCGCCGTTCTGCTCGTGCTCGGCGATGATCTGCAACAGCACCTGCCGCGTCAGGTCGTCGCCGCTCTTGGCATCGCGCACCTCGAATTCCTCGCCGTCGAGGATCAGCTGGCGCACGTCCTCGATGGTGATGTAGCTGGAAATTTCGGTGTCGTAGAGACGGCGGTTCGGGTACTTCTTGATGATGCGCGGCTGGCTCATGGTTGGGAGACCCCCTGATCGATTCCCCAGCATGGCGCAGCGCAGCACGCTCCGCAAGTCATCGAAATGCGAAACAGGCCGGGAAAACCGGCCTGTTGGGGAATCTGAACGGGGCAGCCCGCAGACGGGCGTGCTCACCAGCCCATGTGGTGCCCGCCGTTGATGTCCAGGTTGGAGCCGGTGATCCAGCCCGAACGCTCGTCGGCGAGGAAGGACACACCATGCGCGATTTCCTCCGGCGTGCCGAGGCGGCCGGTCGGGATGTCGGCGACGATCTTGGCGCGCACTTCCTCCGGCACCGCCATCACCATGTCGGTGGCGATGTAGCCGGGCGAAATCGTGTTCACGGTGACGCCGTTGCGGGCGTTTTCGCGCGCCAGCGAAATGGTGAAACCGTGCATGCCGGCCTTGGCGGCGGCGTAGTTGGCCTGGCCGTACTGGCCCTTCAGCCCGTTGATCGAGCTGATCTGGATGATGCGGCCCCATTTGCGCTCGCGCATGCCCTCGATCACCGGACGCGTCACGTTGAACACCGAATTGAGATTGGTGTTGATGACGTCGGTCCACTGGTCGGCCTTCATGCGATGGAAGGTGCCGTCGCGGGTGATGCCGGCGTTGTTGACCAGGATTTCGATCGGGCCGAGCTTGTCCTCGACGTCCTTGATCATGCGCGCGGAATCCTCGGGCGAAGTCACGTCACCCTTGACCAGGGTCACGTCGATGCCATCCTTCTTCAAATCCGCCTGCCACGCCTTCGCTTTTTCTTCGTTGCGGTAATTGGTGGCGACCTTGTGGCCCTTGCCGGCCAGTTCCCTGACGATGGCGGTGCCGATGCCGCCGGTGCCACCGGTAACGAATGCGACGCGTGAAGTCATGACAGCTCCATGTTTGAGTACGGGATGCGTGACGGATCGAACCTTGCAATCGCATCATGCAACCATTCTTGCGATGTCGCCTGCGGCGATGCAGCAAATGTGACTTGTCCAAGTTGCAGCCATGCTTCATGCAGTGCGGGCAGGGGATTGCCGCGATCGATCGGGTGCGCCGATGACGACTTCGACAGTTTGTGGCCGTGCGCATCCACCAGTAGAGGCAGGTGCGCATAGGCGGGTGTCGGCAGGCCAAGCAGCTGCTGCAGCAATATCTGCCGGGGCGTCGAATCGAGCAGGTCGGCGCCGCGCACCACCTCGGTCATGCCCTGCGCGCCATCGTCGACCACCACCGCGAGTTGATAGGCCCAGCAACCATCACTGCGCCTGAGCACGAAATCGCCGACATCGCGATCGATGCGCTGCGATTGGTGGCCGCGGATCGCATCGTCGAATTCGACCAGGCAATCGTCGGGAACGCGCAGGCGGATGGATGGATCGGGGCGCCGCAGTCCGGGGATGCAGGCACGATGGATGCCGCCTTGCGCCTCGATCACGCTGCGGCTGCAATGACATTCGAAGGCATGGCCAGCGTCGAGCAGGCGATCGAGCGCCGCGGCGTACAGTGCATCGCGTTCGCGCTGGCATACCACCGGACCATCGTGGACAAAGCCGAACGCAGCCAGTGTCTCCAGTTGGTCCTGCGCCGCGCCCGGCACTTCGCGGATGCGATCGACGTCCTCGATCCGCAGCCACCATTCACCTCCGGCACGGCGCGCGAACAGCCAGCTGCCGAGCGCGGCCAGCAGTGAACCGGGATGTAATGGCCCGGTGGGCGAGGGCGCGAAACGGCCGCGATATGTCTGCATGACTTGAATTTAACCTGTTGCCCCCACACTGTATCGACATGCACAAGGAGTTTCGTCGGTCATGCTGAAGCGCATCACATTGTTCCTGGTCACCAATCTCGCGGTGATGGCCCTGCTCGGGATCGTCATGTCCTTGTTCGGGATCAACCCGGCGCGGACCTCCGGCCTGCTGGTGATGGCGGCGATCTTCGGCTTTGGCGGATCGATCATCTCGCTGCTGATGTCGAAGATGATGGCGAAGTGGACCACCGGCGCGAAGATCATCACCCAGCCGGCCAACGAGACCGAGCGCTGGCTGGTGCAGACGGTGCAACGCCACGCCCAGAAGGCCGGCATCGGCATGCCCGACGTCGCCATCTATGACGCGCCCGAGATCAATGCCTTCGCCACCGGCGCCAACCGCAACCATGCGCTGGTCGCGGTGTCGAGCGGCCTGCTCAACTCGATGAACGCCGACGAGGCGGAAGCCGTGCTTGGCCACGAGATCGGCCACGTCGCCAACGGCGACATGGTGACGATGGCGCTGCTGCAGGGCGTGCTCAACACCTTCGTGATCGTGCTGGCGCGCGTGGTCGGCCAGATCGTCGATGGCTACCTCAGCGGCGGTCGCCGCGAGGGTGGCGGCGGCATCGGCTACTGGATCACGGTCAACGTGCTGCAACTGGTATTCGGCCTGTTCGCCAGCATGATCGCGATGTGGTTCTCGCGTCATCGCGAATTCCGCGCCGACATCGCCGGCGCCGAGCTGGCCTCGCGCGAGAAGATGATCGCCGCGTTGGAACGCCTGCAGCTCAATCACGGCGAATCGACGCTGCCCAAGCAGGTCGCGGCGTTCGGCATCTCCGGCAACATGAAGCAGGGCCTCGGCGCGTTGTTGCTCAGCCATCCGCCGCTGCCGGTGCGCATCGAAGCGCTGCGCAAGGCGCAGCTCAACGCGTCGGCGCTGCGCGGGGGAGTGGTGGCGTAACGCATCAAGGCACGCGCTGGTGCGTGGGTGACCAGCTCCGTTGCGCGGGACGCCGTGAATACGTCCATGTAGGCTCGTGCGCCGCATCCATGCGGCGCAACGCCCGCGCCCCGGACTGGCGCACCCACTTCCGCGCGCGTGTTGTTGCTTCAAGAGAAAGAGCGAAAAGCAGCAGCTCGCGCAGCTGTTGCTCTTACTCACACCCCCTGAAAACATCCACCGGCAGCGCCGGCGCGGTTCGTCCGTATTGCCGGCCATACGAGGCATGGATGCCGAGTCGAGCCCCCATGGATGGGTTCACGGCGTGTCGGTTACTACGGATAACCGCTAAAGGCGCTCAGCCGGGCGATGCTTTCCGTCAGAAATCGAAACTGAGATCCGCGCTGGCCGGCGCCAGGAAGTTGCCCTGCACGAACTCGACACCGGCGAGGAACAGCGTCGTCATGCTGCCGGAATCGTTGACGTCGCAGGCGATCGTGGCGGCGCCAACCGCGCTGCCCGCCGACGCGAGATCCTTGACCCGCGCCTGTTGCTCCGGTGAGCGCGCGTAGTCGGTCATGAAGCTGCCGTCGAGCTTGATGTAGCGCGGCCGCAGGTGCGAGATCAGCTGCGCCGAATTCAGGCCGACGCCGAACTGGTCCACGCAGAAACCGGCGCCGAAGGCGGCGAGCTGCTGGTTGAAGACGGTGGCTTCGTTGATCTGGGTCGACACCTTGGATTCGTTGATCTGCACGATCAGGCGATTGGCGGGGACGCCATGTTCCTGCAGCACCTGCTGGATGAAGGCCGGCAGCGAGGTGTCCTCGATCGAGGCGCGGGAAATCCGCACGATGAAACGCATCTCGCGCTTGGCGTTCGCCGCCAGTGTGCGTACCGCCTTGGCGATCACCCCGCGATCGAGGTCGCGGATCAGGCCGTGTTCCTCGGCGATCGGCAGGAAGGCGCTCGGCATCACCACTTCGCCGGTACCGTTGTCCATGCGCATCAGCACGTCGAAGAACGGCGCGCCGTTGCCATGGAGGCTGATGATCGGCTGGTAATGGAGGATCAGCTGGTCGTTCGCCAGTGCGCCCTGGATGCGTTCGATCCAGGCGTTGATGCGATCCTGTTCGGCGCGATCGATGGCGCCGGGATCGTACAGTTCCATGCGGCCGCCACCGACGCCTTGCGCGGTTTCGAGCAATTCCTGCGCGCGCGCCAGCACTCGTGGCACCTGGGCGTTGCGTTCGCTGACCTGCACTGCGCCGACGCTCACCGTCACCGTCAACGAGTGGTCGCCGGTGTCGAGGATGCGTTCGGCGACTGCAGCGACAATCCGGTTGGCGAGTGCTTCGGTTTCGGCGTGGCTGGCACCACGCGCCAGCACCGCGATCATCTGCTCGCCGAAGCGTGCGGCTTCGACCTGTTCACCCAGCAACGGACGCAGGCGTTCGGCCAGCGCTGCCATCAATGCATCGGCATTGTTGATGCCGACACTTTGCAGCAGGGTGCCGAAATGATCGGGCTGGACCAGGATCAGGCCATGGTGTTCGTGTGCGCTGGCGGAACGCGCGATGGCGTCTTCCAGCGATTGCAGGAAGGTCGGGCGATTGAGCAGGCCGGTCGCGACGTCCTGGCGGCGCAGCGATTCCATCTGCTCGATCATCGCCGGATCGAAGGCGGTTTCCTTGCGCCGGAAGATGATCTGCAGGCAGGGTTCGCCG
Organism: Pseudomonadota bacterium; assembly: GCA_018242405.1. Classification (GTDB taxonomy): domain Bacteria; phylum Pseudomonadota; class Gammaproteobacteria; order Xanthomonadales; family Xanthomonadaceae; genus Solilutibacter. Next base: position 1,982 of record JAFEBZ010000087.1, on the reverse strand, counting down.
TCGTAGGTGGCCGGCGAGAATTCCATCGTCGCCGGGAATTCCTGGCCGTCGGCGCCCTGTGCGGTGAGGTGGTGCAGCGGCGGGATCTCGCCGCCCTTCGACAACTGCTTGAGCAGGGTCTTGAACTCGCCGGCATCCCCGGGCGCGACCATGTCGAGGATCGACATGCCTTCGATCTCGTCGAAGTCCTCGTAGCCGAACATCTCGAGATAAGCCTGGTTGGCTCGGATGTGCATGCCTTCGTGGATATAGGCGATGGGATCGCGGGAGGAATCGATCAACGCATCGCAGCGGCGCTCGGTTTCATGCAGGCGGGCATCGAGGTGGCGCAGGTCGCGGCGGGCATTGAGGTCGCGGTATTCGCGTTCGACCGCGCGGCGGAGATGGCCTTCGCGATTGCGCAGGGCGATGTTGTCGGCGCCAAGGCCGAGCATGGCGGCGAGCCCGGAATCGTCATGGCCGTCGGCGATCAGGATCACCGGCAGGTCGTTGCCGGTGGCGCGCGCGAGTGTCAGCGCCTGGGTCGGCTCCACGGTCTTGCTGGTGGCCGCGGCGAGCACGAGATCGACCGGTTGGCCGGCGAGCATCGTGCGGTATTCGTCGAGGCTGGTGGGACGGGTGGCGCGTACGGCGAGACCGTCGTTGCGCAAGCCGGTGACGATGGACTCGGCATCCTCCATGCGGTCATCGATGACCAGGACCCGGATCGTATTGTCTTTCTTCCTTAGCATCCCGCCCTCTGCGCCGTGCCTGGGGGAGTGGCGCGGTCGAGGGCCACTATAACCGACGAAACTGAATGGTCATGCGGCAATCCCGGCGAGGTTTGATGCCGGTCACACCAGCGGACGCTTGCCGGGATCGCCTGCCACTTCGCGCACCAGTTTCGGGACCAGGTAGCCGGACAAACGGGCAGCAAGATCGCGATGCAGGGCCAGCGCGTCGGCATCGCTGACTTCGAAATGCGCTGCGCCGCTGACGCGATCGAGCTGGTGCAGGTAGTAGGGCAGCACGCCGGCGCGATGGCCGCGTTCGCACAGATCGGCGAGGGCATCGACCGAATCGTTGACGCCCTTCAGCAGCACCGCCTGGTTGAGCAACAGGCAGCCGGCATCGCGCAGGCGGGCGAGGGCGGCGTCGACATCACCATCGAATTCATTGGCGTGGTTGGCGTGGATTACGACCGTCACCGGCCACGGCAGGTCGCGCAGCCAGGCGATCAAGCCGTCGTCGACACGCTCCGGCAATACCACCGGCAGTCGCGTGTGGATGCGCAGGCGGCGGATGTGGGGAACCTGCTTCAGGGCATCGGTGAGTTCCGCGAGCTTGCCATCGGCCAGCGACAACGGATCGCCACCGGAAAGAATGATCTCGTCGATGGAAGCATCGGCGCCGATGATCGCCAGCGCCTCGGCCCACTGTCCGCGCGCGGCGGTTTCGTCGGCATAGGGGAAATGGCGGCGGAAGCAATACCGGCAATTGATCGCGCAGCTGCCGGTCGCGACCAGCAGGGCACGACCACGGTATTTGCGGATCACCCCGGCACCGGCGCGGGCGGCACCGTCGCCGACGGCGTCGAGTTCGAAGCCGGGAACGATGCGTTCCTCGTCGTCCAGCGGCAGGATCTGGCGCAGCAGGGGATCGCTGGCATCGCCGTGGCGCATGCGGGCGACGAAGCCGCGCGGCACCCGCAGCGGGAATTGCGCCGCGGCCGCCGGGGAAATCCGGCCGGCGAATGCATCCAGACCGAGCAGGCCCAGCAATTCGGCCGGATCGCGCACGGCGTCGCGCCACAGCTGTTGCCAGCGCGGCGCGGCCTGTGGCGGCCGATCCTGTTTGAGGGCGGAGCGAGCGGGTATCATGTCGGGTTTCATCATTCTAATCGAGCCCGTGCCATCGGGCCGCAGCTGAGGAGCACGACCATGGCCACCCTGGGCATGAACGACGTCAAGAACGGCCAGAAGATCCTGGTCAACAACGATCCT
>JAFEBZ010000086.1 GCA_018242405.1 Pseudomonadota bacterium | reverse complement strand
TCCCTCTGGAGCAGCAAGAACATGAGCACCATCGAAGAACGCGTCAAGAAAATCGTTGTCGAACAGCTTGGCGTCAAGGAAGAAGACGTCAGCACCAATGCCTCGTTCGTGGACGATCTCGGCGCTGATTCGCTCGATACCGTCGAGCTGGTGATGGCGCTCGAAGAAGAGTTCGAGTGCGAGATCCCGGACGAAGAAGCCGAGAAGATCACCACCGTGCAGCAGGCAGTCGACTACATCAAGGCACACGTCAAGACGGCCTGATCGCGCCAGCAACACACGTCATGGGGCCGCGCTTTGCGGCCCCGTGCGTTTGCGAAACCGTCTTTTGTTTTCGATCGAATACGATCCCCCGGAGTCAAAATGTCCAAGCGTCGCGTCGTCGTCACCGGTCTCGGCATCCTTTCGCCGCTCGGCCTCGATCTTGCGTCCAACTGGGATGCCATCACCCACGGTCGTTCCGGCATCGGCCCGATCACCCATTTCGATGTCTCGGCCTATCCGGCCCGCATCGCCGGTGAAGTGCGCGGCTTCGATCCCGCGCAATGGGTCGCGGCGAAGGACGTCAAGAAGATGGATCCGTTCGTCCATTACGGCGTCGCGGCGTCGGCGATGGCGATCGCCGATTCCGGGCTGGAGATTTCCGGTGAAGCGGCGGAACGCATCGGTGTCGCGATCGGCGCCGGCATCGGCGGCCTGCACGGCATCGAGGAAACCACGCTCAAGCTCGCCGAGGGCGGCCCGCGCAAGGTCTCGCCGTTCTACGTGCCGAGCACCATCATCAACATGATTTCCGGCCAGGTCTCGATCATGACCGGGGCCAAGGGCCCGAACATCGCCGCCGTCACCGCCTGTACCACGGCGACCCACAACATCGGCCTGGCGATGCGCATGATCCAGTACGGCGAAGCCGACGCGATGATCTGCGGTGGCGCCGAATACGCCATCACCCCGACCGCGGTCAGCGGTTTCTGCGCGATGAAGGCGCTGTCCACACGCAACGACGATCCGACGCGTGCATCGCGTCCGTGGGACAAGGATCGCGACGGCTTCGTGATGGGCGATGGCGCTGGCGTGCTGGTGATCGAGGAATACGAACGTGCCAAGGCGCGTGGCGCGAAGATCTATTGCGAGCTGGTCGGTTTCGGCATGAGTGGCGATGCCTTCCACATGACCGCGCCGAGCGAAAGCGGCGACGGTCCCGCGCGCTGCATGCGTGCGGCGATGAAGGATGCCGGGATCAATCCGCAGGACATCGGCTACATCAATGCGCACGGCACCTCGACGCCGGCCGGCGATCTCGGCGAAACGCTGGCGATCAAGTCGGCGCTGGGCGATGCCGCGAAGTCGGTGATGGTGTCGTCGACCAAGTCGATGACCGGCCACCTGCTCGGCGCGGCCGGTGGCGTGGAAGCGGTGTATTCGGCGATGGCGCTGCGCGAAGGCGTGATCCCGCCGACCATCAACCTCGACAATCCGTCGGAAGGCTGCGACCTCGATTACGTGCCGCACACCGCGCGCCAGAAGCAGGTCGAGATCGCGATGTCGAATTCGTTCGGCTTCGGCGGCACCAATGGCACGCTGGTGATGCGTCGCGTGTGAGATTGATGCGACGGCGCTTGCCGCGCACGACCGACCTGTTGCGCCTGCATCGATACGATCCGGCGCGCTACCCGATGCTGCTGGAATCGTCGGCGCACGCGCTGGATGCATCGGCGCGCCGGCACGCGCATTGGGACATGCTGCTGGCGACGGATGGCGCGGGCTTTGTCCGTGCACATGACGGCGTCTTGCGCGATCTTGGTGGGGAGAAGCTGGAAGGCGGATTCCTCGATCGCCTCGAACGCGAATGGCAGGCGCAGCGACTGGCTTCCGATCCCGTTGATGCCGACCTGCCGTTCCGTGGCGGCTGGGCGGTGTTCTGCGCCTACGAACTTGCCGAAGAGGTCGAACCCACGCTGCATATTCCCGCAGCGGAAGGCCATGGGCCGCGCGGGGTTGCCTTGCGTTGTCCGGCGGCGATCCTGCGCGACCACGCCAGTGGCGAATGCATCGCGATCGCGGAAGCGGGTTGCGCGGAATGGCTGGATCGCATCGAAGCGGATGTGCAGGCCTCGCACGGCATCGACGAATCGTCGTGGAATCCGCCGATTGCGGTTGGTGAAGACGAACCGCAGTGTTTCCTCGATGGCGTCGCCGCCGTGCTCAAGCACCTGCGCGACGGCGACATCTACCAGGCCAATCTTTCGCGCGGCTGGTGGGCACGATTTGCGCGACCAGTCGATCCAGCCGCATTGCACGCCCGTTTGCGCACGGCCAATCCGGCGCCGTTTTCCGGGCTGTTCGTGCATGGCGAGTGGGCGGTCGCAAGCTCGTCGCCGGAACGGCTGGCGACGATTCGCGGCGACATCGCCAGTACGCGCCCGATCGCCGGAACGCGCCCACGCATTGCGGGGGATGATGACGGCGCGCGCATCCGCGAGCTGATCGATCATCCCAAGGAGCGCGCCGAGCACGTGATGCTGGTCGATCTCGAACGCAACGATCTCGGTCGCGTCTGCGTTGGCGGCACGGTCGAAGTCGACGAGCTGATGACGGTCGAGAGTTACGCACACGTCCACCACATCGTCAGCAATGTGCGCGGGGTGCGTTCGCCCGCTGCCAGCCCGATTGACGTGCTGCGTGCGGTGTTTCCCGGCGGCACCATCACCGGCTGCCCGAAGGTGAGCTGCATGCGCATCATCGCGGCGCAGGAAGGTATCGGTCGTGGCGCCTACACCGGTGCGATGGGCTGGCTCAATCGCGACGGCGACATGGACCTCAACATCCTGATCCGCACCGCGGAGGTCGAAGGCGACGTGCTGCGTTTCCGCACTGGCGCCGGAATCGTGCTGCAATCCATTGCGGACAGGGAGCTCGCGGAAACGCGGGCCAAGGCGCGCGGCCTGCTGCGCGCGCTGGGCGTGGAGGATTGAGGATGGAGACGCGCATCTTCCGTGGTGAACATCGCGTTGATGGTGTCGATCCCGGTGATCGCGGGCTTGCCTATGGCGACGGACTGTTCGAGACGATGCGCGTGCATCGCGGCGGGATTCCGTGGCTGGGAGCACACCTGCAGCGACTGCAACGTGGTGCGCAGCGATTGGGAATCATCCTGCCGGACGACGCATTGCTGCGTGCGGAAATCGCGGCAGTGTGCGCGGACCGGGATGTTGCCGTTGCCAAGTTGATCGTCACCCGTGGCACGGGTGGTCGTGGCTATGCGCCGCCACCGCATTCCGAGCCGACGTGGGTCTTGTCGTTGCACGAGGCGCCGGCTGCGGTGCAGGCAGTAGATGTTGTCTGGTGCGATACCACGTTCGCCGATCAACCTGCGCTCGCAGGCATCAAGCACTGCAATCGCCTCGAGCAGGTGCTGGCGCGTCGCGAAGTGGTCGCCGCGCATGCCGACGAAGGCCTTGTGTGCGATGTCGCGGGAAACGTGATTTCGGCGACCTCGGCCAATCTCTTCGTCCGGGATGGCGATGGTTGGCTCACGCCGAAGCTCGATCGATCGGGCGTGGCCGGCATCTGTCGCGACTGGCTGTTGCACCATGCGCAGGTCCGCGAAACCGTGCTGAATCGCGCTGCCGTGCAGCGTTCATCCGCCATATTCCTCTGCAATGCGGTGCGCGGTATCCTGCCGGTGCGCCGCCTCGATGCGCGCGAATGGCCCGCGAGTGCGGAGGTTCGCGACCTGCAGCGCCAACTCGCCGATGCCCATCCGGGATTGGCCTGACCGGACGGAGACGATGGCGAAGCGCGCGAAGAAAAAGAAGGGTGGTTTCAAGCGATTGTTGCTGATCCTGATGCTGGCACTGATTGCAGCAGGAGCATTGGCGTGGCGACACTACACCGTCTTCATCGCCCAGCCGATGCATGGACTGCGCGATGGCCAGCAGGTCAGCGTCGGCAAGGGCAGTGCGCTGCCGCAGCTGTTGCGCAAGTTGCGCGCGGCTGGCGTTGACCAGGGCTTCGATCTCGAATGGCAGTTGCTGGCGCGCCAACTGGGCGCTGCCGGCAAGTTGCAGGTCGGCGACTACGCATTGAAAAACGGCATGACGCCCGGCGAACTGCTGCGCAATATCCGCGACGGCAAGGTGGTGAGCTATCGCTTCACCCTGATCGACGGCTGGAACATCCGCGACCTGCGCAAGGCGCTGGCCAAGGCCGAACCGATGAAGCACACCATCGATGCGATGAGCGACGCCCAACTCATGGCGGCGCTCGGCCATCCCGGACAGCATCCGGAAGGGAGATTCCTGCCCGAAACCTACCAGTACACCGTTGGCGGCAGCGATGTCGACGTATTGAAGCAGGCGCATGCGGCGATGGACAAGGCGCTGGCCGCGGCGTGGTCGTCGCGCGCGCAGGATCTTCCGCTGAAGACGCCGGAGGAGGCATTGATCCTCGCGTCGATCGTCGAGAAGGAAAGCGGTGTCGCCGATGATCGGCCGAAAGTCGCCGGGGTGTTCCTGCGCCGACTTGGCAAGGGCATGCGGCTGGAAACCGATCCCACGGTGATCTATGGCATGGGCGCGGCGTACGCCGGCAACATCCGCAAGAAGGACCTGCAAACCGACACCCCGTACAACACCTATCTGCGGAGCGGATTGCCACCGACGCCGATCTCGATGCCGGGCAAGGCGGCATTGCAGGCGGTGACGCATCCGGATGGTGGCGATGCCTTGTTCTTCGTCGCCAGTGGCGATGGCAGCGGCCACAGCCTGTTCGCATCCACCTATGAAGCACACCAGGCGAACGTGCGTGCCTATCTTGCGCGCTATCGCGCGGGGCAGGCCAAGGGTCCGCTGACCGGCACGTCGACATCTGCGGATGGAAACGATCCCGCCGCATCACCAGCACCAGCTCCGGCGGGAGCGGCGAAACCGTGAACGCGCTCGATATCGCGCCACGCCTGATCACGCTGGAGGGCGGTGAAGGCGCCGGCAAGTCGACCGTGCTGTCGGCATTGGCGCAGGCGTTGCGCGGACACGGTGGCGAAGTGGTGGCCACGCGCGAACCCGGTGGCACGCCGTTGGCGGAACGTATCCGCGAATTGCTGCTGCATCCCGACAATTCCGATGCGCCGGGCGCGGACACCGAGCTGTTGCTGATGTTCGCATCGCGCGCGCAGCACGTCGCCACCGTGGTGCGACCGGCACTGGCGCGTGGTGCATGGGTGCTCAGCGATCGCTTCACCGATGCCAGCCACGCCTATCAGGGCGGCGGACGCGGCGTCGATCGCACGACGATCGCGATGCTGGAGTCGCGTTTCGTCGGGCTGCAACCGGGATTGACCTTGTTGCTCGATGTGCCGGTCGCGGTTGGACGTGCCCGCGCGCAAGGCCGCGCTACGCCGGATCGCATCGAAGCGGAAGCCGACGGCTTCTTCGAACGCGTGCGCAGTGCCTATCGCGATCTTGCAGCCGCGCAGCCACAGCGTTTTCGAGTGATCGACGCGACCCAACCGGCGGAACGTGTTGCTGCCGATGCGGTGGCTGCGCTCGGTGATTACCTGCAGGGGTTGGCGCAGGCATGACGGCGGGATTTTCGCCCTGGCAGCAAACGGCCTACGAACGCGCGATCGCGAGTCTCGACGAGGGTCGCCTGGGCCATGCATTGCTGGTGTGCGGGCCGCAGCGGATCGGCAAGCGGGCTTTGGTCGAGCATCTGGCCAAACGCGTGCTGTGCCTGACGCGCGACGCGGATGGCGAACCCTGCGGACAGTGCCGCAGCTGCAAGGTGTTCGCGCAGCGCTCGCAATTCGATCCGGTCGAAACCAGGCCGGATGGATCACTGTCGCACCCGTGGGGCCACAGTGCACACCCGGACATGCGTTTCGTCGGCTACGAGATCAACCAGAAAACCGGCAAGCCGCGCAGCGAAATCCTGATCGAACAGGCGCGCGACATCGGCTCCTGGCTGGCGTTGACGTCGCAGTTCGGCGGCGCGCAAGTGGTGATCGTCGATCCGGCCGACGCGATGAATTCCGCGGCTGCCAACGCGTTGTTGAAGACGCTGGAAGAACCGTTGCCGAATCGCTATCTATGGCTGGTCAGCGCGCAACCAAGCCGCTTGCCGGCGACGATCCGCAGTCGTTGCCAGCGTCTGGAGCTGGCGCTGCCGGGACAGGCGGTCGCGTTGCAATGGCTGCTCGACCAGGGCAAGCCGCGTGCCGATGCCGAAGCCGCGCTGGCCGCCGCACAGGGTGACCCGGGGCAGGCCTTGCACTGGCTGGAGAGCGGCGGCATGACGGTGCGTCGCCAGGTCGATGCCGACCTGCGCGCGATCGCCGATGGTGGCGGCAGCGTGGTGGAAATCGCGCAGCGCTGGGCCGCCGATGGCGAAGCGGCATTGCGTTTGCGCTTCGCCGCCGACCTTGCCCGCGAACGCGCGGCCCGCTTGACCGATGCCGTGGAAACACGCAGGCTGGCACGGTGGTTCGACCAGGCCAACCGCGTGCGCGACTTGTTGCGCACGACGATCCGGGCGGACCTCGCGATCGCCGGATTGCTGCTGGAATGGCGCACCGGCCAACAGGAACCGAGGACAGGAGCGAGACGCGCATGAGCACACCGCAGGGCGGACGCCAGGCCATCGTGTCGTTGCCGTTGGCCGACAAGGACCAGGTTTACGAGGCCTACATGCCGTTCGTGCGCAATGGCGGCCTGTTCGTGCGTACCACCAAGCGCCACTTCATTGGCGATCCGGTGTTCCTGCTGGTGACGTTGCCGGGATCGAGCGAACGCATCCCGGTGTCGGGCCGCGTGGTGTGGGTGACGCCGCCGGGCGCGCAGGGCGGGCGTCCCGCCGGCATCGGCGTGCAGTTCGACGACACCGCGGAAGCGGTGACACTGCGTGGCAAGCTCGAGGTCGAGCTCGCTGGTCGCCTCGAATCGGACAAGCCGACCGCGACGATGTAGTCACGCGCTTATCGCAACGCATCCCAACCTGCGCGCGGTGCGAAACGATCGCCGTGCACTGCCTGTAGTGCCTTGAGGCGCGCCAGCAACGCATCGACGCCGGTCTCGCGCACGTACTGGATGGGACCGCCGCGAAATGGCGCGAAACCGGTGCCGAAGATCACGCCGGCATCGAGCAGATCGCCGTCGGCGACTACGCCATCGTGCAGGCACGCTACGGCCTCGTTCACCAGCGGCAGGATCAGGCGATCCTCGAGATCGGCGGGCGCCTGGTAGTCGGCGGGCACTTCCGGCTTGACCGCCTTGCCATCCTTCCACTCGTACAGACCTTGTCCGTCCTTCTTGCCGCGCTTGCCGGCTTCCGGCGGCGTCGACAATGCGGCTGGAATTTCCAGACCGAGGAAGGGCGCGAGTTCGGCGCCGACGCCGGAGGCGACATCGAGTCCGACGGTATCGATCAGTTCGATCGGGCCCATCGGCATGCCGAAGCGCACCGCGGCCTTGTCGAGCACCGGGCCGGGAATGCCTTCCGACAATGCGCGCGCGGCTTCCAGCAGGTACGGGAACAGCACGCGATTGACGAGGAAGCCCGGCGTCCCCGCAACCGGTACCGGCAGCTTGTCGAGCGCCTTGCAGAACGCGGCGAGGCGTTGCTGCGTGCTCGCATCCATCGTGTCGTGGTGGATCAGTTCCACCAGCGGCATCAACGCGACCGGATTGAAATAGTGCAGGCCAGCGAAGCGCGCGGGATTGCGCACGTGTTCGCGCAGTTCATCCAGCGGGATCGACGAGGTATTGGTGGTGAGCAGTGCGCCGTCCTTCATGCGCGGCTCGACATCGCCATACAACGCGCGCTTGGCCTCGGGATTCTCGATGATCGCCTCGATCACCAGGTCGGCGTTGGCAATGCCATCGCCTGCGAGATCGCCCTTCAATCGTGCAGCGACCTGCGGACGCTTGGCATCATCCTTCACGCGCTTGGCGAACAATTCCGCGGAGCGTGACAACGCGCCATCGATGAAGCGCTGCTCGCGATCCTGCAACGTCACTTCGAAGCCCTTGTAGGCCGACCACGCGGCGATGTCGCCACCCATCACGCCGGCGCCGATCACGTGCACGTTGCGGATGCCGGAATCGCCGGTGCCGAGCGACTTCAGGCGTTCCTGCAGGAAGTAGACGCGGATGAGATTGCGTGCGGTCGGTGTTGCCGACATCGCGACCACACCACGACGTTCGCTGTCGAGTTGCGCGGAAGTGGTGCTGAAGAGTCCCGGACGACGCCAGCTTTCGATCATCGCGTATGGCGCCGGGTAGTGCGCCTTGGGGGCCTTGCGCGCGACCTGCTTGGCCATCTGCGGCGCCAGCAGTTGGCGCGTCGGCCACAGGTTGGTGAGCGCGGCGAGCGCACGTTGCTTGAACGGACGCACGGTGCCGCGCAGTGCGAGCTCGGCTGCGGTGTCGATCAACACTGCGGGATCGGCGACCTTGTCGACCAGTCCCATCGCGCGCGCCGCCGATGCGCTGACAGTGCGCCCGGTGAGCATCAGGTCGAACGCGGCGGGTGCGCCGATCAACCGTGGCAGGCGCACGCTGCCGCCCCAGCCGGGGAAGATGCCGAGCTTCACTTCCGGCAGGCCGATGCGCGTCGAGGCGTCGTTGCTGGCGACGCGATAGCGGCAGGCCAGCGACAGTTCGGTACCGCCGCCCATGCAGAAGCCGTGGATCGCCACGACCGTCGGGCAGGGCAGGCGGGCGATGCGTTCGAACACCTGCTGGCCGCGACGGATGGCATCGGCGGTGGTGCCATTGGCGTCGAATTGCTGGAATTCGCGGATGTCGGCGCCAGCGATGAAGCCGCGTTCCTTGGCGGAGCAGAAGACCACGCCGCGTGGCGGGTCCATCGTCAGTCGTTCGATCATCAGCCCGAGTTCGCGCAGGGCCTCCTGCGAGAAACTGTTCACCGGCTGGCCCTCGCGGTCGAAGGCGATCACCTCGACGCCATCGGTGCGGGTTTGGTGGCGCCAGTTGCGCAGTTGCAGGCCGTCGAAGCGCGAGCTCATGGCGGGACATTCCTTGGCGTATGGATTCAGCTGCCCATCATCCCCAATAGGCCGTTCTGCGGTCAAATGACGGGGTCGGGAACTCCGGGCCGGATTCGTGGTCGAAAGCCACAATCCAGTCGACCTGACAACCCGTTCAATGCAGGTTTTCACGCAGTCAACAGTCCAGACCATGGCCGAGCCGATCGATGATCTCGATGCCGAGCTGGTCCGCCGGGTACAAGGCGGCCAGCAACCGGCCTTCGACCAGCTGGTGCGCAAGCACCAGGCGCGGGTGACTGCGCTCATCGGTCGCTACATCAACGACTGGAGCGAATGCCAGGACGTGGCGCAGGAAGCCTTCCTGCGTGCCTATCGCGCCATCGGCAGTTTCCGTGGCGATGCCCAGTTCTCGACGTGGATGCACCGGATCGCGGTGAACACGGCCAAGAACCACCTCGCCGCGCAACGCCGTCGTCCGCCGACCGACGACATTGATTTCGCCGATGCCGAGGAATACGCAGGCGGTTTGCGCATGCGCGATTCGGATACGCCGGAACGCGAAGCGATGCGCCAGGAAGTGGAGACGGCAGTGATGCAGGCCTTCGCCATCCTGCCCGAGGAATTGCGCGTCGCCATCACTCTGCGTGAAGTGGACGGTTTGAGTTACGAGGAAATCGCCGGGCGGATGGGCTGCCCGATCGGCACGGTGCGGTCGCGCATCTTCCGTGCCCGCGATGCCATCGACAGCGCGCTGCGCCCGCTGCTGGGCCAGGGCGCGACCCGGAGCCAATCATGAAACACGATCCCATCGATACCGAACTTGTCCTGGAGCAGCGCGCCCGCGAACAGCTGTCGGCCCTGCTTGACGGCGAACTCGACGGCGACGCCGCGCGTTTCCTGCAACGTCGTTTGCAACACGACGACGCACTGGTCGGCCAGCTGGTGCGCTGGCAGCTGGCGGGCGATGTCCTGCGTGCGAACGCACGACCGGTTGGTGAGGATGATCTCGCCAATCGCGTGCGCGCGGCGATCGAGCGCGAAAACACGCAAGTCGCGGTGAAGCCGAAACAACGGCGCGGCTGGATGCTGTGGGGCAGTGGGCTGGCGGCCGCCGCTGCGCTCGGCTTCGCAGCGTTGAACCTGCCGGGCACCACGGTCGATCCGGTTCCGACGACAAAGGCGGTGGCGGCTGTTGCGAAGACGCCGGATGCCGTTGCGCCGCCAGCCACGACGGCATCCGTGGAAATTCCGGTGAAACATGCATCGCCAGTCGTTGCGGTTGCCGAGCCCGCCCAGCACCGCGTGGCCGAAGTCGTGCCGCGCCATCGTCAACGCGACGTGGCTGCCAGCGTTCCCAGTCGCGTGCATGACGATCCGCAAGAAGCCGTTGCGCAGACCGCCCCGGAACGCGCCGTCGCGGTTGCCGCGATCGCACCAACCAGGGCGAAGTCGAATCGCAATCCCTTCACCATGCGGGCGGCTGCGCCGCAATCCGAGTTGGCATGGCCGAAGGCCGTGTTGCCCGGGTTCAATTCGGGGCTCAACGCCGATTTCCGCAGCGATGGGAATGCCGGCAATCCCTTCGCGCCACATCGCACATACGAGCAAGCGTTGCCGGGCAACTGACGCAGCCGTCAACGACATCGTCTCATTGCATTCCTGCGCATGCAGGTGTCCATCCTTTTGCCAGTTACAAGGATCCACGTCATGAACCGTCGCTTTCGTTCCCTTGCGGTCGCCTGCAGCCTCGCCCTTGCGGTGGTGGCCGTTCCGGTCGTTGCCCTGCAGACGCAGAACACCGCCACCACCACGGCGCAGCCCGCGCCGCTGGTCAGCGGATTGCCGGATTTCACCAACCTGGTGAAGGCGGTCGGGCCGGGCGTGGTCAACATCGAGGCGAAGATCAAGCCCAAGCGCAGCAGCTCGCGCCAGCAGATGCCGGGCATGGACGACATGCCGGAATTCTTCCGGCGTTTCTTCGGCGAGGGAATGCCCAACATGCCTGACGGCTCCGGTCCCGGTGGCGGCACGCCGGGCGGCATGGCGCTCGGCAGCGGCTTCATCATTTCGGCCAATGGCGACATCCTCACCAACAACCACGTGATCGATGGCGCCGACAGCGTGACGGTGAAACTGCCCGATGGCCGCAGCTTCCCGGCCAAGGTGCTGGGTCATGACGAGCAGTCCGACGTTGCCTTGCTGCACATCGATGCCTCCGGGTTGCCGGCGCTGCATCTCGGTGATTCCCGCGGTGTGCAGCCGGGGCAGTGGGCGGTGGCGATCGGTTCGCCGTTCGGCCTCGACAACTCGGTGACCGCAGGCATCGTCAGCGCGATCGGCCGCAACAATCGCACCCAGAGCTATGTTCCCTTCATCCAGACCGATGTCGCGGTGAATCGCGGCAATTCCGGCGGTCCGCTGCTCAACACGCGCGGCGAAGTGATCGGCATCAACTCGCAGATCTTCAGCAATTCCGGCGGTTTCGAAGGCGTCAGCTTCGCGATCCCGATCGATACCGCGATGGCGGCGGTCAAGCAGCTCAAGGCGAATGGCAAGGTGCGCTACGGCATGCTCGGCGTGGTGATGCAGCCGGTGGATGCGACCAACGCCAAGGTGCTGGGCCTGCCCGATACGCGCGGTGCGCTGGTGAACCAGGTGCAGCCAGGCAGTGCCGCCGAGAAGGCCGGCATCCAGTCGATGGACGTGATCCGTGCCTTCAATGGCGATCGCGTGAGCGATTACTCGGAACTGGCACCGAAGGTCGGCTTGCTCGCGCCGGGAACCCGCGCGACGGTCACCGTCTGGCGCGATGGCCACGAGCGCAACATCCCGGTCACTCTCGGTGCGCTGGATGAACGCAATGATGTCGCCAGCGCCAAGGCGGGCAAGTCGGCGCCGGCGGTTCCGGCCGCGGCGGGCAATCGCCTCGGGCTGCAGCTGGAGAACCTCGACGCCGACGATCGCCGTCAGCTGGGCTTGCGCGCCGGTGAAGGCGTGGGGGTCGCCGAGGTGCGTGGCGATGCCGCCCGTGATGCCGGCCTCAGCCGCGGCGACGTGATCCTCGCGGTGGGGCGTTCCCGGGTCGGGTCGGTCGCGGCGCTGCAAGGCGAGCTGAACAAGCTGAAGAAGGGCGACAGCGCGATGCTGCTGGTCCGCAACGAGGGCGGGCAGGCCTTCATCACGGTTCCGGTGGAGTAAGAGCCCTCCTGGCCCGCACGCGCGCCAGCTGAACGGGCGCGCGTGCGATAATGAGCGGCTATGTCTTCCGAAACGCCCGCCTCCATGCGGAATATCCGCAATTTCTCGATCATTGCCCACGTCGACCACGGCAAGTCCACGCTGGCCGACCGCATCATCCAGCTCTGTGGCGGCCTCGAGGCGCGCGAGATGGAAGCGCAGGTGCTCGATTCCAACCCGATCGAGCGCGAGCGCGGCATCACCATCAAGGCCCAGTCGGTCTCGTTGCCGTACACCGCGAAGAACGGCGAGATCTACCAGCTCAATTTCATCGATACCCCGGGACACGTCGATTTCAGCTATGAAGTGAGTCGTTCGCTGGCGGCCTGCGAAGGCGCGCTGCTGGTGGTGGATGCCGCCCAGGGCGTCGAGGCGCAATCGGTCGCCAACTGCTATACGGCTGTCGAGCAGGGACTGGAAGTGGTGCCGGTGCTCAACAAGATCGACCTGCCGACCGCCGACATCGAGCGCGTCAAGAAGGAGATCGAAGCGGTGATCGGCATCGATGCCGAGGACGCCGTCGCCATCAGCGCCAAGACCGGCCTCAACGTGCAGGATGTGCTGGAAGCGATCGTCGCACGCATCCCGGCACCGCAGCCGCGCGATACCGACAAGCTGCAGGCGCTGATCATCGATTCGTGGTTCGACAACTACCTCGGCGTGGTGTCGCTGGTGCGCGTGATGCAGGGCGAGATCAAGCCCGGCGACAAGCTGCTGGTGATGTCGACCGGTCGCACCCATCTGGTTGACAAGGTCGGCGTGTTCACGCCAAAACGAAAAGTACTGAACAAGCTCAGCGCCGGCGAAGTGGGTTGGGTCACCGCGTCGATCAAGGACGTCCACGGCGCACCGGTCGGCGACACCCTGACATTGACGGCCGATCCCGCGCCGCAACCGCTGCCGGGCTTCCAGGAAATGCAGCCGCGCGTGTTTGCCGGCCTGTTCCCGGTCGACAGCGACGATTATCCGGACCTGCGCGAGGCGCTGGACAAGCTGCGCCTCAACGATGCCGCGCTGCGCTTCGAGCCGGAAAGTTCGGAAGCGATGGGCTTCGGTTTCCGTTGCGGCTTCCTCGGCATGCTGCACATGGAAATCGTGCAGGAACGCCTGGAGCGCGAATACAACCTCAACCTGATCACCACCGCGCCGACGGTGATCTACGAGGTGCTGAAGACCGACGGTGAAGTGATGCCGCTGGACAACCCGGCCAAGTTGCCGCCGGCGAACACCGTCGCCGAGATCCGCGAGCCGATCATCCGCGCCAACATCCTGACGCCGCCGGATTACGTCGGCAGCGTGATCAAGCTGTGCGAAGACAAGCGCGGCAGCCAGGTCGGGATCACCTATCTCGGCAGCCAGGTGCAGATCAGCTATGAATTGCCAATGGCGGAAGTGGTGCTGGACTTCTTCGACAAGCTGAAGTCGGTGAGCCGCGGTTACGCTTCGCTCGACTACCACTTCGTGCGCTTCGAAGCCGGTCCGTTCGTGCGCGTGGACACCCTGATCAACGGCGATCGCGTCGATGCGTTGTCGATCATCGTCCATCGCCAGCACGCCGACCGCCGTGGTCGCGAACTGACCGAAAAGATGAAGGACCTGATCCCGCGCCAGATGTTCGACGTGGCGATCCAGGCCGCGATCGGTGCGCAGGTGATCGCGCGTACCACGGTCAAGGCGCTGCGCAAGAACGTGCTGGCCAAGTGCTACGGCGGCGACGCCACCCGCAAGAAGAAGCTGCTCGAGAAGCAGAAGGAAGGCAAGAAGCGGATGAAGCAGGTCGGGCGGGTGGAAATCCCCCAGGAAGCTTTCCTCGCGGTCTTGCAGGTCGACAACAAGTAAGGAAATCGCATGCGCTGGTTCGAACCCCTCCTGGTCATCCTCACCGTCGTCACCGGCATCGTCTGGGCGCTGGACAAGTGGGTATGGAAAAGCGCTTCGCGCGAGGAAGGCCTGCTCGATGAAAACAACGAAGGCGGCCTGATTGAGACCGCGCGCAGTTTCTTCCCAGTGCTGGCGATCGTGCTGATGCTGCGCACCTTCGTCGCCGAACCGTTCCGCATTCCCTCGGGGTCGATGATTCCGTCGCTGCAGATCGGCGACTTCATCCTCGTCAACAAGTTCGCCTACGGCCTGCGCCTGCCGATCAGCAACACCAAGATCATCCCGGTGGGCGAACCCAAGCGTGGCGACGTCGCGGTGTTCAAGTACCCGGGGATGACGCCGGACGATCCGCAGAAGGGCGAGGATTTCGTCAAGCGCGTGATCGGCGTGCCCGGCGACCGTGTCGGCTACCACATGGGCCAGCTCACCATCAACGGCGTCCCGGTGAAGTACCAGACCGTGCGCGCGGTGCCGGATGGCGACGGCGAGGGCATGGCGCGGCCGTCCGAACTGCGCATCGAGGCGCTGCCTGGCCATGCGCCGCACCCGATCCTGGTCTCCGACGACACCCTGGCGCTGGGCGGGCAGGGCGAGCAGGACCTGGTGGTGCCGGACGGCCAGTATTTCGTGATGGGCGACAACCGCGACAACAGCCTTGATGGGCGTTTCTGGGGCATGTTGCCGGAAGCCAACCTGCGCGGCCGCGCCTTCGCCATCTGGATGCACTGGGGCCACGACGGCATCAATCTGTCGCGCGTGGGCAAATCCGTTCCATAATCGGCCCCGTCGCACATCCACACTGGGGAACCCGGCATGAAGCGTTCGCAATCCGGCCTGTCGATGACGGGCTTCCTGTTTTTCCTGATCCTCGCCGGCTTCGTCGCCTGGATCGTGATGAAGATTTTCCCGATGTACCGCGAATATTTCGCGATCAAGGAAGCGTTCAAGGGCATCGCCACCACGGAAAACGTGCATGACATCGCTTCCATCCAGAAGTCGCTGGAGAAGCGTTTCGACATCGGTTATGTCGACGTCGCCATCGCCAAGCAGGTGCGTTACGAGAACCAGACCAACAGCATCGTGATCGATTACGAACGCGAATCCGAGCTGGTCGGGCCGTTCTCGCTCAAGGGCACCTTCCACATCGACCAGCCGCTGCCCGGCGCCGCGCCGCAGTAAGTGCTGAAGCTGGACTACCGCTTTCGCGATCCGGCGCTGCTGGCACGGGCGCTGACCCATCGCAGCGCGCCGGGACGTGCGCACAACGAACGCCTGGAATTCCTCGGGGATGCGGTGGTCAACCTGCTGGCGGCCGAAGCGCTGCACGCACGCTGGCCGGGCGCCGACGAAGGTGCGTTGACGCGGGCGCGTGCGGAGCTGGTGCGGGAATCGGCGCTGGCGACGCTGGCGCGTTCGCTTGATCTCGGCAACGAACTCACCCTGGGCGCTGGCGAGATCAAGAGTGGCGGCTTCCGTCGCGATTCGATCCTCGCCGACGCGCTGGAAGCGATCGTCGGTGCGGTCTTCCTCGATGGTGGCTACGATGCGGCGCGCACGCTGGCGTTGCCGTGGTTCGAACCGTTGATCGACGCCTTGCCGTCGCCGCGTGATGTCGGCAGGGACGCCAAGACGCGCTTGCAGGAATGGCTGCAGGCGCGCCGTCGTCCGCTGCCGATGTATGCATTGCTGGAAGAACGTGGCGAGGAGCACGAACGCGTGTTCATCGTCAGTTGCGCACTGGAGGATGCGCCGGAATTGCATGCGCGTGGAACGGGGCGTTCGCGTCGTGCCGCCGAACAACAGGCCGCGGAAGCCGTGCTGGCCCGGCTCGAAGGGCGCAAAATACCCACATGAATGAATCCGTTTTCCACGCCGGCACCGTGGCCGTCATCGGTCGCCCCAATGTCGGCAAATCCTCGCTGATCAACGCACTGGTCGGCAGCAAGGTCAGCATCACCGCGGATCGTCCGCAGACCACCCGCCATCGCATGCTCGGCATCGCCAGCTTCCCGGCGGGGCAGATCGTGCTGGTCGATACCCCCGGCATCCACAACCCGCAGAACCGGGCGATGAGTCGCGTGCTCAACCGTGCCGCCCGCGGTGCGCTGGAAGGCGTCGACGCCGCGCTGCTGGTGATCGAGGCCGGTCGCTGGGACGACGAGGACACGCTCGCCTACGACGCCCTGCGCAGCGCCGGCGTGCCGGTGGTGCTGGTGGTCAACAAGGTCGATCGCATCCGCGACAAGGCCGAGCTGCTGCCGTTCCTCGGCGAAGTCGCCAATGGCCGTGAATTCGCCAGCGTGCACCCGGTGTCCGCGCTCAAGCGCAAGGGACTCGATGCCTTGGTCAAGGACGTGCTGGCATTGCTGCCGGAGCAGCCGGCGTTGTATGACGAGGATGAAATCACCGATCGCAGCATGCGCTTCCTTGCCGCCGAATTCGTCCGCGAACAGTTGATGCGCCAGCTCGGTGCCGAACTTCCGTACGCGACCGCGGTCGAGATCGAGCGCTTCGAGGAAGACGGCGCGATGTTCCGCGTCGGCGCGGTGATCTGGGTCGAACGCGACAGCCAGAAGGCGATCGTGATCGGCAAGGGCGGGGCACGCCTGCGCGAGATCGGCACCAAGGCGCGTCAGCAGATGGAACGTACCTTCGATCGCAAGGTGTTCCTGGAAACCTGGGTGCGCGTGCGTGAGGGCTGGTCGAATGACGAAGCAGCATTGCGCGCGCTCGGCTACGGCGACTGAGCCCGGATTGATCGGCGATGCGTTACATCGCTGAGCCCGCATACGTCCTGCACGTCCGGCCCTGGCGCGAAACCAGCCTGCTGGTCGAGGTGTTGAGCGCGGAACATGGGCGACTTGGCCTGCTCGCGCGTGGCGTGCGCGGGCCACGCCAGCAGGCGTTGCGTGCTGCACTGGCGCCGTTGCAGTCGATCCGTTTCGATGCCGTGCAGCGTGGCGAGCTGGCACGTTTGACGGGCGCCGAAGCCATCGATGTCGCGCCACGCATGCAGGGCGATGCGGCGCTCAGCGCGTTCTATCTCAACGAACTGACGTTGCGGCTCGCGCCACGCCAGGACCCGCAACCGGAACTGTTCCGCGCGTATGGCCGCACCCGTGCGCTGATCGGTGCCGGGGCGCCGTTGGCGTGGACGCTGCGGCGCTACGAGCGCGACCTGCTGGATGCATTGGGCGTCGGTTTCGACTGGGCGCACGATGCCGACGGCCAGGCAGTCGATCCGGCGGCGCGTTATCGCATCGATCCCGATGGCGGCCTGCGTCGTGTCGGCCAGCTTGGCGACAGCCGCGAGCGCCAGCGCCATCCCACGGGACGCGTGCTGCTGGCCTTGGCCGGCGATGGCCAGCCTGACGAAGACGATCTGTCGGCACTGCGATGGGCGATGCGCGAACTGCTGATGCGCCATCTCGGTGGACGCGGTTTGCGTGCCTGGGAAATGGCGTCCGAACTGGCAAGGATGGAGGCGCGGATCGAATCGCGCGATCAGCCGTCCTTGAGCGCGGAATCGACCGCTGCCGAGAAGCGCGAGCGCGCGGAATGATCGGCAGGGTGTTCGTGCAGCATTCGCGTGGCTTGTGCCAACGCGATCGCGCCGACGAAGCCGCAACTGGCCTTGAGTCGATGCAGCATGCCGCGGGCAGCATCGGTATCGCCGCGTTCCAGCGACCCGAGGATGAAATCGCGCTGCGCCGGCAATTCGGCGCGGAACAATCCGCGCATCGTCTCGACGTGTTCGCGGCGTCCGCCCATCGCGCGCAGGGCGGCTTCATCATCCCAATCCGGCGCGGGGTGTTCGCCGCCCAGCAGAGCCGCGAGGGCGCGGTGCCAGGCATCGACCGGCGAGGGCTTGCGCACCACCATGGCGAAGCCGTCCGCTTGCAGTCGCGCCGCGATTTCCGGCGTGGCATCGGCGGTATGGGCCAGGGCCGGGCAATCGCGATGGACGACCAGGTCGTCGTCGCGTAGTTGCCGCAGCAACGCGCTGCCGCTGCCGTCGGGCAGGTTGGAATCGATCATCCACGCGTCGTAATGCTGCGCGCGGGCCATGCGCAACGCACTCGCGCAATCGGCGGCGACATCGGTTTGCGCCGGGAAGGACTCGATCGCGCCCTGCAGGAACATCGCGTTGACCGGATCGTCTTCGACCAGCAGCACTTTGGACGTCATTCTCGGACCGGTTCCTGCTCGTACCAGCCTGCAGCATAGCGTCCGCGCGCCACGGGGCCGTGGATGCGACAATAGGCGGCCGTGTTCCACCCGGCAGTCCCGTGTCCCGCAACCGCATCGATCGCACCCCCTTCGAGCTTCAAATCAACGACCTCAGCCACGATGGCCGCGGCGTCGCCCGCCGCGAGGAAGGCGTCCACGCCGGCAAGGCGATCTTCGTGTCCGGAGCGCTGCCGGGCGAGCGTGTCATGGTCGAACAAACCGGGAAATCGCGCCATTTCGACGAGGCGCGCGTGCTCGAAGTGCTGGAAGCCTCGAAGGATCGCGTCGAGCCGCCATGCCCGCATTTCGGCACCTGCAGTGGCTGCGTGCTCCAGCATCTCGACGCCGGCGCGCAGATCGCGCTGAAGCAGCAGGTGTTGATGGACAATCTCGAACGCATCGGCCACGTCACCCCCAAGAACGTGCTGGCGCCGCTGACCGGCAAGGCCTGGGGCTATCGTCGCAAGGGCCGATTCTCGGTCAAGCGCGTCGAGAAGAAGGACAAGACGCTGGTGGGGTTCCGCGAAACCGATCCGCGTTTCGTCGCCGATCTGCAGGTTTGCCATACCGTGGTGCCGGAACTTGGCATGAAGGTTGCGGCGCTGTCGGCAATGGTGGACTCGCTGGAGGGGCGCGCCGACATCCCGCAGATCGAATTCATCGCCGGTGACCAGGGCGTGGCGCTGGTGTTCCGCCATCTGAATCCATTGAGCGACAAGGATCGCGCGGCACTGGCTGCGTTCGGCGACGAAAACGGTTTCATCATCTTCCTGCAGCCGGGCGGAGTGACCTCGGTGCACCCGCTGCACGAACCGGCGCCGGAACTGTCGTTTGCGCTGCCGCAGTGGAATGCCGAACTGGCGTTCCGCCCGCTCGATTTCATCCAGGTCAATGGCGACCTCAACCAGAAGATGATCGCGCACGCGCTGGAATTGCTTGATCCGCAGGCCGGCGACCACGTGCTCGACCTGTTCTGCGGCCTCGGCAATTTCACCCTGCCGCTGGCACGCGTCGCCGGTCGCGTCACCGGTGTCGAAGGCGATGCTGGCCTCGTGCAGCGTGCCCGCGAGAATGCGCAACGCAACGGTCTCGCCAATGCCGATTTCCACGCCGCCGATCTCTCGGTGGAATTGCGCGGCCAGCCGTGGCTGAAGCAGCCGTACACCAAGCTGCTGCTGGATCCGCCACGGTCCGGCGCGATCGAAGTGCTGAAGCAGCTGCCACTGGATGGACTGGAACGCATCGTCTACGTCAGCTGTCATCCGGGTTCGCTGGCGCGCGACGCCGGCTGGCTGGTCAACGAAGCGGGCTGGACGCTGCAGTCCGCCGGCGCGATGGACATGTTCCCGCAGACCGCGCATGTCGAATCGATCGCGTTGTTCCTCCCTCCACGGAAGAAGTGACATGGGCATCGAGATCGAACGCAAGTTCCTGCTGGCCAGCGACGACTGGCGCAAGGAAGTCGAAACGACCATCGTGATGGGGCAGGGTTATCTCAACGATGCCACCTCGGTGCAGCAGGGCGTGCAGAACGTGTCGATGCGTGTACGCCTGGAAGGCAGTGATGCGCGCATCAATATCAAGTCGCGCGAACTCGGCGCCTCGCGCCAGGAATTCGACTACCTGATTCCCCTCGCCGATGGCGAGGCTCTGCTCAAGCTGTGCGTCGGTAGCCGGATCGAGAAGCATCGCCACCACGTCCGCCATGGCGGGCATCTGTGGGAGATCGACGAATTCCTCGGCGGCAACGCCGGATTGGTGGTGGCCGAAATCGAGCTGGATTCGGTCGATGAAGCCTTTGCGCGACCGGCGTGGCTGGGTCGTGAGGTCACCGAATTGCTGCGCTATTACAATCTCAACCTGGCCTCGTATCCGTACGCGCAATGGAGCGCGGAAGAACGTGCCGCCCGCGACGCCTGAACCACGGCGCCGCATCGATCAACTGGAGTCTCCATGCTCGTCATAGGCATCGCCGGAACCGAACTGAATGCGCAAGAGCGCGACTGGCTGCAGCATCCCGCCTGCGGTGGCGTGATCCTGTTCACCCGCAATTTCGCCTCGCGCTTGCAGGTCGGCGAGTTGTCGCAGGCGATCCGCGAGGCCGCGCCGCGTCCGCAGTTGATCTGCGTCGACCAGGAAGGCGGGCGCGTGCAGCGTTTCCGCGAAGGCTATAGCGCGTTGCCGCCGCTGGAAGGCTTCGATGCGCTGTATCGCCAGGATCGCGACTCCGCGCTGGAACTGGCGCGCGAACACGCGTGGCTGATGGCGAACGAAATCCTCGCCTCGGGCGTCGATCTCAGCTTCGCGCCGGTGGTCGATCTCGGCCGCGGCAATCGCGCGATCGGCAATCGTGCGTTCTCGCCCGATCCGCAGGTCGTCGCCGATTTCACCCGCGCCTACGTCGATGGCATGCACGGCGCCGGCATGGCGGCGACGCTCAAGCATTTTCCGGGCCACGGTTCAGTGCTGGAAGACACCCACTTCGACAACGCCGCCGATATGCGTTCGCTCGACGAACTGCGCACGACCGACCTGGTGCCGTTCACTGCAGGCATCGCCGCCGGTGCCGATGCGGTGATGATGGCGCACGTCGCCTATCCGAATGTCGCGCCGGAACCGGCGGGCTATTCGTCGCTGTGGATCAACGACATCCTGCGCAAGGAGATGGGGTTCCGCGGCGTGGTGTTCTCCGACGACATCGGCATGGCCGCGGCGCATGGCGTCGGCGGCATCAAGGCACGCATCGATGCGCATTACGATGCCGGCTGTGATGTCGTGCTGGTCTGCCACCCGCAGCTGGTCGAAGAGTCGCTGGCCGCCGTCGATCAGCGCGGTCCGCTCAACACCATGGCCCTGGTCGGGCTGATCGGTCGCGGTGCGCTGGGCTGGGATGCCTTGCTGGCCGACGCGCGTTACGACCACGCGCAACACGCGATCGACCGCGACGAACTGCGGAGGAGCGCATGACCGCCGCGCGTCCGTCGCTGGCCGTGGCGCTGGAGAATTCGAATCTCGTGCACGATCGCGCGGCGATCGACGCCGCCATCGCGCGCGTCGCTGACGCAGTACGTGCCGATTTTATCCAAGCTAATCACGATCCGGCCGACGTCC
The DNA here is from genome assembly GCA_018242405.1 of Pseudomonadota bacterium. Classification (GTDB taxonomy): domain Bacteria; phylum Pseudomonadota; class Gammaproteobacteria; order Xanthomonadales; family Xanthomonadaceae; genus Solilutibacter. Next base: position 16,127 of record JAFEBZ010000086.1, on the reverse strand, counting down.
CGCTCTACATCACGGTGATGAACGGCGGCATGCCGTTCGCCAGTGCGTTGGCGATGGAAATCGGCCTGCGTGGCCTCGATCTCGAATTCGATTACCTGCACGCCACGCGCTATCGCGGCCAGACCTCGGGTTCCGGCCTGGCTTGGCTGCATCGTCCGGCGACACCGATGCGCGATCGCCGCGTGTTGCTCGCCGACGACATCCTCGACGAAGGCCACACCATGCTCGCGATCAAGCGCTGGTGCGAGGACCAGGGCGCGCGCGACATCCGCATCGCCGTGCTCGCGTTGAAGAAGCATGATCGCTGCGTCGATGGCATCCGCGCCGACTACGTCGGGCTGGAAGTGCCCGATGCCTATGTCTATGGCTACGGCATGGACTTCCACGAGCAGGGTCGCAATCTTCCGGCGATTTACGCCCTGAAGGATGCTTGACGTGCAGGCGATCGATCTCGCGGTGATCGGTGGCACCGGCGTCTACGCGCTGGCCGAACTCGCCGATGCCGAATCCCACCAGCCGGTCACGCATTACGGTGCGCCATCGGGTCCGGTCCGGATCGGCAACATCGGATCGCGCCGTGTCGCGTTTCTCGCACGCCACGGCGAAGGGCATTCGCTGCCGCCGCATCGCATCAACTACCGTGCCAATCTCGCCGCGCTGAAGTCGCTGGGCGCGGCACGCGTGCTCGCGCTCAACACCGTCGGCGGCATCACCGAGCGTTTCGGCCCGCGCGTGCTGGCTTGCCCCGATCAGCTGATCGATTACACCTGGGGCCGCATCTCGACGATCTGCGAAGAGCCGGGCACCGACGTGCTGCACGTCGATTTCGGCGAACCGTATTCGCGTGGTCTGCGCAGCGAGATCATCGCGGCAGCGAGCAAGGCCGGCGTGGCATTGGTCGCCGATGGTTGCTACGGCGCGACCCAGGGCCCGCGACTGGAAACGCGTGCCGAGATCGCGCGGATGCGTCGTGATGGCTGCGACCTGGTCGGCATGACCGGGATGCCGGAAGCCGGGCTGGCCCGCGAAATGGGCTTGGACTACGCCTGCGTGGGCATCGTCGCCAACTGGGCTGCGGGCGCCGGACCCGATCCCGACGAAGTCATTACCCTGCAGGACGTGCTCGACAACGTCGCTGCGGCAACCGGCGAGGTCGGGAAATTGCTGGACGCGCTGCTGAAGGCCTGAGCCGCCGTGTTAAGATGTGCGCATGCCGGTGTGGCGGAATGGTAGACGCGGCGGACTCAAAATCCGCTGGCAGTGATGTCGTGTAGGTTCGAGTCCTATCACCGGTACCAATGCAGGACCCGAATGACCCGCCTGAACGGCGGGTTTTTCGTTTCCGGAATTTTTTTCGGCCGTCGTGTCGAAATTGGCTGTCGTCGTTCGTCGCTATAGTGAAAGCAGGGCAACCGGCCCGGCTGACGACCCCTCAGGAGACGAACATGCCGCACTATCTGGTTTCTGGTTACCTCCCCGACGATTTCGACCCGTCCACGCAGGATCCGGCGGTGGCGGATGAAATCCACGCCATCAATCGCGAAATGATCGCAGCCGATGTCCGGAGGTTCGCCGGCGGGCTGGGATCGACCCACACGCTGACGGCAAAGCCCGATGGCGATGTGCTGGTCACCGACGGCCCCTATCTCGAAGCCAAGGAGCACGTGGGCGGCTTGTGGATCCTGGAATGCGCCAATCTGGACGAGGCACTGATGTGGGCGGGCAAGGGCATGAAAGCCTGTCGCATGCCGATCGAGGTGCGCGAGATCTTCTTCGTGCCTGCTTCCGACCAGGCCTGAGGGAGATTCGACATGCGCAAGCTCAGGATCATGGAACATGTTTCGCTGGACGGCGTGATCGAGATCGGTGCGCCGGGCGGCGATGGCGATCTTCCCTATGGCGACTGGACCGCACCGTATCGCAGTCCCGCCGGTGCCGCGCTCGTGCTCGAGATGTACGGCGAGAATTTCGACATGCTGCTCGGGCGTCGAACCTATGACGCGTGGTCCGGCTTCTGGCCCACGGCTCCGGGCCCGATGGCGGAAAGATTGAACGCGGCGACGAAGCATGTCGTGACCCACAGGCCGGAGAGCCTGCAATGGGGACCGTTCATCGGTATCGGGCCGGACATCGCGGATGCCGTGCGCGACATCAAGGCGCAGGGCGACAGGGACCTGGTCGTCTCCGGCAGTTCGACGTTGACTTCCGTACTGCTTGAACACGGGCTGGTCGACGAGTTGGTCCTGCTGGTCAACCCCGTCCTGCTGGGCAAGGGCAAGCGCCTGTTCGCGGAAGGAACACCGCCACGCGCATTCGTCCCCGATGATTCGCGGGCGTTGCCGTCAGGCATCGTCATCAACCGCTACAAGGTTGCCGGCCCACTGCCGTGAGTGATGTTTCGACAACGATCGATGCCGTGTGGAAGCAGGAGTCCACGCGGCTGATCGCGGCGATCGCACGCGTCACCCGTGATATCGGCATTGCCGAAGAGCTTGCGCAGGACGCGCTGGTCGTCGCGCTCGAACGCTGGCCGGAAGAGGGGATTCCGGACAATCCCGCTGCATGGTTGATGACGGCGGCCAAGCGTCGCGCAATCGATGCATTGCGCCGCAGTCGCATGCTCATGCCCAAGCACGGGGAGATCGCGCGCGAGCTCGAAGCGCAGCAGGAACAGCTTGGCGAGGAGATGGATCGGGCGCTCGACCGGGTAATCGATGACGACGTGCTCCGGCTCGTTTTCACCGCCTGTCATCCGGTACTTCCCATCGAAGGGCGCGTCGCGCTGACATTGCGCGTGATCGGCGGATTCACGACTGCGGAAATCGCCCGTGCGTTCCTGGTGCCGGAGAAAACCATGGGGCAGCGGATCTTCCGGGCCAAGAAAACCCTTGCGGAAGCACATGTGCCTTTCGAAACTCCGCGCGCCGACGAGTTGAAACCACGGGTGGCGTCGGTGCTTGCCGTGGTCTACCTGGTGTTCAACGAAGGCTACGTCGCGACATCCGGGGAAGAGTGGATGCGGGCAAGGCTCTGCGACGAGGCGTTGCGGCTCGGTCGCCTGCTGGTGCAATTGCTTCCCGGCGAACCGGAAGTCCATGCGCTACTGGCGTTGATGGAACTCAACGCAGCTCGCAGCGCGGCCCGCCGTGGAAGCGATGGCGCGGCGATCCTGTTGCCGGATCAGGATCGATCGCTGTGGGACCAGGTGCAGATCCAGCGCGGCATGACTGCACTCGAACACGCCCGGAAACTTGGTGGTGGCGCCGGATATCACGCTTTGCAGGCAGCCATCGTCGCCTGCCACATGCGTGCGCGCCGTGCCGAAGACACCGACTGGGAACGGATCGTCCTTCTCTACGATGCCTTGATGCAGGTTGCACCGTCTCCGATCGTGGCGCTGAATCGCGCAGTAGCCGTGGGCATGGCGCAGGGCCCGGCAGCCGGACTCGACGCGCTGCCTGCCGATTCCGGACTGGAGGGCAACCATCTGCTGCACAGCGTGCGCGGCGATCTGCTGATGAAAATGGGTCGCTTCCCCGAAGCGCGTGCGGAGATCGAACGCGCCATCGCCCTGACCGGAAACATCAGGGAGCGCGAATTGCTGGCGGAAAAATTGAAACCGATCACGCATCCGTCGTCGCGCCTGCACGCTGTTTAGACAATGCCGAATGCGTGGTGAATGCAGGAAGAAAGTCGCGGCTTCAATGGCTGGAACTCGCTTCGCATTCACGGGGGCGTACCTAGCATCCTCCTTGAACGCCCTCCCGTCCGGGCGAATCGCAAGGAGTGAAGCCATGATTCGACTTGATCAAAGCCCTCAACGCGACCGTGCCTGGGGTCGTTACTACGCGCGCAATGGCGCGCAGATCATCACCCACAAGTATTTCGAGCAAATGAGCAATTCCGTACGGCTTGCGCTGTACCAGGTGCGTAGAGCCGGATCACTGGATGCCAGCCGCTACGTGGCCAGCTGATTCCGGCAAACGGCGAGACAGGTTCGAATGCCCCAAGAAAACCCGCCGATTCGGCGGGTTTTCTTTTCATGCCGCGGCGTCGAGCGCCAGTTCCTTGCGCACGTAATGGTGCCAGCCTTCGCCGCGCGGGCTCTGCTCGAACACGCCGCAACAGGTCATCGGCTGCTCGTAGATGTGCACGGAAACAGCGACATCGCGATCGCTGGCGTTGCGGATGGTGTGGTATTCGTGGGGCGGGATCAGGCAACCGGCGGATCCGGTATTGCCGGTCAGGGTGTCGCACTTGACGAAACGGAAATCGTCGCCGGCGCGCTCGGCGAGATCGTACTGGGTAATCTCGATATCGCCCGACCACACGCCTTCGACGCACCACATGCCGTAGTGGTCGTGGATCTTGGTGCCCTGGCCGGGTGCCCAGGTCATCGCGACCACGCCGTAACCATGTTCCTTGCTGCGATATAGCTCGCGACGCGCGTAATGGCCCGGGATGATTTCATACACGCATGCCGGCAGTTCCACGCTGCCGGCCTCCATGAGTGCGCACAGGTTGTCGCGCAGATGGCGAGTGATTGCTTCGCGATCGCCACCACCATGGCTCACCGCATCATCGACCGCGGCGATCAGGCGATCGCGACCGGGAAAGCTGCAGAGGGTGGCATTGGAAGTGGTCATGGCGGTCATCCGTTGTGACTGGTTGGAGTCTAGCGCTGTCGGGGAAACCCGTGCGGCGCATTCATTTCCCGAATTCGAGCTGGACCGGCGCGGATGCCGGCAAGTCGATGCGGGCAGGCGTGGTTTCGATGTCACCGTCGCCGCGCACGGCCGAACCGGAACGCGAGATGCGCGCCAGCACTTCCACCGACTTGACGGAAGACAGGCGCGCGGTCGGCATCGGGCTGTCACTGTCGTCGAGGGTGATGTCGAGCGGCAGTTCGGAGAGCGTGTGCTTTTCGACGGCAACCGGCATCGGCGGTCCACCAACCTGGCGCGCGATCACGAAGACCGGCGTCGACGGATCGAACTTCGTGGTATCGACACCGCTACCGAGCGTGACGTGAACGCGCAATCCACCCGCGTTCGCGGCAACTGGAGCCGGCGTACGCGGCGGCAGTTTCGCGGCAGTACGCGCGACATCGATCTGCGCGCCCAGTACCGCTGCGGCCTTGGCATCGACCAGCGGCAGCAATGATTCCCAGACGACGACGGCATCGGCATCGCGACCGGCCTGGCGCAAGGCGATCCCCTTGAACCACAGCGCGCGTTGATGACGCGGATTGCGTTTGATCGCGGCATCCAGCCATGCCATTCCCTGCGCATCGAAATGATGTTCCGGTGCGGCCAGCGCACGCGCTTCCGCGGCAGCGACCAGCACGTCGGGATCGTTCGGACTCAATGTCGCGGCACGACCGGCGGCGTCCGCGGCCTTGTCGTGCTTGCCTTGCGATGCGTAGATCTGCGCCAGTACGCGCCAGCCTTCGACGTTGACAGGATCCAGCGCGAGTCGTGCCTGCAGTTGCGATGCAGCTTCGTCGAGGGTGGCGGGCGCGCGGCGCATCGCGGGGTCGAGCGCCAATGGCGTGCCCAGCATCCAGTAGAGACCGAGCGTAACGAACAATCCCGAGCCGGTGAGCGCGATCACCAGCGGCCGCGAGCGTTTCCACAACGGCCACAACACGAGCGCGAGGATCAGCAGCGATCCGGCGATCACGATTGGCAGGAACGGCATCATCATCACCATTCCTCCCTGTCTTCGCTTGAAACGGGCAGCACGCGTGCTTTCGCGGCGTTGCGCGCAACGATTCGCCACACCGCGAAACCGGCGCCAAGTACCAGCAGCACCGGCCCGAACCACAGCAGCCAGGTACTGCGTTCCACGCGCGGGCGGTACAGGACGAATTCGCCGTAGCGTTGCACCAGGAACTGCTTGATCTCGGCGTCCGATTTGCCATCGCGGATCAGGCCGAGCACTTCGCGGCGGAGATCGCGCGCGACCATGGCGTTGGAATCGGCCAGCGATTGGTTCTGGCACATCACGCAGCGCAGTTCCGACGTCAGCGCGTGGAAGCGTTGTTCCTCGGCGACATTCTTGAACACCGGCGGTACATCCGGCGCCTCCGCCTGCGCATGCACGACGCCGGCGCACAGCAACATCAATGCAAGGAGCCAGAGACGCATCAGCGCTCGGCCTCGGCCAGCGCCAACGCAGGTTCCAGTTCGTTGTGGATGATCTGCGGCGTCAACGGGCCGACATGCTTCCAGCGCACGTTGCCTTTCGCATCGACCAGATAGGTTTCCGGCGCGCCGTAGACGCCGAGGTCGATCGCGGTCTTGCCTTCGGGATCGCTGAGCACCAGCCAGAACGGATTGCCGAGTTGTTCCAGCCAGCGCTTGGCGTCGGCGGGATCGTCCTTCCAGTTGTAGCCGATCACGCGCACGCGCTTGGTTTCGGCGAATGCGCTCAGTGTCGGGTGTTCCTCGCGACAGGCCACGCACCAGCTGCCCCAGACATTGAGCACGAATGGCGCGCCCTTCAGATCCTTGAGACGCACGACATGCTCGGGATTGAAAAGATCGGTCAGCGCGAATTCCGGTGCGGCCTTGCCGATCAGGGGCGAGGGCAGGGCATCGCGATCGGCGCGTCGGCTCATCCACACACCTGCGGCGAGCAGCACGGCGAGGACGGCGAACACGGCCAGTGGCAACCAGCGGCGGGAATTCATGCGGAGTCCTCCTTGCGACGGAAGCGACGATCGGTGGCAGTGACGAAAGCGCCCAGCGCCATCAACAATGCGCCCGACCAGATGAAGCGCACCATCGGCTTGCTGTGCACGCGCACGGCCCAGCTGCCACCACCGAGAGGTTCACCGAGGGCGACGTAGCGATCGCGGAACACGCCGCCGTGGATCGCGGCTTCGGTCATCACCTGGCCGCCGCTGGCGTAATGGCGCTTTTCGGGGTGGAGCGTGGTGACGACGCGACCATCGCGCAGCACCGTGATCGTGCCGGTGTTGGCCTTGTAGTTCGCGCCGTCATGGTCGCTGACGCCATCGAAACGATATTGCTCGCCATGCAATTGCAGCGATTGCCCGGGCGCCAGCGCGACTTCGCGTTGCTCGACCAGTGCATCGGCCAGCATCGCACCGGAAACGAATACCGCGATGCCGAGATGTGCCAGTGTCATTCCGAGCATTTCCGCGGTGAAGCGATTGCCGCTCGACTGGAAGCGCGACCACAGGAAACGCAATGTCCCGGCGAACAGCCAGATCGCGGCGAGGACGCCGAGCGTGGTCCGCAGCTTTCCTTGCGGTGCGAGCCACCATGCGATGGCTGCAGCGATTGCTGCCAGTACCGCCCACGGCAACAGCATCGCGACGATGCGGCTTGGCTGTTCCTGCTGCCAGCGCGTCAGTGGACCGAACGGCAGCAGCAACACCAGTGGCGCCATCAGCAGCACGAACAGCAGCGAGAAATAGGGCGGTCCGACCGAAATCTTGCCGAGGTTCAAGGCGTCGGCGAACATCGGGTAGAGCGTGCCGATCAGCACCATCGCGCAGGCCGCGGCCAGCAGCAGGTTGTTGGCGATCAGCAAGGTCTCGCGGGAAGCGAAGGTGAATGGTCTTGCATTGCTGGTGGTATCGGGGGCGCGCAAGGCGTACAGCAGCAACGAGCCGCCGATCACCACGCCAAGATAGACGAGGATGAAGACGCCACGCGTCGGGTCGGCGGCGAAGGCGTGCACGCTGGTGATCGCGCCGGAACGCACCAGGAAGGTGCCGAGCAGAGACAGCGAGAATGCGGCGATCGCCAACAGCAATGTCCACGCCGCGAAGCTGCCGCGCTTCTCTGTCACCGCCTGCGAATGCAGCAATGCGGCGCCGGCCAGCCACGGCATGAAGCTGGCGTTTTCGACCGGATCCCAGAACCACCAACCGCCCCAGCCGAGTTCGTAATAGGCCCAGATGCTGCCGAGCGCGATGCCAAGCGTGAGGAAGCCCCAGGCGACATTGGTCCACGGTCGCGTCCAGCGCAGCCAGCGTGCGTCGACGTGGCGATCGAGCAAGGCTGCCACCGCAAATGCGAACGGCACCGCGAATCCGACGTAGCCGAAATACAGCATCGGAGGATGGATGACCATGCCCGGATCCTGCAGCAGCGGATTGAGGTCGCGGCCTTCTTCCACCGCTGGCAGCAGGCGATCGAACGGACTGCTGGTGAACACCAGCAGGGCAAGGAAGCCGATCGACACCGCGCCGAGCACGCCAAGCACCCGCGCGATCACCGGTTCCGGCAAGCGTCGCGAGAAGGTAGCGACAGCGGCGGTCCACAACGCCAGCACCAGCAGCCACAGCAACAACGAACCTTCGTGCGCGCCCCACACCGCGGTGTAGCGATAGACCAGCGGCAGCAGCGAATTGCTGTTTTCGGCGACGTAGGTGAACGAGCGATCCTGCACCACGAAGGCCCAGGTCAGCACCGCGAACGCGAATCCGACCAGCGCGAGTTGCGCATAGGCAGCCGGACGCGCGACCGCCATCCAGTCGCGATGGCCGCGCTGCGCGCCGAGCAGCGGCAGCGCCGTCTGCACGCAGGCCACCACCAGCGCCAACAGCAAGGCGTAATGCCCGAGTTCACCCAGCATCAGTTGTTTCCCGCCGGTGGCTGGCCGGGCACCGCGTGCTTGCGATGCGCTTCCGCCATCTTGTCGGCCACTTCCTTGGGCATGTAATTCTCGTCGTGCTTGGCCAGCACCTGGTCGGCGACGAAGACGCCATCCTTCATCGATCCGGTGGCGATCACCGCCTGCTTCTCGCGAAAGAGGTCGGGCAGGATGCCGGTGTAGACGACAGGCAGCTTGGCATCGCCGTCATCGACGTCGAAATGCGCTTCCATCGATCCCTGCGCACGCTTGAACGAACCGGCCGCGACCATGCCGCCGAGGCGGAAACGCGCGTGGCCACCGGCGTCGCCCTTGAGCACATCGGTCGGTGTGTAGAGATAGTTGACGTTGCGCTGCAGGGCCAGCGCGATCAGCGCAGCTGCGATCGCTGCTGCAAGCACCAGCAGGCCGACGAAGACCAGGCGACGACGACGCACCGGGTTCACGAACGCACCTCGCCCTTGCGTGCGGCGTCACGTCGAAGGCGCAACTTCGCTTCGCGACGTGCGCGCGAGATCTGCAGTTTCGGTGCCAGCCAATCCCACAGGATCGCCAGCACGAAGATCGCGTAGGCCGCGATGACATAACCCTGGTAATTCATGCAGTCTCCGCAATCCAGGCCTTGCCGGCTTCGCGGCGCAGGTTGTCGGCACGCGCACGCGCCAGCAATGCACCGACGAACCAGACGTGGATGCCAATCACCATCAACCACAGTGGCAGCTGCATGCTGGCGTCCATGTGCGAGGGGCCGGTCAGTGAAATCGTGCTGCCCTGGTGCAGCGAGTTCCACCACGTCACCGAGAACTTGATGATCGGCAGCAGCACCACGCCAACCACGGCGAGGAAACCGGCAGCACGCGCGGCTTGGCGGCGATCCTCGATGGCGGCGTAGAGGCCGATCACGCCGAGGTAGAGGAACAGCAACAGCAATTCGGTGGTGAGGCGCGGATCCCAGTCCCACCAGGTGCCCCACATCGGCTTGCCCCAGATCGATCCGGTGGCCAGCGTCACCGCGGTATAGAGCGCGCCGATCGGGGCGCAGGCCATCGCCAGGATTTCCGCCAGCTTGATCCGCCACACCAGCGCGATGGCCGCGTAGATCGCCATGCCGAGATAGACCGCCATGCTCATCCATGCCATTGGCACATGGACGTAGAGGATGCGGAAGGCGTCGCCCTGCTGGTAGTCGGCGGGCACGCGGAACAGCGCCAGCCACAGCGCGATCGCCATCGTCACCGCGCCGATGCCGTGGCACCACGGCGTCCAGCGCGCGGCGAAGCGGTCGAAGTAGGGCGGTGAGCCGAGTTGGTGGAACCAGCGGACAAAGGGGTGCATATCAGCCGGAAAGTTTACCAGCGCGCCCCCAGTGCCGGTTGATCGGGATCAATCCTCAATGCAGCGTCAGCGTGCCCCGCATTCCCTTCAGATGACCCGGGAAAGTGCAGAAATAGGCGAAATGCCCGCCGCGCAGCCTGGCGGTATCGAAGCTGGCACTGACGGTCTCGCCGCCCCCGGCCAGCTTGCTGCGCGCGACCACGCGTTTGTCGCTGGGTTCGACATAGCTGCGGTAGGGACCGGCGCCGATGCCGGCGCGTTCAACCGCGTCGACTTCCCCGACCTTGGCGACCACCACGTTGTGGCCCATCACCCAGCGTGGCATCTGGCCGGTGTGTTCGAGCCTGATGGTGAATTTCGTGCAGGCGCTGGGCACGTCGATGTTGGCGGCGTCCCAGGACGGCGCATCGCCGGCGTGCAGGGTGAACGAGCAATCGCCGGGTGGCAGCAACGGCTGCTCCGGCGCGACCTGTTCGACCGGTGCTTCCTTGGCGGCGAGCACGGCTTCCGGTGTCGCTTCGGCGCCGGGTTTCGCCGGCGCTTCAGGTGTGTTGGGGATTTCGACCGACGGTTTGGCGGAGGGATTGGCCTGCGATTGCGCAGGCGGCGCCTGTCGCTGGCATGCAGCCAGCATCAGGGAACAGACGATGAGCCAAGTCTGCCGTTTCATGTTCGATCGATTCCCCGTCGATATTTCGTTCTGCAAGTATGACGCAGGCGTGCGTGAAATCACATCAACGCCAGCCGATGCGCAATGCGATCGCGGCGACCACAGGTGCAACAACCAGCGACAACGCCAGCATCGCGGCGAGGATCAGCAACGCGCCTGAAGCATCCAGTCCTTGCGCTGCCGCGACCACGCTGCCGGCACCGAACACCAGGATCGGTACGTACAGCGGCAATGCGATCAGCGCGAGCAGGGCGCCGGCGCGACGGATGCCGACTGTAAGCGCGGCGACAACCGCGCCGATCAGGCTGAGCAGAGGCGTGCCCAGCAGCAGTGATCCGATGAGCATCGGCAGTTGCGCGTGCGGCAGGTGCAGGAGTTCGCCCAGCAACGGGCTGACGATGATGATTGGCAGTGCCGTCGTCATCCAGTGGGTGAAGACGCGTACCGCGACGAGCAGCGCCAGCGGTTGCGGCGACAGCAGCCATTGTTCCAGCGATCCATCCTCGGCATCGCCGCGGAACAAGGCATCGAGCGCAAGCAAGCCAGAGAGCAGCGCCGCCAGCCAGATCACCGCCGGTGCGGCCTGTGCCATCACGCCGGAATGGGTATCGATGCCGAGCGCGAACAACACCACCACCAGCAGCGCGAACAACACCGGCTGCAGGGCATCGCCACGCTTGCGCCAGATCAGGCGCAGGTCGCGCAGCAACATCGCACGAATGGCTGCGACAATCATGCTGCGCGCTCCATCAGCAACTGTCGCGTGCGTACCGGCGGCGCAGCATAGGCGCCATGGGTGGTGACCAGCGCCGCGCCGCCATCGTCGAGATGGGCGCGGATCAACTGATTGACCAGTTCGATGCCGTCGAGGTCGAGGTTGGCATAGGGCTCGTCGAGCAGCCACAGCGGCGCCGGCGACAGCCACAACCGCGCCAGTGACAGGCGTTTCTTCTGCCCGGCCGAAAGATGGCGCGCCAGCTGGTCGTCGTAACCGGCAAGCCCGACGCGATCGAGCGCCGTTTCGATGTCGCGATCCGGGCGTCGCCCTAACAGGCCGCAGGACACCTCGAGATTTTCCGCTGCGGTCAGATCGCCCTTGTGTCCGGGCAGATGGCCGAGATAGGCGAACGCCGCGGCACGACGCGCGTGGTCGAGATCGCCGCCATCCATTCGCAACTCGCCGCTGTCGGCGGGCAGCAGGCCGGCCAGCACGCGCAGCAGGGTGGTCTTGCCGACGCCGTTGCCGCCTTGCACGAGCAATGCTTCGCCGCGCGCGACGGTGAAGTCGAGGCCGGAGAAGATCGCTTCGTCGTTGCGGGAAAACCCCAGTCCATGGACGGACAGCAACGCGGGTTCGGGCGGAGGGTTCATTCGATCCAGTCGATCTGCGGGTGCGGGAATTCCGCGGGTCCGTACATGCGCAGGCGCACCGGTCCGCCACGTCGCCACAGCAGGGTGCCGCGCTGGCCGAAGTGTCGTGCCCATTCGTCCAGCAATGCGGGTGGAACATCGCCGACCAGCCAGCCTGCTTCCCACCACTGGCCATCGGGCGAGGACGAATTCATCGGCCAGCGCAGATAGCCATGGTGGTCGATGGCGGCACGCAGTTCGCGGTCGGCGCGCTGGTTCCAGGCTTCCGGCTGCAATTGCGAGGCCGGGTTGCAGGCGGTGATGTAGGCGAAGGTGTCGGCGCGCGCAAGCTGCGTTTCGAGCCGGAGGGCAGGATATCCGACCGCGATTTCGATGATTTCGCTGTCAATGTCGACGAAATAGGCTGCCAGCCGATAGGCTTCGGCAAGGCCATCCGTCGTGGTGGGCTGTATCGCTGCGGTCACGCATTCACCTTAGCAGCTTGCGTACACTCGCACATCGTTCAAGAGGCGTTCCCACTGTCATGCAACCGGTCACCAAACTGCCCAAGGTCGGCACCACCATCTTCACCGTCATGTCGCAGTTGGCGGCCCAGCACGGCGCGGTCAATCTTGGCCAGGGGTTCCCTGATTTCCCGGTTCCGGAACGCCTGGTCGAAGCACTGGAGCGGGCGATGCGCGCCGGCCACAACCAATACGCGATGATGACCGGCATCCCGGCATTGCGTCAGGCGATCGCTGACAAGACCGCGGATTGCTACGACTGGCGTCCCGATGTCGATGCCGAGATCACCGTGACCAGTGGCGCCAGCGAGGCCATTTTCGATGCGATCCACGCGGTGGTGCGGGCAGGCGAGGAAGTGATCGTCCTCGATCCCTGCTATGACTGCTACGAACCGGCGATCGATCTCGCCGGCGCCCGCGCGGTGCACGTCGCGCTCGATCCGGTGACGTTTGCCCCGGACTGGGACAAGGTGCGCGCGGCGATCACCCCGAAGACGCGGATGCTGATGATCAACAGCCCGCACAATCCGTCGGGCGCGATGTTCAGCGCCGCCGACATGCAGGCGGTGGTCGACCTGCTGCGTGGCACCGACATCTATCTGCTGTCGGACGAGGTGTACGAACACATCGTCTTCGACGGTGCCCGCCACGAATCGGCATTGCTGTATCCGGAGCTGCGCGATCGTGCCTTCGTGATTTCCAGCTTCGGCAAGACCTATCACTGCACCGGCTGGAAGGTCGGCTACTGCATCGCGCCGCCGGCCTTGAGCGTGGAATTCCGCAAGGTCCACCAGTACAACACTTTCTGCACCTTCACCCCGGCGCAATTCGCCTTCGCCGAAATGATCAGTGCCGATCCCGACCACTATCGCCAGCTGGGTGCGTTCTACCAGGCCAAGCGCGATCGCTTCCGCGCGCAGCTGGAAAGCACCAAGCTGAAACCGCTTCCGGTGCCGGGCGGCTATTTCCAGCTGGTCGACTATTCCGCCGTCAGCGATCTCGACGATCTCGAATTCAGTCGCTGGCTGACCATCGAACACGGCGTCACGGGTATCCCACTGTCCCCTTTTTATGCCCAACCGTCCGCGGGCCAGCGTTTGCTGCGTTTGTGCTTCGCAAAGAACGAAAATACGTTGAACCAAGCAATCGAACGACTGTCCAAGTTGTAGCCACGGACAGAGGAGTTGGCCATGAAATCCGCACAAGTCATCGCACTGCTGTTCGCGCTGGTCGTAACCGGACTGATCGCCGTCTGCGGCTGGCGTTCGGTCCAGGCTGGCCCGGCGTCGGCAGCCGCAGTCGGCGCCAAGCCGGTGACGTCGGCGAACCTGCAGGACATCTATTTCGGCATGGGTTGCTTCTGGGGCGCGGAAAAACGCTTGTCCGCAGTGCCTGGCGTCGCCGAAGTCGAAGTGGGCTATGCCGGTGGCGATGCGCCCAAGGTGGGCTACGAAGACGTGCTGCGCACCGAGCAGGACATCCGCAACGGCACCAGTCATGCGAAGAACCATGCCGAAGTGGTGCGGGTGCGCTACGACCCCAAGAAACTCGATCTGGCGACGTTGCTCGCGGCGTTCTGGGAAAACCATGACCCGACCCAGGTCGGCGGGCAGGGCAACGACATCGGCAGCAACTATCGCAGCGCGATCTATTACACGACACCCGGACAGAAGACCCTGGCCGAGCAGACCCGCGACATCTACCAGCAGGACCTGACCCGCGAGGGCTACGGCAGCATCACCACCGAGATCCTGCCGCTGCGCAATTACAACCGCGCCGAGGAAAGTCATCAGGACTACCTGGCCAAGAATCCCGACGGCTATTGCGGCCATGGCGGGACTGGCGTGAAGTACGGTTTGGCGACCACTGGCAACAAATATCCGCAGCTCGATGGCGCGAACTTGAATGCGAAAAACCAACTGGTGGTCTACGAAGCCGAGGACTGCCCGTTCTGCGCGCGTTTCGACGCCGAAGTGCTGAAGACCTGGAAATCCGACGTACCTTACGTGCAGACGAAATCGCAGCAGGCGCCGAAGGGCTGGACGCTGGCCAAGCGGATGTTCGCGACGCCGACGATTGTCCTGTTCAAGAACGGCAAGGAAGTTTCGCGCTACACCGGCTATACCGGCGAATCGCAGAAATTCTGGCAATGGCTGGGCTTCAACCTGCTGACGCCGGAACAGCAGCAGATCGCCTTCGATCGCGGCACCGAAATGCCGGGCACCGGTCCCTATCTGGAAGAACACCGCCCCGGCACTTATGTCGATCCGGTGAGCGGCGTGGCCCTGTTCCGCAGCGATGCCAAGTTCGACAGCGGTTGCGGCTGGCCGAGCTTCTTCGACCCGCAGCCGGGTGCGCTGGTATTCGAGGAAGACGACAGCCACGGCATGCATCGCACCGAAGTGCGCAGCGCCAGTTCCGGGATCCATCTTGGTCATGTTTTCGACGATGGTCCGCCGCCGACCGGCAAGCGTTATTGCATCAATGGCAAAGTGTTGAAATTCGTTCCCGATCCGGTGAAGGGTTGAACACGCGATGGAGTTGGCGATGACGAAACACGACCTGCGCGTGTCCCTGGTGCAGGGCGATACCCGCTGGCACGATCCGGCGGGCAACCGTGACTATTACGCAGGCCTGATGGCGCCGATGCACGGCAACACCGACCTGATCGTGCTGCCGGAAACCTTCACCAGCGGGTTCTCCAACGACGCCATCGGCAGCGCCGAAACCATGGACGGCCCGACCGTCGCCTGGTTGCGCGAACAGGCCGCCAAGCTCGACGCGGCGATCTGCGGCAGCGTGCAATTGCGAACGGACGAGGGCGTGTTCAACCGCATGCTGTTCGTGCGTCCGGATGGCAGTGTCGAGCACTACGACAAGCGCCATCTGTTCACCTACGCCGGTGAACACGAGCGCTACGCCGCCGGTCACGATCGCTTGATCGTGGAATGGCGCGGCTGGAAGATCTGCCCGCTGGTCTGCTACGACCTGCGCTTCCCGGTGTTCTCGCGCAATCGCCTGGACACGGATGGCGAACCCGAATACGACCTGCTGGTCTATGTCGCCAACTGGCCGTCGCCGCGTGCCTATGCATGGAAGACGCTGTTGCGCGCCCGCGCGATCGAGAACGTCTGCTTCGTCGCCGGTGTCAATCGTTGCGGAACCGATGGCCTTGGCCTGCATTACCTCGGTGACAGTGCCGTCCTCGATTTTCTCGGGCAGCCACTGAGTGAGTGCGCGGCGGCCGAACTGACCACCACGACCACCCTGCTGGCCGCCGATCTTGCTGACTGGCGCGGGCGTTTTCCTGCCTTGCGGGATGGAGACGGGTTCAGGCTGGAAAACTGACCCCTCTTGGTTTCCTGCGACATGTTCTGTCGCTCTATTGCCCTAGTCTTGTGCCGGAGGGGTTCAGGGCCGTGGGCGATGACAGGGAGGGTATCGCCTACGGCATTCTGATCGGCAGCGTTCTGTTGGTGGGAATTGACCGGATGAAAGCAGAATTCATTGATTCCCTGTTCCAGAATTACCCGGTCATTTTCTCCAAGTTGCGTGACTTCCCGGATCAATTTTCGGTTTTTCGAGCTTTCGATTGCGAAAATGGCTGGTATACGCTG
>JAFEBZ010000085.1 GCA_018242405.1 Pseudomonadota bacterium | reverse complement strand
GAGCTCATGGAGTCGAATTCTAGACTGGTTTGAAGTCAAGCGCTTGACTTTCTCTGATTCCCGATTAATATGGTCAATAGCTTGACAATCAAGCGATTGACAATTCACCCCATCGAGCGAGGATTTCCCATGAACGTCGTCACCCTGGTCGGCAGCCTCCGTGCCGATTCCCATAATCGCCAGCTGGCCCAGGCCGCCGTGGCCCTGCTGCCGGCCGGTAGCCATGTCGCCAACGTCGACTTTTCGACCCTGCCGTTCTATTCCGAGGAGCTGGACATCGAAGGCCAGACCCCGACTTCGGTGCAGAAATTGCGCCAGGAAATCGCCGCGGCCGATGCCGTGATCGTCGCCACCCCCGAATACAATGGCGGGCTGCCGGGTGGTCTCAAGAACGCCATCGATTGGGCATCGCGTCCCTACGGTCGCGGCTCGCTGGTTGGCAAGCCGGTGCTGGTGGTCGGCGCTTCGATGTCGCCCCATGCGGCGAAGTGGGCGCGTGGCGACGCCGTGCGCGCACTGGGCGTGGCCGGCGCCAAGCCGATCGACGACACCATCGGGCTGGGCACCAGCCACGAAGTCTTCGGAGGCAGCAAGGTGCTGCCGGATGAAACCATCGAGGCGTTGCGCGCGGGCGTGTCGTGCCTGACCGCTGCGGTCGCGGAAGCGAACCTGCAGGCGGCCTGAGTTCCGGGAGCGGGCGGTCGCGACGGCGCGCGACTGCCCGGGAGGGGACCAATCTGAACTTCTGCAATCAAGGTCGCAGAAACATTCAGATAGCGTTAAATCATTAAGGACGAATTCACCGCCGGGGACCCATGCTGGCACGACTCCTGAATGCGTCGGTGTGCAGTCCCATGTCCCGTTCCCGCTGGTTCCCGTTGTCCGTGTCGTTGATGGCCTTGGCCATCGGCAGCACGCCGGCGTGGGCGCAGCATCGCGGCGGCAATGGTGGCGGCTGGCCCCCGCCGCGTCCGATGCACGCGGATGCGGGAAATCAGGCGCCGGGGAATCCGCAGTCCGGCCACGATCGCGATTCGCGCAACGCCCCCTCGATGGAGGCCAGCATCCGGCCCCGGCCGACGGCGAGCGATTGCGGACGCAGCATGGCGCTGGCCCCGGGCGACCAGGTCCTTGCCGTCCAGCCAATGGACTTCGGCGGGCGTGTACAGTGCCGGGTAAAGATCATGGGCGCCGATGGCATGGTGCGTGTGATGATGGTGTCACCCGGGTTCTAACTGGCACGGCCTGATCCGGCGTTTACGCTACCGACACATTCTGAATGACAAGATGAATGCGTACGGGTGCCCCGCCATCCGGTCACAGAGGATTGAAGGATGCGAATTCTGCTGGTCGAAGACGAAGCGCCGTTGCGCGAAACCCTGGCCGCGCGCCTGAAGCGTGAAGGGTTTGCCGTGGATGCCGCGCAGGATGGCGAGGAAGGCCTGTACATGGGTCGCGAGGTTCCGTTCGATGTCGCGATCATCGATCTTGGCCTGCCCAAGATGTCGGGCATGGAACTGATCCGTGCATTGCGCGATGACGGCAAGCAATTCCCGATCCTGATCCTGACCGCGCGTTCCAGCTGGCAGGACAAGGTCGATGGCCTGAAGCAGGGTGCCGACGATTACCTGGTCAAGCCGTTCCATGTCGAGGAACTGCTGGCGCGCCTCAACGCGCTGGTGCGTCGTGCCGCCGGCTGGAGCAAGCCGTCGCTGGAATGCGGCCCGGTGATGCTCGATCTCGCCGCGCAGACGGTGGCGGTGGGCGGACAGAACATCGACCTCACCAGCTACGAATACAAGGTGCTGGAATACCTGATGATGCATGCCGGTGAACTGGTGTCGAAAGCCGATCTCACCGAACACATCTACCAGCAGGATTTCGATCGCGACTCCAACGTGCTGGAAGTGTTCATCGGGCGCCTGCGCAAGAAGCTCGATACCGATGGCACGCTCAAGCCGATCGAGACCGTGCGCGGACGCGGTTATCGTTTCGCGATCCCGCGCAACGCCGATACCTGATCGCCGGTACGGAGTGATCGCGGTGGCCGTTCGCGCATGAGCGCGCAATTCTGGAAACCGCGATCGCTGCTGCGCCGGCAACTGCTGGTCAGCACCCTCGGTCTCGCCGCGTTCCTCGCGCTGGTCGGTGTCGCACTGGATAGCGCCTTCGAACAGACCGCGCAGGAAAGCCTGCGCTTGCGCCTGACGAATTACGTCCTGGCCTATGCCGCGCGTACCGATTTCGACGTCACCGACGCGCTGGTGCCCCCGGCGATCACGCCCGATCCGCGCCTCGATCGTCCGGCCAGCGGCCTCTACGCCCAGATCGTCCAGCGCAACGGGCGCTGGCAATCGCAATCGGCGGTCTACGGGCCGCAGCTGCCACTGCCGCCCGCGCTCGATCCTGGCCAGGAAACCTTCACCGGGCCGGTCACGATCCGCGACTCCTCGGGGTTCGGCAGCGCGGTCTACATCTACGGGCGCGGTTTCGCCTGGTCGAACGGCAACGACAAGACGCCGGTGCGATACACCATCTACGTGATGGAGGACATGCGTCCGTTCAAGATGCAGATGACCACGTTCCGCGCGGCATTGTGGAGCAATCTCGCGCTCGCGGGCCTGCTTCTGCTGCTGCTGCAGATGGTCACGCTGTGGTGGAGCCTGTCGCCGCTCAAGCGCGTGATCACCGAACTCGATCGCGTCAAGGAAGGCATGGCGACCAAGATGAGCGGCGCGCATCCGCGCGAACTCACGCCGCTGACCGAAAGCATCAACGCGCTGATCGACAGCGAACGCCGCCACCTCGATCGCCAGCGCGACGTGATGTCCGATCTCGCGCACAGCCTGAAGACGCCACTCGCAGTGTTGCGCACGCAACTCGACAGCCACGGACCCGATGCGGAATTGCGCAGCGAACTCGATACGCAATTGCGGCGCATGAACGACATCGTCGGCTACCAGTTGGGGCGCGCGCGTTCCACCGGGCACAAGCTCTACGCCGCGCCGATCGCCATCGAGTCCTATGCCGAGGACATCGTCACAGGGCTGGAAAAGATCTACGCAAGCAAGGGCGTGCTCTGCGAATTCGAGATCGCGGCGGACGCGCGCTTCCACGGCGAGCTCGGCGATCTCCAGGAACTGCTCGGCAACCTGCTGGAGAACGCCTTCAAGTGGGCGCGTTCGCGCGTGCTGCTGACGGTGGCGCCACGCCAGGTGCCGGGCTCACGCCGCGCCGGGTTGCGCATCGCGGTCGAGGACGATGGTCCGGGCGTGCCGAAGTCGCAGGTGATGGAAGTGCTGCAACGTGGCGTGCGCGGCGACGAACGCGTGCAGGGCCACGGCATCGGCCTGTCGATCGTGCAGGACATCCTCGCCAGTTACGGCGGCGAGCTGGAAGTGGGGGATTCCGCGGAAATGGGTGGTGCGCGTTTCGAGGCGCTGCTGCCGCCGCCGAATTGATCGACCGTTCCTAGCGGAACATGCCGGGCAGGTAGCTCTGGAAGCGCATCGTGCTGTTGCGCACGCTGTCGGTGCGATTGCGGCGCTGCGGCGCGGGTGTCCGCGGGGAGGCCGTCGCGGTGGCAGGCACGTTCGGGGGGCGTGTCGCGGCCGGCGTGGTGCTGCCGCTGCTGGCGTCGCAATCTTCGTCCTGGTGCGGGACGCAGATGTTGTCGTTGCTGGTGCGCGCAGCCGCCGCAAACGCGGAAGCGCTGCAGGACAGTAGGGCAAGAGCGAGCAGGAGGCGCTTCGGCATGGAGCGTCCGGTGCACGGCGGAATCGCGACTATACCCGCTTTCCCCCGATAATGTCGGGATGAATGGCGCCGCCCTCGACGACCGCAGCCTGCTGCGCTGCCTCGGCCCGCAGCCGGTCTCCGGCGCGGAGCTGGCGGCCCGTGCCGGCCAGACCCGGGCGGCGATCGGCAAGCGCATCCAGGCCTTGCGCAAGGCCGGGCTGGCGATCAGCGCCGACCGGGGGCGTGGTTACTGGCTGGAGGCGCCGCTCGACCTGCTGGACGCCGACGCGATCCGGGCGGCGCTGGCGCCGGACGTGCGCCCGCAGTTGCAGGCGCTGGAGGTGGCGTGGCGGATCGATTCCACCAACAGCGCGCTGCTGGCGCGGCGAGCGCCGGAGTCGGGTGTCGCCGCCTTGCTGGCCGAACAGCAGACCGCCGGGCGCGGTCGTCGCGGTCGCACCTGGGTATCGCCGCTGGCAGCGCATCTGTATCTCTCGGTACTGCGGCGCTTCGAGGGCGGGCTGGCGCGCTTGGGCGGATTGAGCCTGGTCGCCGGGGTCGCCGTCGCCGAAGCGTTGCGCGACGCCCAAGGCATCGCGGTTGGCCTGAAGTGGCCGAACGATCTGCTGGTGGATGGCCGCAAGCTCGGCGGCATCCTGGTCGAAGGCGGCGGCGAACACGGCGGCCCGGTGCAGGCGGTGATCGGCATCGGCATCAACGTGCGCATGCCAATGGGAATGGCGGAAGGCATCGGCCAGCCGTGGATCGATCTCGCATCTGCACATCCGGACATGGCACTGCAACGTTCGCGAGTGGCCGCGGCGGTGCTGGAGAGTCTGATTCGTGCGCTCGATGTGTTCGATGCGCATGGGCTGTCGCCGTTTCTTGAACGTTATCGCGCGCTGGACGTGCTTGCCGGTCACGCCATCGACGTGCATGCGGCTGACGGCGTGGAGGAAATGGAGGCGTTGGGGCTGGCTGTCGATGGTGGCCTGCGCGTGCGTCGTGGCGACGGCAGCGAATCGATATTGCATTCCGGGGAAGTGAGCGTGCGCAGGACGATGGCATGAGTGCGTGGTTGTTCGATCTAGGCAATACCCGGCTGAAATGCGCACCGCTGGACGGTCGCGCTGGCGCGTTGGCGTTGCCGCACGAAGCGGAAACGCTGGCGTTGCCGGATGACGTGCACGGCGATGTCGCGCTGGTGTCGTCGGTGGCGCCGGAGGCTGCACGCGTGGCCTTGCTGCAGTGCCTGTCGGAACGCTTCCGGCGCGTGCATCTCGCGCGCACCTTGCCCGAATGCGCGGGATTGCAGATCGCCTATCCGGTGCCGGCGCGACTGGGCGTCGATCGTTTCCTGTCGCTGCTGGCGATCGTTGACGAGCATCGCGACACACTGCTGGTTGGTGTCGGTACCGCGCTGACGATCGACCTGCTGCGTGCAGACGGTCGCCACCTCGGAGGTCGCATCGCGCCGTCGCCGACCCTGATGCGCGAAATGCTGGCGCAGCGTTCGGCGGCATTGCCGGTGGACGGCGGCCGTTACGTCGAATTCGCCGACGACACCATCGATGCGCTTGCTTCCGGTTGCGATGGCGCGGCGCTGGCCCTGGTCGAACGCAGCCTTGCCGTTGCCAGTGAACAACTCGACGCCGCACCGCGCCTGCTGGTGCATGGTGGTGGCGCGGATGCATTGCGGCCACTGTTGCCCGCTGCGGAAACGCGCGCGGACCTGGTGCTGGCCGGCCTCGCGCGGTGGGCGCATTGGGCCGGCATTGCATGACGCATTGCATAATGGCGCCATGATCGTTCGCCTGCTGCTCGTCGTCCTCGTCATGCTCAACCTCAGCGCTGCGGCGTGGTGGTTGTTCCATCGCGACCACGCACTGGTTGCAACAACGAGTGCAAGCGCGGTGCCGACGCTGAAACTGGTCGATGCCAGCAGTACACCGCCACAAGCGACCGAAGCGGCATCTCCCGCCATTCCCGCCGATGCGGTCTGCGCCAGCTTCGGGCCGTTTGCCGATGCCGCGTCCACCGAACAGGCAAGGCAGCAGTTGCGGCCGCAGGCGATCCGCGTCGATGCCCGTCAGGTCGCGCAGGCCGGGCGCGGATATGACGTGGTGCTCGCGGCTGCCGGCGGTGATGGCGCCACCTTGCTCGAAAGCCTGAAGGCTGCCGGCATCAAGGACATGTTCGTGATCCGCGATGGCGCTGATGCCGGTGGCGTCGCGCTGGGGCATTTCGGATCGCCGGAGGGCGCGCAGCGTCGCCTCGCCGAACTGCAGGGCAAGGGGTTCCAGCCGCGGATCCGTCCGGCCGGGCAGGCGACGTTCTGGCTCGATGTCGTCGCCGCAAACGGTTTCGATCCCGCCACGGTGCGCACTGCCGTGCACGCCCCGCACGGCGAGCGCGTGTCCTGTCCCGCCGCATCGGGCTAAAATCTCCGCCCCAGTGCCGCTTTAGCTCAGTTGGTAGAGCAACCGCCTTGTAAGCGGTAGGTCCACAGTTCGAGTCTGTGAAGCGGCACCACATTCCAGGCCATTCGCATGACCGCGCAATCCCGACCCGCCTCCGTTCCGGTTTCCGTGTTTGGCGTGCCCACCGATATCGGTGCCGCCCACCGTGGCACGTCGATGGGTCCGGAAGCATTGCGCGTCGCACGCCTGGTCGAATCGATCGCCGCGCGCGGCATCGATATCCGCGATGAAGGCAACCTCGGTGGTCCGCGCAATCCGTTGAGCAAGCCGGTCGACGGCTATCGCCACCTCGAGGAAGTGGTGGCGTGGAATCGCGCGGTGATGGCGATGTCGACGCGCATCCTCGGTGAAGGCCGGATGCCGATCATGCTCGGCGGCGATCATTGCCTGGGGATGGGTTCGATCACCGCGGTCGCCGACCATTGCCGCGCCAACGGCAAGAAGTTGCGCGTGCTGTGGCTGGATGCGCACGCCGATTTCAACACCCGCGACATCACGCCCAGCGGCAATCTCCACGGCATGCCGGTGGCCTGCCTGTGCGGGCTCGGGCCGAAGGAACTCACTGGCCTCGGCACCACGACTCCGGCATTGAAGCCGGAGCAGATCCGCCAGATCGGCATTCGTTCGGTCGATGCCGGCGAGAAGCGCCTGGTGCGCGAACACGATCTCGATATCTACGACATGCGCTACATCGACGAGATCGGCATGCGCCGGGTGATGGAGGAAGTGCTGGATGGCATCGATGCCGATACCCATCTGCACGTCAGCTTCGATGTCGACATGCTCGATCCGCACATCGCGCCCGGTACCGGCACCCGCGTGCCCGGCGGCGTCAACTATCGCGAAGCGCAGTTGATGATGGAGATGATCGCCGATACCGGACGGATGGGTTCGCTCGATCTGGTCGAGGTGAATCCCGCGCTCGACAAGCGCAATGCGACGGCAAAACTCGCCGTGGATCTCGTCGAAAGCCTGTTCGGGAAATCAACGCTCATGCGCGACTGAGCGCGAGCCCCATCCATGTGACAAACCCGCGGCTGAACGCCGTTGCGTGTTCATCTAGTGCAATGCGCCGCGCACACTCTTTTCCAACGGCAAGTTCACCAAAGCGGAATACATGCTTCGAGAAAATCGTTCCTGCGATCGATGCGCTGATCGCAGCGACGCAAACGAGGAGCATGCAATGAACAAAGACATCATTTCCGGCAAGTGGGAGCAGGTGCGGGGTTCCGCGCAAGCCAAGTGGGGCAAGCTCACCAATGACGATCTCAATGTGGCCGAAGGCGACGCCAAGTATCTCGCCGGACGCCTGCAGGAACGCTATGGCTTGCAACAGGACGAGGCGAAACGCCAGGTCGACGAGTTCCAGAAGACCCTGCAATAACATCTGCAAGGTTCAATCCTCCGGATACAGCAATGGGCCGCGCAAAGCGGCCCATTTCCATATGCATCGATGATCAGTCGTCGCGCGGCGGATCCGGGACGAAACCGCCGGGAAACGGTTGGGGCCGGCGGTTGATCGGCGGACGCCAGCTGGGAATCGCGCCGATGCGGCGCAAAGCCGCGACATCGTTGTAGCGCACGCTGACGACTTCTGTCGGGCGATTGCTGGCGCGTCGGAATGTCGTCGAATCCACTGACGACCATTGCGATTCGCCGTGGCCGGTGCCGATGCGTTGTGGTGCACTGCGCGCTTCTGCCATGGGGGCCGCGGCATCCGCCGCCGATGACGCTTCACCGCGCGACTTCGCGGAATTTTCGTAGGGACGCGGCAGCATGATCGGAGGTGGCAGGGGGCGCACGCGGCGTTCGCGGAACACCGCCGCGCCGATCACGCCGATGTTGTCGGGGCGCCCGGTGCGCGCGGCGTAGCTGTCGCCGACATCGGTGAACACGAACTGCGCGACGCGTTGCATCGACTTGCGCCAGCCGTCGATCTCGGCGCTCTGGCCCGGTTCGAGCACGTAGCCGGATTGTTCGGTCGCAGCGGTCTGGCCGCTGATCGCGTTGACGCCATCGACCGACAGCACCACCAGCAGGCGTTCGCCCGAAGTATTGGTCAGCCGCACCGAATAGCGATGGCCGGGCGCGCCGGGAACCCAGGTATCGCCGCGATGGCGGTATTCCGGCAGGGTCGAACCGCTGTCGCGATCGACGATCGAGAGATCGACCCAGTCGCCGGCGCGGGCGACGCCCGGGAGACAAGCCAATGGGGCGAGGGCGAGCAGGCAGGCGCAGGACAGCGGGGCGAAGCGGGGCATGGTGTTCTCCGTGGTGGTGGTCCTGACGGTTGCAACGCATCGACGCCGGGAACGGGGTTGGCCGCTACACTGGCGGCCCACGATTTGCCATTCGATTCGCCATTCGTTCATGAACAATCGCAAGACCCGCATCCTCACCGGCATCACCACGTCCGGCACGCCGCACCTCGGCAACTACGTCGGCGCGATCCGCCCGGCGATCGCCGCCAGCCGCGCCGACAACGCCGAAAGTTTCTATTTCCTCGCCGACCTGCACAGCCTGATCAAGGCGCAGGATCCCGCGCGCACCCAGCGCTCGACGCTGGAGATCGCCGCGACCTGGCTGGCCTGCGGCCTCGATCCCGCACGCGTGTGGTTCTATCGCCAGAGCGACATCCCCGAGATCAACGAGCTCACCTGGTTCCTGACCTGCATCGCCGGCAAGGGCATCCTCAATCGCGCCCACGCCTACAAGGCGGCGGTCGACAAGAATCGCGCCGAAGGCGAGGATGACGATGCCGGCGTGACCGCGGGCCTCTTCATGTATCCGGTGCTGATGGGCGCCGACATCCTGATCTTCAACGCCGACCAGGTGCCGGTCGGGCGCGACCAGATCCAGCACATCGAGATGGCGCGCGATTTCGCCCAGCGCTTCAACCACATCTATGGTCGCGACTACTTCACCTTGCCGGAAGCGTTGATCGACGAAGAAGTCGCGATGCTCTCCGGTCTCGACGGCCGCAAGATGAGCAAGAGCTACAACAACACCATTCCGTTGTTCGCGCCGCGCGAGCAGCTGAAGAAGCTGGTGTTCTCGATGCTCACCGATTCGCGCGCGCCGGGCGAGCCGAAGGACACCGAAGGGTCGCCGCTGTTCCAGCTCTACAAGGTGTTCGCGACTTCCGACGAAACCGCGGCCTTCGCGCGTGCCTACGCCGACGGCATCGGCTGGGGCGAGGCCAAGCAGCAGGTGTTCGAGATCGTCGATCGCGAAGTCGCGCCGCTGCGCGAACGCTACGAGGCACTGATGGCGCGTCCACAGGACATCGAAGTGATCCTCCGCGATGGCGCCAAGCGCCTGCGCGAACGCTATGCGATGCCGTTCATCGCCGAGCTGCGCGAAGCGGTCGGTTTGCGCGATCTCTCGAGCGCCAATGCGCTTCCGGGTGCGGATGATGAGGATTCACCGGTCGAGGTTCCGGTGCCGACCTTCAAGCAGTACCGCGAAGTCGACGGCAAGTTCTATTTCAAGCTGATGGAAGGCGATCGCCTGTTGCTGACCAGCATCGGCTTCGATTCGCCGCGCGATGCCGGCCGTCGTGTCGCCGCGATGAAGGAAGGCGCGCTGGAAGGCAACGAGGACTTCCAGCTCGCCGAGGGCGTCACCAGCGACGAAGTCAATGCTGCCCTGGCGCGTTTCGTGGCGGCGCAACTGGCCCAGGACTGAGCTTCACCAGGTTTCGCGCATCCACGCGCCGGCGACCTCGCCGGCGCGCGCCGGATCGCTGGTGACCAGCACCAGATTGTGGTCGTGGTCGCTGTAGAGCACTTCGATGTTGATGCCAGCGTCGGCCATGCGTAGCGTCAGCAGGCCGAGCTGCCCCGGTCGCGACTGGTGCAATTTCAACATCACCACTTCGCTGACGCGTGCGACGTTCAATCCGCGACTTTCCAGCGCGGTGCGCGCGGCATGACCATCCACAAACAAGAAGTGGGCGATGCCGCGTCCTTCCACCACCCAGGCGCCGCCGCCTTCGATGCTCAAGCCAGCGTCGGCGACAGCGACTCCCATTTTGGCCAACGCGCCCGGAACATCATCGAGCACGATCGCGACGTCATGCATGGCCCGTGTCTCCCGCGATCACGGCTTCGTGGATGACGCGCGTCCTGACCGAATTGGCGAGGAAGCAACGTTCGTGCGCTTCCGTGTGGGCGGCGTGGAAGGCATCCATGTCCGGCACTGTCCCGGCGAATCGCACGCATGGCCGCAACACGACTTCGGCGACCATCTTGCGACCGTTCGCATCGACGCCCATGTGGCCGCGGGCATCGTCGCTGTAGTCGTCCACCGTCCAGCCGCGCTCGGCGGCGATCGACAGGAACCACAGCATGTGGCAACTGGCGAGGCTGGCGACGAAGGCCTCCTCGGGATCGACCAGCGCCGGATCCGACAGTGGAACCCGAACCACATGGGGCGAGGATGACGCAGCGATGCGTGCGCCGCCATCGAAAATCCACGCATGCGCGCGGCTGTAGCGGTTGTCGGTGAAGCGCGCGGATCCGCGCTGCCATTCGACATGGGCGAGGTGGATGTTCATCGATGCCTCCATCGGGGAGATCGCCATTCTGGGCCTTGAACGGCGAGGATGTTTCGACCATGATCGAAGCATGGGCGCGCGCGATCCCTGGCAACCCGACATTGCACGACTGGCGGCACTGATCGCCGATCCGGCACGGGCGCGCATGCTGGTGGCGTTGCTCGGCGGGCAGGCGCTCACCGCCGGCGAACTGGCGCGGATCGCCGACATCACGCCGCAAACCTGCAGCAGCCACCTCGCCCGCCTCCGCGAAAGCGGATTGCTGAAGATGGTGGCGCAGGGACGTCATCGTTACTACACGTTGGCCAATGCACGTGTCGCCGCGCTGCTCGAGCATCTGCACGATCTCGCCGGCGACCGGGTGCCGACCGATCTGCAACTCGGGCCGAAGGACGCGCAGCTGCGACATGCACGCGTGTGTTTCGATCATCTTGCTGGTGAAAGCGGTGTGCGGCTGCTCGATGCATTGGTGCGCAAGCGCTGGTTGCGGCGCATCGGCGATGCCATCGAGATCACCGTCGGTGGCGAGTCGGGATTTTCGGGATTGGGCATCGATGTCGATGCCTTGCGCGCGCAACGCAGGCCACTATGTCGCAGCTGTCTCGACTGGAGCATGCGGCGGCCGCATCTCGCGGGTGGGCTCGGGGCCGCCTTGCTCGATCATGTCTTCGCCGCAGGTTGGGCGAAACGCAAGCGTGGCAGCCGCATCGTGGTGTTCAACGCCGAAGGACAGCGCCAGTTCGATGCGCTGTGTGGTTCGGCGAGGGCTTGATCGCAAACCTGTTCGCTTGGATCAGCCCCAGGTCCTGGGCATGGCGCCGCGCTCTGGGTCATGCATCTTCACTACGCAGAAGCGCTGGCCGGTCGGCGCTTCCATCACCCACCAGCGCTTGACGAAGGCAATTTTCTTCGCGCCCAGTCGTTCCAGGCGATCGGCTTCGGCATCGACGTCATCTGCTTCGATGTCGAGGTGGACGCGCGGGGGATGCGCGACCTTCTGCACCTCGATGTGGAGATCGCCCGGCGTGTCGCCGAACTGCTGGTATTCCGCCGTTTCGTCGCCGGCGTCGCGGTTGGCGATGGTGCAGCCCAACGCCTGCGACCAGAAATCGGCCGCGGCATCAAGATCATCGGTCTGGCAATCGATGATGAAACCGGCGAGACGGCTGCGATGCGCCATCAGTTCGGCGATGCCATGTCGTCGAGCAGGGCCTTGAGGAAGCGCGCGGCTTCGCCACCGGTTGCGGCGCGATGGTCGAAGGTCAGCGAGATCGGGATGCGGCGATGCACCTCGATCCCACCCATCACCGCGACCACGTCGTGCGAGAGCTTGCCGGCGCCGACGATCGCCACGCACGGCGGCACCACCACCGGCGTCGCGTAACGGCCGGCGAACATGCCGAAGTTGGACAGCGAGATGGTGTAGCCGCTGAGCTCGCTCGGCGGGATCGAACGATCCTCGACCTGCGCGCGCAGGCGCTTGATCGCCGCACGCACGCCATTGCCGTCGAGCATGTCGGCGTTGCGCAGCGCAGGCACGAACAGGCCGTCGTCGGTATCGACCGCGATGCCGAGATCAACTTGCGGATGCATGGTGCGGGTGAGATTGGCGCCATCGAACCAGGCATTGAGTGCCGGCACGGTCTTGCAGGCAGTAACAATCGCGCGCACCAAGCGCGAGGTGATGTCCTGCTTGCCGATCCAGGCGTGGAGGTCGGCGTCATCGACCAGAGTGGTCGGCACGACTTGCGCGTGCGCGTCGGCCATCACACGTGCCATGTTGCGACGCACGCCTTTCAGTTGTTCGGGCTGGCCGGTGACGGCCACACCTGGCGGTTGTGTGCGCATCGGCCTGCCCGACTGCGACAGCGTGCTGCGCTGTTGCGGTGCTGCAGTAGCAACCGGTGCATCGACTGCGCGTTGCATCGGCGCTGCACCAATTTTCGCCGAACCATCGGCTGCAGCCTGCTTCACGTCCTGCATCGTCACCACGCCATCGGGACCGCTGGCGCGCACGCGCGAAATGTCGACACCGAGCTTGCGTGCCATCGCGCGCACCGCGGGTACTGCCTTGACGCCACCGATGCTGGTCGCGGCTTCGGCGTGCACGGAATCGCCGACCTGCATCGCGCCGACCACGGTGCCGGCATCTTCGCTCTTGGCTGCGGCGGGTGCCGGTGCGGGAGCAGGTGCTGCGGCAGGAGCGGGCGCCGGTGCTGGAGCGCCGTGATGATGGCCGGTGTCCTGGCCCTCGGCGCGCTGCGGCATGTTCGGATCGATTTCGAATTCCGCCAGCATGTGCCCGGTGACGATCACGTCGCCTTCGCCGCCTGCGATCTTCAGCACCTTGCCGCTGACCGGCGAGGGCACGTCGACCACCGCTTTCGCGGTTTCCATCGACACCAGGTTGTCGTCGAGGCGGATGGTGTCGCCTTCCTTGACGTACCACTTGACGATGGTGGCGTCGGGCAGGCCTTCGCCGAGATCGGGGAGATTGAACGTCTTGTTCGCCATTGCGGATTCCTTACTTGTGCGCCATCGCGCGGCGGGCCGCGGCGACGATCTTGTCCACGCTCGGCATGAACTTCATTTCGAGACGGAACAGCGGGATGTGGGTGTCGTAGCCGGTGACGCGCTCGACCGGTGCCAGCAGGTCGAACAGGCATTCCTCGGCGACGCGCGCGGCGATCTCGGCGCCAAAGCCGGCGGTCTTCGCCGCCTCGTGCACGATCACGCAGCGACCGGTCTTGGCGACCGATTCGGCGATGGTGGCGAAATCGAGCGGCTTGAGCGTGGCGACGTCGATCACCTCGGCGCTGATGCCGTCCTTCGCCAAAGCATCGGCGGCTTCCAGCGTTTCCTTGACCTGCGCGCCCCACGTCACCAGGGTGATGTCGCTGCCGTCACGCAGCACGAAGCAGACATCGAGCGGCAGGGCCTCGCCGTCATCCGGCACCAGTTCCTTGTACTGGCGATAGATGCGCTTCGGCTCCATGTAGATCACCGGATCGGGATCGCGGATCGCGGCGAGCAACAGGCCGTAGGCGCGTTGCGGCGACGAAGGCATCACTACGCGCAAACCGGGCACATTGGTGAAGATCGCTTCGTTGGCCTCGGAATGATGTTCCGGCGCACGGATGCCGCCGCCCCACGGCACGCGCAGCACCATTGGGCAGTGCAGGCGTCCGCGCGTGCGATAGCGCATGCGCGCGGCGTGGCTGACGATGAAGTCGACCATCGGATACATGAAGCCGTCGAACTGCGCTTCCGCGACCGGCTTCATGCCCTGCGAGGCCATGCCGACGGTGAGACCGGCAATCGTGGTTTCGTCGAGCGGGGTGTCGAGGATGCGCTGGTCGCCGAAGCGCTGCTGCAATCCCGCGGTGGCGCGGAACACGCCGCCGTTGACGCCAACGTCCTCGCCAAGCACGACGACGGAATCGTCATGGGCGATTTCATAGGCCAGCGCCTGGGTGATCGCTTCGATCAGTGTGATGGGCGTTGCATCGCTCATGCGCGCTTCTCCAGGGCGATCGCGGCATCGCGTTGCGCGCGGATATCGGCGGGCATGTCGGCGTACAGGTAATCGAACATCGCTTCCACCGGCTGCACTGGCGTCTCCAGGTAGGCATTGATTTCAACGTCGACGACCTTGCCGCATTCCTCGATCCACGCGGCTTCTTCCTGTTCGCTCCACACCTTGCGGCCGATCAGGTACTTGCGCAGGCGGATGAAGGGTTCGCGCGTCCACGCATCCTTCACTTCGTCCTCGCCGCGATAACGGCGGGCGTCGTCGGCGGTGGTGTGGTCGTGCAGGCGATAGGTCATGAACTCGATCACGCTGCCGCCTTCACCCTTGCGCGCGCGTTCATTCGCGCGGCGCATCGCCACGAGCACGGCGATCAGGTCATTGCCGTCGACCTGCAGGCAGCTCAAGCCGCCGGCCAGGCCCTTCTGTGCCAGCGTCTGCGCGCCGGTCTGCGATTTGCGCGGCACCGAGATCGCCCAGCCGTTGTTGATCACGCACAACACCAGCGGCAGCGAATATGCACCGGCGGAATTCACCGCGGCATAGAAGTCGGTT
The DNA here is from genome assembly GCA_018242405.1 of Pseudomonadota bacterium. Taxonomy (GTDB): domain Bacteria; phylum Pseudomonadota; class Gammaproteobacteria; order Xanthomonadales; family Xanthomonadaceae; genus Solilutibacter. The sequence continues at coordinate 684 of JAFEBZ010000085.1, read as the reverse complement.
TTCGATGAACCGCCGTCGCCGCAGCAGGCCACCGCGACGCGGTCCTGTTTGCGCAGCTTGAACGACAGTGCCGCACCGGCCGCCATCAGGCATTGGGTGGAGATCGGCACGCACCACGGATAGTCGTTGCGCGGGCCTTCGAAATCATTGCCGCGTTCGTCGCCGCCCCAATAGAGCAGGACGTCGCGCGGCTTCACCCCGCGCATGAACTGCGCGCCATATTCGCGATAGCTGGGGGCGAACACGTCGTCGGGCGCCATCGATGCGCCGATGCCGACATGCGTCGCCTCGTGGCCAAGGCTGGCGGCGTAGGTGCCGAGCTTGCCGGTGCGCTGCAGGGCGATTGCCTTGGAGTCGAAGGTGCGCACGAACAGCATGCGCTTGAACAGCGGAACCAGCTTGGCGGGATCGTTGAACGCCGCCGGCAGCGGCGCCGCCAGGGAGCCATCGGGCTTGAGGTATTGCAGGTATTCGATCTCGAACGATGCAGCGAGGGTCATCTGGGCTCCGTGGGCGGACCAAGACCGCCAATGATACCGGCGCACCCGGCAACTCCCGTTGCGCGCTGCGGCATCGCAACATGATCGGTTGGGAACCAGACAGTTCCGTGACGCATGCGAGAATCGGCGGATGAGCATCGAAGACAACACCCGCGCGCTGGAAAGCGGCATCCATACGGACCTG
>JAFEBZ010000084.1 GCA_018242405.1 Pseudomonadota bacterium | reverse complement strand
GTGTGTTCGGCGTGCGCGGTCAAATCGACACGCTGAGCGCAGGTTTCATCACGATGCAATCGACCGGGCAGGGCGGGATGCACAGCTCGCAGCCGGTGCAGAGATCGTCGATCACCACGTGCATCAGTTTCGATCCGCCGATGATCGCGTCGACCGGACAGGCGGCGATGCACTTGGTGCAGCCGATGCATTCGTCCTCGATGATTTCCGCGACGATCGCCGGTTTGCATTCGCCGCGCGTGCGATCGTAGGGCAGCGCGGGAACACCGAGTACTGCGGCAAGCGCGATCGCGCCGGCGTCGCCACCGGGCGGACAATGATCGATGCCGGCTTCGCCACGCGCCATCGCCTCGGCATAGGGACGGCAACCGTCATAACCACATTGGCCGCACTGCGTCTGCGGCAACAGTCGGTCGAGGCGTTCGACGAGCTCGTCGCGGTTCACCGCACCGGCATGCCCGGTTGTGCGCCGCTGTCGGCGTCGAGCAGGAACAGGCTGCCACCATCGAAACCGGCGGACAAGATCATGCCTTCGCTGGTACCGAAGCGCATCTTGCGTGGGGCGAGGTTGGCGATGAACACCACGCTGCGGCCCACCAGTTTTTCCGGTTCGCCGTAACTGGCGCGGATGCCGGAAAAGATCTGGCGCTGGCCGAGATCACCGGCGTCGAGCAGGAAGCGCAGCAACTTGTCCGAGCCTTCGATGAGGCCGCACTCCAGCACCTTGCCCACGCGCAGGTCGAGCTTCGCGAAATCATCGATTCCGATCAAGGCCGCTTCATTCTTCGTTTCCGGCGCAGTGACAGCGGCAGGCGCGGCGGTCGTTTGTTGCAGGGTGTCCTTGGAGGCTTCGGTCATGGCGTCGATGTGCTTCGGGTCGATACGGGTGAACAGCGGCTGGTAGGCGTTGATGCGGTGCGCGACGAGCGGGCGATCGCAATCGCTCCACGTCGACAACGGCGCCTGCAGCCAGTCGGCGATGCGTTTGGAGACGTCGGGCAATACCGGCGTCAGTGCCAGCGCCAGCACGCGGAACAGGTTGACGCCCTGGGTGCACACGGCCTGCAGCTCTGCGTCGGCGCCATCTTGCTTGGCGATCACCCACGGCTTGCGTTCATCGATGTACTTGTTGGCCTCGTCGGCGAGCGTCATCGTCAGGCGCAGCGCCTGTGCGATGTCATCGTTGGCGTAGGCGGTGCGAATCGCTGCGAGACGCTGGACGAAATCGGCATGCATCGCCGGCTCGGGCAGCGATTCCGCCAGCATCCCACCGAAGCGCTTTTCGATGAAACCGGCACAGCGGCTGGCGAGATTGACGAACTTGCCGACGATGTCGCTGTTCACGCGCGCGATGAAATCGCCGAGGTTGAGGTCGAGATCGTCGACGCCGCCAGACGATTTTGCAGCGAAGTAGTAGCGCAAGGCTTCCGGATCGAGGCCGTTGTCGAGATAGGTGCGCGCCATCACGAAGGTACCGCGCGACTTCGACATCTTGGCGCCATCGACGGTGAGATAACCGTTGACGTGCAGGCGCGTCGGCGTGCGATGGCCGGAACCTTGCAACACCGCCGGCCAGAACAGGCCGTGGAAGTTGACGATGTCCTTGCCGATGAAGTGATGCATCTCGGCCGTGCTGCCCGCGCGCAGGTAACTTTCGAAATCGATGCCACGGGCGTCGCACAGCGCCTTGAAGCTGGAGAGATAGCCGATCGGCGCATCCAGCCAGACGTAGAAATATTTGCCGGGCGCGCCGGGGATCTCGAAGCCGAAATAGGGCGCATCGCGCGAGATGTCCCACGCGCGCAGGCCACCGTCGCCATCCAGCCATTCCTGCAATTTCGCTTTCACGCCGGGCACTGCGACGTCACCCGACAGCCATTCGCGCAGGAAGCTCTCGAACTGGCCGAGTTCGAAGAAGTAGTGTTCGGAATCGCGAAGTACCGGCGTTGCGCCGGATACCACCGACTTCGGATCCTTCAGCTCGGTCGGCGCATAGGTCGCGCCGCAGACTTCGCAGTTGTCGCCGTACTGGTCGGGGCTGCCGCAGTTGGGGCAGGTGCCGCGCACGTAGCGATCAGGCAGGAACATTCCGCGTTCGGGATCGTAGAGCTGCGACACGCTGCGCTTGCCGATGTGGCCATTGGCGAGCAGGCGCGAGTAGATCGATTCGGTCAGCGCGCGGTTGCCCGGCGAGTTGGTCGAATCGTAGTGATCGAAGGCGACGTGGAACGCAGCGAAATCGCGTTCGTGTGCCAGCTGGATGCCGGCGATGAAGGCTTCCGGTGTCTGTCCGGTCTTTTCCGCCGCCAGCATGATCGGCGTTCCGTGGGTGTCATCGGCGCAGACGAAATGCACCTCGCGGCCTTCCATCCGGCGTGCGCGCACCCACATGTCGGCCTGGATGTAGCCCACCAGGTGGCCGAGATGGATCTGTCCGTTGGCATAGGGCAGGGCGCAGGTGACGAGGGTCGGAGACGACATCTGGAAGATCGTGTGGCGCGGGGCTCGCGATTATCGCATGGGCCCAAAAAGACAGGCCCGGCGATGCCGGGCCCGTGCAGTGAAGCGATATCCGCAACGATCAGTGCTTGCGGATCCAGGTCTGGCTGCGGCCGAGCAACGAGAAACCCATGTAGCCGCGCACTTCCATCTTGCTGCCGTCGGCGCTCGGGGTCAGCTTCACCGAATAGGTCTTGCCGTTGTGCGGATCAAGGATCTTGCCGCCATCCCAGGTATCGCCGTCCTTGCGGACGTTCCACATGATGACCATGCCCTCGACCGGCTTGCCCTTGCGATCACCGGAACATGCATCGCACACCGGGTGCGGTCCCTGGTCGGATTGCAGGACCTCGACCACCTTGGCGGCGAGCGAACCATTGGTCGTGGTGTAGATCTCGACGTGTGACTTCGGCTTGTGGGTCGTGTCGTCGATGGTCGTCCAGGTGCCGACCGGCGATGCGTTCTGGGCGAAGGCCGCAAGCGGAAGGAGGGACAGGCAAAGGGCGATCAGGGTCTTGCGCATGGTTCTTGGACTCCGTGGATGCCGGATGTCGGCATTGGGTGACTTATAGCCGAATGCGGTGAATGTGTCCTGTCGCTACGCCGCATGTTCAGTTGGTATGGAAGTTCGGAAAAAAAGAACCCCGCCGAAGCGGGGTTCTCGTCACAACGATTGCGATCAACCTCAGAACTTGTAGTTGAAGCGGCCGAAGATCGAGCGGCCAATCAGGTCGTATTGGGTCGCGAATGCCGGGACGTTGCCATAGCGGGTGGCCACGCCGCTGGACACGTACGGCGGCTTGCTGTTGAAGATGTTGTTGACGCCGAGCAGCAGCGACCACTTGCCGTGCGAATACTGCACCGAAGCGGTGTGATACAGGCGGGCATTGGCGACGATGTCGCGCATGGCACCGGTGTAGCCGCTGTAGGTGGTCAGTACGTTCAGATCGCGGTTCTTGGTGCGGCCGACGTAGTCCATGTACCAGGTGTAGGTGAAGTCGTTGCGCTTCAGGCCGATGCGGACATTGCCCACCCACTTGGGTTCGCTGATGTAGCCGGTTGCGTTCGAAGTGCTGAAGCCGCTTTCCTCGGCGCTGTCGAACAACTGGGAAACATCTTCGACCGCACGGGTAATGTTGGTTTCGACTTCAAGCTTGCCGAAGCTGAACTTGTTGTCGTAACGGATCAACAGGTCGTAACCACGGGCGCGCTGCTTGTTGATGTTGACATACTGGGCGCGTACCGAGTCGATCTTGAACGGCTGGGTCGGATCGGTGCCCGGCAGGCGGGTCAGCATGTTGCAGAAGCGGTTCGGGTACACCGCAGCGCCATAGCAACCGTAGACGATATCAGCGGCGCTGAGCGACGCGATTTCGCCGTTCACTTGCATGTCGTAGTAGTCCAGCGCGACGCTGATCGGAGCGAAGGACGGAGTGAATACGATGCCGGCGTTGAACGCCTTCGACGTTTCCGGCTTCAGCTGGCCAGCACCACCGCTGGTGTAGACCGTAGCCGAAGAAGCGGCGCCGTTGTAGTTCCCGGGAATGCCGGCGGCGGCGCAGTTGGCGCGGATGTGATCGTTGGTGTTTTGGGGATCGCTCCAGTTGATGCAAGGGTCGATGCCGGTCTGGCCGACGAAGCCGGTCTGGTTGCCCAGGTACAGTTCATACAGACCAGGTGCGCGGTACGAAGTGCCCTTGGTGGCGCGCAGGCGGATCGCCGGCGTGATCTGCCAGCTCAGGCCCAGCTTCCAGACGTTGTTCCAGCCGCTCTTGACCGAGTCGTACTTGAAGGCACGCGCGGATGCGTTCGCGGTCAGCGATTCGATCGCCGGAATGCCCTTCAGCAGCGGCACTTCGACTTCGCCGAACACTTCCTTCACCTTGTCGTTGCCCTTGGTTACCTGGGCCGAGGACTGGCCCCACAGGTCGCCGTTCTTCGACAATTCGCTGGGCTGGTCGTCGATGCTGTAGCGGCGATATTCGACGCCGAAGGCGCCGCTGACGTCGCCGGCCGGCATCTTGAACAGGGTGCCGGTGATGCTGCCATTCACGTCAAGCTGGTTGTAGACGGTGGTTCCCTTGTGCCAGACACCGATCGCGTTCACCAGTTCGTTCATGCGGGCGCCGCTGAGGAAGCCCGGATCGAAATAGTTGACGACCGGCGCGTCGTCGCTATAGGTCACGTCACCCGAGGTCGAGGCACGGATGCTGAGCACGTCATAGGTACCCTTGGAATGGGTATACGTGGCATAGGTGCTCCAGGTCCAGTCGCCGAAGGGCAGCTGGCCGTCCAGGCCGAACGTTCCGTACAGATAGTCGACCTTGATGTTCTGGTTCGACGGGAACGGCATGATCGGTTCGGCGATACCACTGGCGACCGGAGCGGTATAGGTCGGATCGTTGGCATAGCTGTAGCCCGGGAAGATCGCCGTTGCGCCGCCGACATAGGGGAAGAACTGGCGGAAATTGCGCGCTTCGGTCTTGCGCTGCGTGTAGAGCACCTCGGCAGTCAGGTTGACGCTGCCACCAAGCGAGAAGTCGGCGCTGCCGTACAGGCTGCCACGCTCCTGGCGGTTGATGATGTCGTCGTTCATGAGGAAGTCGCCGTTCAGCACGTCCTCGTAATAGGCCTGACCGGAATTGTTCGGGCCGTAAGTCGGGTTGTGGCGCGGGCGGTAGCCCGGGATGCCGCCGATCGTGACACCGTCCGGAGACGGGATGTATCGGGTGCCGTAGACCGCGTCGATCACGGTGTTGAAGTACATGTTGTTGCAACCAGCCAGCTTGGTGCCGCCGATGATCGAATGGTCCTGACGGTCGATGCGCTGCCCGGCATTGCCGTAGAACAGGTCTTCCGAGCACTTCAGGTAGTCACGGTCGCCGCGCTTCAGCGGTTCGAACACGTTGTAGCTGCCGGCGATGGCGATGTTGCCGCGCGCGAAGTTCCAGCCGGTAACTGCAGATACCGAGTACGAGCGGCCACCGCTCTCGACAGGATTGCTCAGCGAGACGGAAAATTCCGGCTTGCTGATGTTCTTGCGGGTGATCAGGTTGACCACGCCCGCCACGGCGTCGGAGCCGTAGATCGAGGACGAACCGTCCTTCAGGATTTCGACGCGCTGCAGGATGATCTGCGGAATCACGTTCAGGTCGAAGGCGCCGACTGCGCCGCGTGTGCCGCCGGGGCCGGGGCGCTTGCCATTGAGCAGGACCAAGGTGCGATTGGCGCCGAGACCACGCAGGGAAACCGTCTGCACACCGGTGCCGCCATCGACAACGAAACCGCTGAACTGGTGATTGATCTGGGTAGAACCGGAAGCCACGCTCGACTTCTGCAGGAACTGGGCGGTATCGACCGAACCGACCGCGACTGCGGTGTCAGCAGTCAGCACCGTCACGGGGGAGATGGAATCGAATTCCTTGCGCTTGATCAGCGAGCCAGTGACGGTGATGGACTGCAGTTCGCTTTTCTTCGCTTCTTCCTTCTTGGCATCGGACTGGCTCTTGGCCTGGGTGTCGTCCTGTGCAGTGGTTGCCTGTTGAGCCAGTGCCTGGTGGCCATACAGGCAACCCATGACGGCGAGGAACAGCGGAAGTTTGCGGTTGACAGATTTCATGCGTGGTACCCCCTTTGGTTTCAGGTTCATTCAGGGAGTATATGCAGCGAAGGGGAGACATAGCCCCTGTTTGTGTTTTTTTCGTTTCAGAGAAGTTAAAGTGTGATTAATATCACAAATAACTAAAAAATAAATGCGGAATTGCTGCAATGCGCCCGACTGGCCTGCAACCAGTCGGGCATTGCGGCAAACGAATCAGCCCGGGTCAGCTTCCGAGACCGCAATCCTTTTCCAGGAAGTCGCCGATCATCGGGAGGGTCATCATCTGTGCCTTGTACGACCACGGCATCTGGTGGCGCTGGTCGGGAATCAACTCGAACTTGGCGTGGACGCGGCCCTTGACGGCTTCATAGAAGCCCTTGGCATGGAAGGCCGGGGTGCGAACGTCTCGATCACCCACGAACAACAAGACCGGGATGCTGGCCTTGTCGGTGTTCTTCATCGGATCCATGCCCTTGACGGTCTTGCCCTGGAGGATGCGCTGCAGTCGGCTCTCGCTCCAATTCCTGCCGATGCGTGCCAGATCGGTGACCGGTGCGCCGGCGATGGCGCACCGGAACGGACCACCCGGACGCACGACCGCTGCCGCCGCGGCAAAGCCGCCGTAGGAATAGCCGAAGATCGCGATCTTGCCGGGCGTTGCGATCCCCTGCTTGACGAGCCAATTGGCAGCATCGTCGTTGTCATCCTGCATTTTCTGGCCCCATTCGGCGTCGCCGGCCATCCACAGCTTGCGACCGAAGCCCGTGGTGCCGCGATATTGCGGACGGATCACGGCATAGCCTCGCGATGTCATGAAGGGCACCCAGCCCGAGCCATCCCAACCGGCGTAATCACGAGCCCAGGGCCCGCCATGGGGCTGGACAACCGCCGGAACCGGGGCATCACCCTGCTTCCAACCAGCGGGGAGATCCACGATCGCCGGGATTTCCATCCCGTCCCGCGCGGTGTAGCTGACCAGACGTTGTTCGCCGAGTTGGGTCGGCTTGATCCAGGGGCGCTCGCTGCCGAGATCGACGACATTCTTGCGGTTCATCAGCAGATGGAAGGCCGGTGACTGCTGGCCGCTTTCGGTGACGAACAGGATGCGCGAGAAATCATCGTTGTAGCTGCGGATCGAAACTTCCTGGCCCGGGAACGCCTTCTTGAGGCCGGCCTGCAGGCTCGCCAACGTTTCGTCGGTGTACACGACCTCGGGCTCGAGGCTATCGACGACGAAGCCGAGGACCTTGCCGAAGTTGCTCGGCTGCTTGCCGATCACGAGGCCGCCGATCGAATATTTCGGATGGGCGACCAGCGGTTCATCGTCGAACTTCTTGGTGGCGGGATCGTAGAGCCGGGCCTGCACGAGGTCCGAGAACAAATCCGTCAGGACGTAGTACTTGCCCGTGCTTTCGTCGTATCCCGCGAAACTGAATTGATAGCGGCCACTGACTTTTTGGGTAAGGGCCGGCTGCGCCTCGAACTCGCCCGTCTTGGGATTGAGGATCGAATAGCTCTGGGTGAAATCGCTGCCATCGGGTTCCAGCTCGCTGCGCACAAGCACTTCGCCATTGCGCGGGTTGAGCAGCGCCGGCGACCATTTGTCGCTGTCGGTGTACAGCAGCTTGGCCTCGTTGGTCTTCATGTTGTAGCGGTAATAATCGGCCTGGCCCTTGCTCGCGCTGTAGCGCTGGATCACCACGTTGTCCGGATCGAGGGGCAACGAATTGACCATGCTGGCGGTCGAGTTCATTTCCAGGCACTTGCGCGTGTTGTCGCTTACGCCGATGGCGGGTGACTTGTCGGAAAACGCTTCCGAGAAATCCTTCTGCGACGCGTCCGTCATGTACGTCTTGAAGACAACGGTCTTGGTCGCGCCGCTTTCGTTGCCTTCGCCGCAACCGCCGAGTTGTCCAGTCCAGTCCTGTTGGCCCGTCACCAGTACGCGCCCGGCTTTCAAGGCTGAGGCGCCGACGAACTTCATGCGTTCGCCTGAAGGCGTGATGACCGAACCTGCAGAGAGGTTGTCCAGGTTCCAGGTCGCCAGCGCGGTTTCGGTGTGGTTCGAATTGGGAGCTTCCACCAACGCCACCAGCGTCTTGCCATCGGAGCTCATCGAGACCGACTGGATTTGCTGGATGCGTGCGAACGCATCGGCAGGAATCGCCTCGCGGGCATTGGCGGTGGTTGTGGCTGCCATCGCGGCGAGCAAGGCAAGGCGTAATTTCGACATGATCTGTTTCCCCTCGGATGATGTGATGCACGGAATGGAGTGTCCGGCAGGATCGGCATGCAAGCGGGCGCTTGCCGTCACCTATCCACCTCCCCATGACGCAAAATATACACAGTCGTCGATCTGGGCCCGGGTGCGCCATTGATCGCGGCCCATCCCAAAGCGATCGCCATATGTCCAGACTTCATCCCCACGCCGTCCAGCCCAGTCTCAAACCCGACCCCCGTATCCGCAACATCATCGCGGTCGGGTCCGGCAAGGGTGGGGTGGGCAAATCGACCACGGCGGTGAACCTGGCGGTGGCGCTCGCGCAGTCTGGGCTTCGGGTCGGCGTACTCGATGCCGATGTCTATGGACCCAGCATTCCGATGATGCTGGGAACCCATGCTCGTCCGGAAAGTCCCGACAACAAGTCGATCGAGCCGCTGCGGGCGCATGGCCTGCAGTTGATGTCGATCGGCGCGCTGATCGACCAGGAAGACACCGCGATGATCTGGCGCGGGCCGATGGCGACCTCGGCGCTGATGCAGTTGTTCAACGACACCCGCTGGGACGATCTCGACATCCTCGTCATCGACCTGCCGCCGGGCACCGGCGACATCCAGCTCACCCTGGCGCAGAAAATCCCGGTAGCGGGCGCGGTGGTCGTGACCACGCCGCAGGACATCGCCACGCTCGATGCACGCAAGGCGGTGAAGATGTTCGAGAAGGTCCATGTGCCGGTGCTGGGCATCGTCGAGAACATGGCCGTGCACGTCTGCAGCAACTGCGGCCATGCCGAGCACGTGTTCGGCGAGGGCGGTGGCGAGAAGATGGCGGACCGTTATGGCGTGCCATTGCTGGGATCGCTGCCGCTGGACATCCGCATCCGCGAGCAGGGCGACGCCGGAACCCCGGTCGCTGCAGCCGCGCCCGAATCCGCGGTCGGGCAGGCCTATCGCCGGGTCGCCGAGCGCCTGCTGGAGGCGCTGGACCAGCGCCCGCGGGCGACTTCGTCGATTTCCGCGACGCTGCTGTGAGCCGCGCCGGCGGCCGCACCGATACAATCCACGTCTTTACCCGCCGGAACCCCCGATGAGCATCAAGAGCGACCACTGGATCCGCCGCATGGCCGACCAACACGGCATGATCGAGCCGTTCGAGGCCGGGCAGGTCAAGTTCTCGGATAAGGGCGGGGTCAACGGCAACCGCATCGTCAGCTACGGCACGTCGAGTTATGGCTATGACGTACGTTGCGCCCGCGAGTTCAAGGTGTTCACCAACATCAATTCGACGATCGTCGATCCCAAGCATTTCGACAGCGGCAGCTTCGTTGACATCACGGCCGACGAATGCATCATCCCGCCGAATTCGTTCGCACTGGCGCGCACGGTCGAGTACTTCCGCATCCCGCGCGACGTGCTGGTGGTCTGCCTCGGCAAGAGCACCTACGCACGCTGCGGCATCATCGTCAACGTCACCCCGCTGGAACCGGAATGGGAAGGCCACGTGACGCTGGAATTCAGCAATACCACGCCGCTGCCGGCGCGCATCTACGCCAACGAAGGCGTGGCGCAAATGCTGTTCTTCCAGTCGGACGAAGTCTGCGATACCAGCTACCGCGACCGCGGCGGCAAGTACCAGGGGCAGACCGGAGTCACGCTGCCGAAAACCTGATCCAGTTCATCCACAACGAGAGGGAGTCAAGATGATGGAAGAGCAGAATCCGTACCGTAGTCCCGATGCCGCTGTCGCCGATGTCCCCCTTGATGCAGAGGCCATGCTGGCCGATCGTGGCACGCGATTGGGCGCCGCCATCATCGACAGCCTGATCCTCTGCGTGATCATTCTTCCGTTGATGTATGTCGGCGGCTATTGGCGAGCGGCCGCCGCCGCGGCCGCCGAGGGGCATCGCCTCGGTATTGGGACCACGCTGCTGTGGGCGGTGATCGGGTTCGTCGTGTTCGTCGTGGTCCAGGGGATTCCGCTGAACGCCAGCGGCCAGACCTGGGGCAAGAAGATGCTGGACATCAAGATCGTCGATTTGTCGGGCGCCAAGCCGCCGCTCGGTCGCTTGCTCGGCTTGCGCTACCTGCCGCTCCAGGTAATCGGAAACGTGCCTTTTCTCGGGCCGATCGTCATGCTCGTGAACCCCTTGCTGATTTTCCGTGGCGATCGCCGTTGCGGTCATGACCTGATCGCCGGAACGCGGGTGATCAAGGACCGGTGATCGTTTCGCGCGGGGTGGCGGTCAAGCCAACACCCCGCGCAAGGTATCGACGCGTTCGGCGATTTCCGTCGCCGAATACGGTTTTGCCGGTTGCGCGCCCCACACCGGTTTCGGCCACGCGGCATCATTCTTGAAGCGCGCGATGGCGTGGACGTGCAACTGGCTCACCACGTTGCCAAGTGCGGCAATGTTGAGTTTGTCCGGCGCGAACAGCTCGCGTAGTGCCTGCGAAGCGATATCGATTTCGCGCCATAGCCGTGCGCGATCGCTTTCGCCGAGATCGAGCAGTTCGCTGGCACCGGGTACGCGCGGCACCAGGATCAGCCACGGATAGTTGGCGTCGTTCATCAGCAGGACGTCGCACAGGGGCAAGGCGGCGACGTGCAGGGTATCGGCCGCGAGTTGCGGGTGGAGCTGGAATTCGCTCATGCCAGGTGTTCCCGGAAAAATGCCAGTGTTGCGGTGTTGGCGCGTGTTGCTGCATTGGCGCGATAGTGCGTTGGATCGCAGTCGCGGTTGAAGGCGTGCCCGGCATCCGGGTGAACCATGAAATCCGCTTGTGGCCAGGCCGCACGTTCGCGTTCGATGTCGGTGATCGGGGTCGACGCATCTTCCGCACCGAAATGGAACAGCATCGGCGCGCGCAACGTTTCGTCGAGGAAATTGGTGTTGCGGGCGCCGTAATAGCTCACTGTCGGCAGGCCGAGGCGCAGGTTGGCGAGCAGGGCAAGCGTGCCGCCCCAGCAGAAGCCGACCACGCCCACACGCGTCGCGCCTTCGTCACGCAGGCGTTGCGCGGCTGCATCGACCAGTTGCAAGGCGCGGTCGAAGCCCAGCGCGGTCACGAATGTACGACCCTGCTGCATGCCCGCGTCGTCGTAGGGCAGGTCGACATTCGATTCGACCACGTCGAACAGGGCCGGCGCCAGCGCGATGAAACCTTCCCGGGCGTAATGATCGGCGACATCGCGGATATGGGCGGTGACCCCGAAGATCTCCTGCAGCACGACCAGACCCATGGTCGAGGGGCGGTCGGGCCGGGCCAGCCAGCCGCCGATGCGGCCATCGTGTGTGTCGAGGGTGATGTTCATGCGATTTCGGCCAGTGAAGTGGCGGGTTCCCTATAATTCCACACCCTTACCCGGTGGTCCGCATGTCCTTGTCCCAACCCAAAGTCGGTTTCGTCAGCCTCGGCTGCCCCAAGGCCCTGGTCGATTCCGAGCGCATCCTCACCCAGCTGCGGGTCGAAGGTTACGACCTGGTGCAGAGCTATGACGATGCCGACGTGGTGGTGGTGAACACCTGCGGCTTCATCGATTCGGCGGTGGCGGAGTCGCTGGATGCGATCGGCGAGGCGATGGCCGAGAACGGCAAGGTGATCGTCACCGGTTGCCTGGGCAAGCGCGCCGACGTCATCCGCGAGGCGCATCCGGGCGTGTTGTCGATCAGCGGCCCGCAGGATTACACCAGCGTGATGGACGCGGTGCATGTCGCGTTGCCGCCCAAGCACGATCCCTTTATCGATCTGGTGCCCGATTACGGCCTGAAACTGACGCCGAAGCATTTTGCGTATCTGAAGATTTCCGAAGGCTGCAACCACCGCTGCAGCTTCTGCATCATCCCGTCGATGCGCGGCGACCTCGTCTCGCGCCCGGTGGACGACGTGCTGCGCGAAGCCGAGAAGCTGGTGCGCGGTGGCGTCAAGGAGTTGCTGGTGGTGTCGCAGGACACCTCGGCCTACGGCGTCGACGTAAAGTACGCCGAACGCGAATGGCATGGCAAGGCGTATGCGACGCGAATGAAGGCGCTGTGCGAGGGCTTGTCGGAACTCGGCGCGTGGACGCGACTGCACTACGTCTATCCGTATCCGCACGTCGACGACGTGATCCCGCTGATGGCGGAAGGCAAGATCCTTCCGTACCTCGACATTCCGTTCCAGCACGCCAGTCCGCGCGTGCTCAAGCTGATGAAGCGTCCCGGTGCGGTCGACAAGACGTTGGAGCGCATCCAGCGCTGGAAGGCGATCTGCCCGGAACTGACCATTCGCTCGACCTTCATCGTCGGTTTCCCCGGCGAGACGGAAGCGGAGTTCGAGGAGTTGCTGGATTTCCTCGAGGAAGCGCAGCTCGATCGCGTCGGCGCCTTTGCCTATTCGCCGGTGGACGGCGCGGCGGCCAATGCGCTGCCCGATCCGGTTCTGGAAGAAGTGCGACAGGAACGCCTGGCGCGCTTCATGGACGTGCAGGCGGCGATTTCCGAAGCGAAGCTGGCAGCCAAGGTCGGCACGGTGCAAGAATGCATTGTCGACGCGATCGACGGCGAATTGGCGATCGCGCGCTCGAAGGCCGACGCACCGGAAATCGATGGCTTGGTGCAGATCCAGGATGGGTTCGAGGCGGGCCTGAAGCCGGGCGATTTCGTCTCGGTGCAAATCATGGGCAGCGACGAACACGATCTCTACGGCGAAGTCGTCTATAACGATTGAGTCGCAATCAGGCACGCGCTGGTGCGTGGGTGACCAGCTCCGTTGCGCGGGACGCCGTGAATACGTCCATGTAGGCTCATGCGCCGCATCCATGCGGCGCAATGCCCGCGCCCCGGACTGGCGCACCCACTTCCGCGCGCGTGTTGTTGCTTTGCGGAGATTGAAAAGCAACAGCTCGCGCTGCTGTTGCTTTTGCTCTCACACCCCCTGAAAGCATCCACCGGCGGCGCCTATGCGGTTCGTCTGTAGCGCCGACCGTACGCAGCATGGATGCTGCGTACGAGCCTACATGGACGTATTCACGGCGTGTCGGCGGCTGCAGACAACCGCGATAGGCGCTCAGCCGGGCGATGCTTCTTCGTACCCAATCTCCAGAATGACGAAATGCACCACGCCACCCGGCAGCGTGGTCTCGAACTCGTCATCGGCGCGCTTGTTCAACAATGCGCGAGCCAGCGGTGAGTCGATGCTGATATGGCCGAGCGCAGCGTCGGTTTCATCCGGCCCGACGATGCGATAACGCACTTCTTCGCCACTGTCGCCGCGTTCCAGCGTGACGTGCGCGCCGAAGAACACGCGATCCGGATGGCTGGGCGCGTGTTCGACCACGTGCAGCAGAGGCAGGCGCTTGCTGAGATAACGCACGCGGCGATCGATGCCGGCAAGCTGCTTCTTGCGGTAGGTGTATTCCGCGTTTTCCGAGCGATCGCCCTCGGCCGCGGCCGCCGCCAGCGCGCGCACGACCTCCGGTCGCTGCACGCGCCAGAGATCGTCGAGTTCCGCCTTCAGTCGATCGTGGCCGGCACGGGTGATCAGCGCCGTGCTCTGTTCGGCGGGCGGTCGCCAGCGACCCATCGGCGGCTGCGTCATCGTCGTGTGCCGCGTCAGCGCTTGCCGCCGAAAATGCCGCCGAGCACGCCGCGCAGGATCTGGCGTCCGACCTGCGATCCCATCGTGCGCACGGTCTGCTTGGCCATCGTCTCGATCATGCCCTGGCGACGCTTGGTGCCGAACACCGCATCCTTCACTGCCTGGCTGAAGCCGCCTTCCTCCTCGTGTTCCTCGCCCTTGGCGGGTGGGGCGTCATTGCTGGCCGCGGCGGCATCGGCTTTTTTCGACAGCATTTCGAATGCGGATTCGCGATCGACCGCCTGGTCGTATTTCATGCCGACCGGGCTGCCGGCACGCACCTGCTGGCGTTCGACGTCCGTGATCGCGCCCATCCGGCACCGTGGCGGGGCGATCAATGTGCGTTCCACCGGCATGGGAATGCCCTTGTCCTGCAACGTCGACACCAGCGCCTCGCCAACGCCCAATTGTCCGATCGCCTTGGCGACGTCGAGTTCGGGATTGGCGACGAAGGTTTCGGCAGCGGTCTTGACCGCTTTCTGGTCGCGCGGGGTGAAGGCGCGCAATGCATGCTGGAAGCGATTGCCCATCTGGCCGAGGATGTTGTCGGGTACGTCGTCGGGGAATTGCGAGCAGAAATACACGCCGACGCCCTTCGACCGGATCAGTCGCACCACCTGTTCCACGCGCTGCAGTAGCGCTGGCGGTGCGTCATCGAACAGCAAGTGCGCTTCGTCGAACACGAAGACCAGTTTCGGTTTGTCGAGATCGCCGACTTCCGGCAATTTCTCGAACAGTTCCGACAGCAACCACAACAAGAAGCTGGTGTAGAGCTTGGGCTTGAGGATGAGCTGGTCGGCGGCGAGGATGCCGATCATGCCGCGGCCGTCCTGCGTCGTGCGCATCAGGTCCGCGAGTTCGAGCGCCGGTTCGCCGAAGAAGGCATCGCCGCCTTGCTGTTCGATCTGCAGTAGCGCACGCTGGATCGCGCCGATCGATTGCGTGCTCACCAGACCATAGCTGGTCGAGATGTCCTTGCGTTCGTCGGCGATCAGGCCGAGCAGGGCGCGCAGGTCCTTGAGGTCGAGCAGCAACAGACCGCGGTCGTCGGCCAGCTTGAACAGGATTTCCAGCACGCCCGATTGGGTGTCGTTGAGCTCGAGGATGCGCGACAGCAGCAGCGGCCCCATCTCGCTGACGGTGGTGCGCACCGGATGGCCCTTCTGGCCCCACAGGTCCCAGAAAATCGTCGGGTTGCCTTCGTTGGTATAGCCGTCGACACCGATTTCGGCGACGCGTTCGCGCAGTTTGTCGCTGGCTTCGCCCGCCATCGCCAGGCCGGCGACGTCGCCCTTGACGTCGGCGAGGAACACCGGCACGCCCAGGCGCGAGAACCCTTCCGCCAGCGTCATCAATGTCACCGTCTTGCCGGTACCGGTGGCGCCCGCCACCAGGCCATGGCGATTGCCGTATTTCGGCTGCAGCCAGACCTTGTCGCCCTTGGCGGTGGTGATCGATTTGCCGACGAGGATCGGATCCATGGAACTTTCCTGCAATGAAAGAGTCGATTCTAAGCGGCGCCGCGTGAGCGCATGAATGCGCGGAATCGGGTCGCGGGTTGCCCATGGCTCCACGCAACCGTTAGGCTTCCCGATTCCCTGCAATGTTCCGAAGGATTCGAGTGATGGTGCGACCCGCAACGCCGTTGGTGTCTTCCTTGTTGGCAATTGCATTGATGTCTGGTTTCGCGGCGACCGGAGCATCGGCTGCGGACCGCAAGGATCCGATGGCGGAATGGAAGGGTCGCATGACGG
This sequence comes from Pseudomonadota bacterium, assembly GCA_018242405.1. GTDB lineage: Bacteria > Pseudomonadota > Gammaproteobacteria > Xanthomonadales > Xanthomonadaceae > Solilutibacter. The sequence goes on along the minus strand of JAFEBZ010000084.1, from coordinate 5,673 downwards.
GGCTGGACACCCGCATCAAGGCCGCCCAGTCCGAAGCCGAGCAGCACGAGTTGCAGGCACAGATGGACCAGTTGCTGCAGGCCTGCGCCCAGGCGCGCGGTTGCGACATCGCACAATTGCTGCCGATCTATCGCGAGGCCAGCGCAGCCCGGCGCGGCGCCGCGAATGACGACAGCGATGATGCCGACGATGACGGCCCCGACGAGATGATCGACGTGGCCGGCGACAAGACACCGGAGCAGGCCACCGCCGACAAGTTGCTGGACGAGCGCAATCGCCATTTCATGGATACGGTGAAGATGAATCCGGCGGTGCAGGCCGGTATCCGGCGCTGGCTCACCGACATGCGCCCGTCGCTGATGAGCAGTTACGAGAATTTCCAGTACCTGAAATCGAGCATGCTGCCGGCATTCCAGCGCCACGGCCTGTCGGAAGCGTTGCTGTTCGGCATCATCGCCAAGGAATCCAACGGCAAGGTCCATGTCGGATCACGCGTTGGTGCGATCGGCCCGCTGCAATTCATGCCTGCCACGGGCCGTCGTTTCGGGCTGGGACAGGATGGCAGCGGTTTCGATACCCGCTACGACCCGAAGATGTCATCGGAAGCGGCGGCGGAATATTTCAGTGAACGCTACGCAGAGCTCAACAACAATATCGAGATGTCGCTGGCGGCCTACAACGGCGGCGAGGGCCGCGCGCTGCGTGTCTACCAGTCCACGGGTGGCCGCAGTTTCTGGGACGCCGACGTCTACTCGCAATTCCCGGCGGAAACCCGCGATTACGTGCCGATGGTGATCGCCGCGGCGTGGCTCTACCTGCATCCGCGCGAATACGGCGTGCGTTTCCCGCGCGTGTCCGATCGCCCGGCGCAGATCAAGCTGGAAAAGCCCATCACCTTCAACGAAATGACCATCTGCATGGGCAATGCCCGCGGCACCGATGGCTACCTGCGCGCGCTGCGCAACATGAACCCACGCTATTCACCGGATGTCTGGTTGGCGGCCGGTACCGTGCTCAACGCGACTACGGCGATGGCGCGCGCCTACAACTGGAATTGCACCAGCGGACGTCGTGCCGAACTGGCGCATGAACTGATGGTCGCCGATGCGCGTTCTGCCATCGTCCGCATCGGTCCGCTGGAACCGGCGTCGCCCGACAGTGCCGCATCGACGCAGATCGGCGAATCGGGGCTGGATGCCACGGCGCAGGATCCTGCAGCGCGCGTGCAGCCGATGGCGGCAGCGAAGCCGGCGCCGCCCAAGCCGGTGGCGAAGGCCGAGCGCAAAAAGGAAAAGCCCAAGAAGGTAAAGATGTACCGCGTTGCGCGTGGCGATACCCTCGGTCGCATCGCCGACAAGCACGATTGCGAACTGAAGACGCTGGCGAAGGCCAATGGCCTGCGCGCGCCGGGTTACATCGTCAAGCCCGGCTCCAGCATCAGGCTGGAAGGCTGCGGCGGCTAAAACTGGTTTTGATCAGCGCAGCGTCGCCAGGCGCTGCCCGAGCCTGACCGCCGATTCCGCCTGCAAGTCGGGCGCGAACTCGGCGACGCCGGGCGGCAGCAGCACGATCACCGTCGAGCCGTAATTGAAGCGCGCCATTTCAGCGAAGCGCTCGACCTTGATGTCGCGACCGCGGTAATCGCGCTGGCGGATGCCATGGCCGTAGGGCGGAATTTCGACGCCGCCCCAGACCGTTTCCACGCCCGAGACCAAGAGCGCACCGACCATCACCTGGCACAGCGGGCCGAAGTCGGTATCGAAGTGGCAGGCAAGGCGTTCGTTGCGGGCGAACACCCGCGGCACCGAGGCGACGGCGTCCGGCCCGACCGAAAACAGGCGACCCGGCACATGCGTGGTGTCGCGCAGGGTGCCGGTCCACGGCATGTGGACGCGGTGGTAATCGCGCGGGGAGAGGTAAACAGTCGCGAACAGGCCATCGCGATACGGACGCGCGGCATCGGCATCGCCCAACAGTTCCTCGACGGTGAACGACTGGCTCTTGGCCTGGAAGATGCGGCCGTCCTCGATCTTGCCGAGCTGGCTGATGCGGCCATCGGCGGGCATCAGCAAGGCGCGTGGATCGGGATCGGCAACGCGTGCGCCCGGCTTCAACGTGCGGGTGAAAAACGCGTTGAAGCTGGGATAGTGCTTCGGATCGGAATCGGCGGCTTCGGACATGTCGACGCCGAATTTCGCGATTACCGCGCCGATCAATCGTTGCTTGATCGCCGGGTTCGTGGAGTAGGCGAGACGTCTCGCCAGCGACGACAGCAGCCGGTGCGGCAGCACGTAGGTGAGTGCGGTCAGCGGGCTCATCGTGATTTGGCTTGGCTCAATGCGGTCATGTCCGCGGCGATCGCCTGCGGATCGAAGGGTGGGGTGATCGTGCCGGCCATCCGCACCTGCGGGTCGAGGACCACGATCGCGGCGGAATGATCGACGCTATAGGTATTCGCCGGCGCGCCCGCGGGCGGTTCGCTGCGCATGAATACCATCGATAGCGAATGGGTGAAGGCTTCCAGCGGTTTCAGGTCGGCGGTTGCCGCCAGGGTGTCGGGATCGAAGCCGTGGGCATAGGCCTCGACCTGCCTGGGCGTATCACGCCCGGGATCGACGCTGACGAACAGCAGGCGCGGACGGCTCGCTTCCGGCAGCGCGCGCCACTGCTTCTGCGCCGATGACAGCAGCGCCAGCGTGGTCGGGCAGACGTCCGGGCAATGGGTGAAACCGATGAACACCAGTGTCCAGTGGCCACGCAGGGTGTCGGCGGTGAGGGCGCTGCCATCGCCGCGCTGGAGCGAAAACGCTGGAATGGCACGCGGCTGCGGAAACAGTTGCACGGCGCGGGTTTGCACCGGCGGCGCGGCGCGATCACCGAACACGGCGAGCCCGGCGAACAGGCCGGCGACGGCGACTGCCAGTACCAGGAGAATGACGAGAGAGCGTTTTGGCATCAGCACATGATACCGGCGCGGCGGTTTTCCGGCCTTATACTGGGTAGTCACCCTTGTTTTGCCGAAGATTCCCCGTGACCGACGTCGCCAGCGAACTCCACACCATCATCGACTTCATCCGCTACGGCGGCTCGCGTTTCAATGCGGCCGGGCTGACCTTCGGCCACAGCTACGACAACGCGATGGACGAGGCGACCCAGCTTGTCCTCCATGCACTGAATCTTCCCCACGACCTGTCGCCGGTCTATGGCGCATCGCGCCTGGTCGGCGAGGAAAAGGCGCGCATCCTCGAACTGTTCCGCCGCCGCGTCGACGAGCGCATTCCCGCCGCCTATCTCACTGGCGAGGCGTGGTTCGCCGGACTCAGCTTCAAGAGCGATCCGCGCGCACTGGTGCCGCGTTCGCCGATCGCCGAGCTGATCGAATCCGGTTTCGAGCCGTGGCTGGGTGGACGCGAAGTGCAACGCGCGCTCGACATCTGCACCGGATCCGGCTGCATCGCCATCGCCATGGCGCACTACAACCCGGAATGGCAGGTCGATGGCGTCGACATCAGCGATGAAGCGCTGTCGCTGGCCGCGGAGAACAAGGAGCGCCTGCACACCGCCAACGTGCGTTTCCTCCACTCCGACCTGATGACCGCGCTGAAAGGCGAGAAGTACGATCTCATCGTCACCAATCCGCCCTATGTCACCCACGCCGAAACCGATGCATTGCCGGCGGAGTACGCGCACGAGCCTGAACTCGGTTTGCGTGCCGGCGATGATGGCCTCGATCTCGCGCTGAAGATCCTGCGCGACGCGCCCGATCACCTCAACGAAAACGGGCTGCTGATCTGCGAAGTCGGCGAAGCCGAGCGCGCGCTCGATGCCTTGCTGCCGGAATTGCCGATGGCCTGGGTCGAATTCAAGGTCGGGCAGATGGGCATCTTCGTGGTCGAACGCGAAGACCTCGTCGCCCACCACGCACGCATCGCCGAACTGGCCGCGACGCGCGGATGAACACGTTCGGACAGCTCTTTCGCGTCACCACCTTCGGCGAATCGCACGGTCCCGCCATCGGTTGCGTGATCGATGGCTGTCCTCCCGGCATCGCCATCGCGCCGGAAGAATTCGCACACGATCTTTCCCGTCGTGCCACCGGCAAGACCCGCCACACCTCTGCACGCCATGAGGCCGACGAGATCGAAATCCTCAGCGGCGTTTACGAAAGCGTCACCACCGGCACGCCGATCGCGCTGCTGATCCGCAATACCGACCAGCGCAGCAAGGACTACGCGAACATCGCGCAGCAGTTCCGCCCCGGCCACGCCGACTACACCTACTGGCAGAAATACGGCATCCGCGATCCGCGCGGTGGCGGTCGCAGCAGTGCGCGCGAAACCACCATGCGCGTCGCTGCGGCGGTGATCGCCAAGAAGTGGCTGGCAGAACGCGGCGTCCACGTGCGCGGCCATCTCGCCCAGATTGGCGAAGTGATTCCGGCTGGCCACGACTGGTCGGTGGTCGAAGACAATCCGTTCTTCTGGCCACATGCCGCGCAAGTGCCCGAGCTCGAGGCCTACATGGACGCACTGCGCAAGTCCGGCGATTCGGTCGGCGCGAAAGTCGTGGTCGAGGCCGATGGCGTGCCGCCGGGCTGGGGCGAACCGATCTACGGCAAGCTCGATGGCGAACTGGCGGCGGCGATGATGTCGATCAACGCGGTGAAGGGCGTCGAAATCGGCGACGGTTTCGCCAGCGTTGCCCAGAAGGGCAGCGAGCATCGCGATGCGATGTCACCGAACGGTTTCGCCTCCAATCATGCCGGCGGCATCCTCGGTGGCATCAGCAGCGGGCAGATCGTGCGCGTGGCGGTGGCGTTCAAGCCGACCTCGAGCCTGCGCCTGCCGGTCGACAGCGTCGATGTCGACGGCAATGCGATCGAAGTGGTGACCACCGGTCGCCACGATCCCTGCGTCGGCATCCGCGCGACGCCGATCTGCGAAGCGATGCTGGCGCTGGTGCTGATCGACCAGGCGCTGCGTCATCGCGCCCAGTGCGGCGACGTCGGGCCGGTGCATCCGCGCATCTAGAATCAATCACCCCTCAACATAGGAAACGGAAGTGAGCAAGCAGTACGTGGTGGCAGTGGTGGGCGCGACCGGCGCCGTGGGCGAAACAATGCTGTCGGTACTGCACGATCGCAAATTCCCGGCGAAACAGATCATTGCATTGGCCAGCGAACGCTCGGCCGGCACCGAGGTGAAATACGGCAACCAGAACATCGTCGTGCGCGACCTCGCCACCTTCGATCCGACCGGTGTCGACATCGCGCTGTTTTCGGCCGGTGGTTCGGTATCGAAGGAGTACGCACCGAAATTCGCCGCCGCCGGTGCGGTGGTGATCGACAATTCCTCGGCCTTCCGCGCTGACGACGACGTGCCGCTGGTGGTGTCGGAAGTGAACCCGCAGGCATTGAAGGATCGCCCGCGCGGCATCATCGCCAATCCCAATTGCTCGACCATGCAGCTGATGGTGGCGCTGGCGCCGATCCAGCGCGCCGTCGGCATCGAACGCATCAACATCGCGACCTACCAGTCGGTGTCGGGCACCGGCGTCAAGGCGATGGAAGAGCTCGGCAAGCAGACCGCCTCGCTGCTCAACTTCCAGGGTGCCGAAGCCAATGTCTATCCGGTGCAGATCGCCTTCAACGTGATTCCGCATGGTGGCGATTTC
>JAFEBZ010000083.1 GCA_018242405.1 Pseudomonadota bacterium | reverse complement strand
TCCCATGCGGAAGGTGATCCGGCCAGGATCAGAAGCGATGCTCGTAGCTGGCACCGAGCGTCCTGGCGTTGAAGTTCTCCTTGTTGCCGGTCACCGGCGAACGCGATTTGCCCTGGAAGTAGTCGTAGTTGAGGCCGACGCCGCTGTTGCGGCTGATGTCATAGCCGACGCCAACCCCGTAGTACGGCTGGTTGCTGTGGCTGGTCCGCGAGAATTCCGTGGTGGTGCCGTTGTTGTCGGCGGTGACGCTCTGCTTGTAGCCCGAGCGCATCATGCCGGTGCGACCGCTGGCGTAGAAACCGGTATCGCGTGCCTGGTCACCGAAGCGGACCTTGCCGACCACGCCGGCGCCGACAGCGTCGAGCTTGGTTTGGCGGTCGATGCCGGAGGGCCTGTTGTTGTCGGTCTTGTCGTAATAACGGCCGTAGAAGCCTTCGACACCGACGTTGTGATTGAACATGTAACCGCCGCGGATGTTGCCGGAGGTGTCCTTGACCTTGTTGTCGACACCGGCCTGCTTCAGCTGGGTCTTGCCCAGCTCACCACGGATGAAGGCCTGACCAGCTCCACTGTCGCTATCCGTTGTCGCGGTCGTACTCTCGCTTTGCGTGGTATTGGTCGTCACCGTGGTCGTGGTGGATTGGGCGAATGCGGCCGGCACGACGAGCGCGGCGGCCAATGTGGTCAGAACGAAAGTGCTCCGAGTCATCTTCATGCGTCTTACCTCTTTGCTTCGGGGGAGCGCGTGCTTGCAACACGCGAGAGGCATGCTCCACTCCGGAAGCGAAACAGGGAAGGAATACGAAAGCTCGGTAAATCAGGGGGTTATGAACACACCCCGGGGCTGTATGAGAATCGCCGATTCATTATCGAGGACAGTTTTCATTCAGAACCTGTCTCTTCATCCTCTTCCAGCTCGTAGCTGTAGATGCGGCGCGGTGGCGCCGGATCGGCATGGCGGAACAGGAAGGCCGAGACCACCCCGGCGATCGCGCCGCCCAGATGCGACTGCCACGACACGCCTTCCTGCAAGGGCAGCACCGCCATCACCATGCCACCGTAAAGCAGGAACACGATCATCGCGGCGGCGACGGCCGAGCGTTCCTTGCGCAGGATGCCGAGCGTCAGCGTGAGATACATCAGGCCGTGGGTGACGCCACTGGCGCCGAGATGGTGTTCGCCCTGATGGCCAAGCAGCCATGCGCCGATCCCCGAGCCCAGCCACAACAACGGCAGCGCGCGCAGGCTGGCACGCGGATAGACGCTGCCGGCGAGTGTGCCGAGGATGAGGATGGCGATCGAGTTGGACAGCACGTGATCCCACGAGCCGTGCAGCAAGGGCGCGGTGAGGATGCCGACGAGACCACTGGCCGTGTGCGGCTGCACCGCGAATGGCGCCACTGCGTCGCTGCCGCCGACCAGGGCATGGATGCCCAGGATCACCAGGATGGCGACCAGGCTGCAGGTCAGCGCGCGACGCAAGCGGCCGCCATCGAGCCGGCGCTGGCGGCGTGGATCGCTGGGGGCGGCGGCTTCATCGAGGACCATGTGACGGACATGGCGACTGCATCGCTGCCGCACAAGGCTGGCGATCGCGGCAGAAGCGGGAACTGGCCCTAAAATGTCGCGATGAACGAAGCCCTGCCCGTGGTACGCCTGAAGAACGCGTGGAATTCCGCGCATCCGTGGATTTTCCAGCGACTGGTCGAGAAGCCGGCACAGCGCCCGAAGCCGGGTTCGATTGTCGATGTGTTGAGCGTCGATGGCGAGTGGATCGGTCGCGGCTTCTACAACGGTCATTCGCGGATCGCGGTGCGCATCCTCGAGCGCGATCGCAAGGTTGTGGTCGACCAGGCGTGGTTCGAGGCCAAGATCGGCGAGGCGATTCGCCTGCGCCGCGACATCCTCAAACTCGATGACGTCAGCAACGCCTGGCGCGTGGTCCACAGCGAAGGCGACGGCATTTCCGGGCTGGTGGTCGATCGCTACGACGACCTGATCGTGGTCGAGTTCTTCAGCGCCGGCGCCTGGCGTCATCGCGAAATCATCTTCAATGCGCTGCGCAGCCATTTCCCCGGCTGCCGCTTCCACAGCTTCGCCGACGAACACGTGCAGAAGCAGGAGAGTTTCGATTATCGCGACACCCTCGGCACCGAGCCGGCGACCGTGACGGAGTATGGCGTGAAGTTCCGCGCCGATCCCGCAGGTGCGCACAAGACCGGTTTCTTCGCCGACCAGCGCGAGAATCGCCAGTGGCTGTCGCAGTTGTGCGCGGGCCAGCGCGTGCTCGACCTGTGCTGCAACACCGGCGGTTTCGGCGTGTACGCGGCGGTGCGTGGCGCCAGCGAAGTGGTCGGCATAGACATCGATCCGGACGTGCTCGACATCGCTCGCGCCAACGGCAAACTCAACGGCGTCAAGCCGCGTTTCGTGCAGGCCGACATTTTTCCGTGGTTGCGCGATGCCGCCGCCAACGGCGAGCGGTTCGACGTGGTGATCCTCGATCCCGCCAAGATGACCCGCGATCGCGAGCAGGTGATTCCGGCGCTGAAGAAGTACCTCGACATGAACAAGTTGGCGCTGGGCGTGGTCAAGCCGGGCGGATTGTTCGCGACCTTCAGTTGCACCGGCCTGGTCAGCGAGGAGCAGTTCACCGACATGCTGCGGCGTGCGGCGTTCTACGCCGGCCGCACCGTGCAGGTGCTGAAGGTCGCTGGTGCCGGCCCCGATCATCCGTGGCTGGCGCAGGTGCAGGAATCGCGTTACCTCAAGGCGGTGTTCTGCCGCGTGCTGGACTGACGCTTTTTCGTAGCGATCTTATTCGGCGATGACGTAGCCGTCGGCGTTGGCCCGTTTCGGCTTGTTGCCGACGCGCACGCAGACCTGGTCGCCGCACATGGTGATCGCGCCACTACGTGTCGCTTCGAGGACGCCTTGCGCGAATTCCGCGCGCTGCAGTTCCTGATGACTGCGCCACATCATCCATGCACTGCCGCCCGCCGCGACTGCGGCCGCGATGAGCAAGGCCAATGATGCGATCGTGGTAAAGCGCAGTTGCGCCGATCGCAAGGCTTTGGTTTCGGCATGCAGGGCCTGCATCGCGTTGCGGGTCTCGTCGCGGATGGCGCTGGCGACGGACGTCGAGAGACTGCGCCCTTGTTCGACCAGCGTGACCGCTGCCGATTCCACCGCATGGGCATTCGTTTCGGTGATGTCGGCGACACGATCGGCGCGTTGTTCCAGCAGATCGGTAAAGGCGGCCATGCGCAGCGCGAGTTCCTGCAGGTCGTTGCTGTCCATGCGCGCGTCCATCAACGGTGCATCACCGGCGCGGCCTGCAGCTGCGCCTGTTGCGATTGCTGTTGCGCCAGCTGCGCGGCCAGTTCCGTTTCGCGTTGCTGTGTGTTGTGGTCGCGACCCTGCTGCAGCCAGTCCTGCGCCGCGCCACTGCCGAGCCAGATCGCGCTGGACGCGCGCATGTCCGCGGCATCGCCGCGCAGTGCGGCATCGCTCATCGAGCGGAAGATCTCGTTGGTGGATGTCGCCTGCGATTTCGCCTGGTCGGGCATCGGTGGCGGTGCCTGCTGTTCCGACATCCGGATCGGCCGGTATTCGACTTGTGCGGCCAATGCGGGGTCGACCGGTGCCTTGTGCGTGCAATCGGGCAGCGGTTGCGCAACTCGGCATTGCGAATCGGCGCCGAGCTGGTCGGTGTAGACGCGCGCGTGGTGCTTGTCGTATTCGCTTGTCGAATAGACGACCAGATGGTCTTCGGAATGGAGCATCTGGTACTTGGCGACATCCTGTGGCACTTCCTGCGGTTTCAGGTAGTCGCGATCGGACAGGCTGTTGAGGAAGTCCACACCCATGTTGGCATTGAGCACGCCGAAACCGTTGTACTTGTAGGAATCGCCGGCGGTGCTGTGCGGGCCGGGAACGTGGACGCTGAGGAAGCGACCGTCTTCCGACATGCCATCGGGCAATACGCGATCGCCCTTGAAATCGTTGCGCTTGTCGTCCGAGCGGATCTGGAATCCGCCGACCGTCGATGGCGCGAGGCGGCGGTCGTATTCGGTATTGTTGGTGGAAACCGGATCGAACAGCATGACGGCTTGCAGGGTTTTGCCGGGGGGAACCAGTTGTTCCCCCGAGTATTTGATTGAGGTGACGAGGCCGTAGTGGTCTTGGTGGACTGCAGCCTTGTCGGGATTGAGGATGCCGCGCTCGTGGATCATTCTGTTCAGTGCTGCAACTTCTTCGGCACCACGACTGAAACCAACGCCGGCGATGCGGAACTGGGCTTGCGGATCTTGGTCGATCCAGCGCTTTGCCTGCACGCAGAATTTGTAATACGCGGTTTCCACGCGTTCGTCGAAACTGTAGGCGCTCCAGCCATCGATAGCCCGAGGGATCAGATGGTCCTGGGTGCCGATGCCTTCTACATAGCCACTGACGATCTGCCGGTTATTGGCTTTGCCGATCTGGTCGTGGATCTTGGCGACCGCGCTCCAGTGCTCCGGATCAACCTTGCGCATTCGGTTTCCGGTGCCGTCGAGCGAGGCGATGTAGAGGCGCTCATGCGGATTATCCGCATGCAGCAGGACCGGCACCCGCATGTCGGATTCTTGCCGGCGCGCCTCGGCATTCTGCCGTACGTCGGCCGCGGTGCCCTGGTCCTTGCGGACGTGATCCTCGTCTTTGCCGAAAACATTCCCCATCGTTCCTCCCCCCTTGAGCTCAATAGGTCTTGCTGTAGACCTTGATCATGTCTTCGCGGAAATCACTGTATTTGTTCCCAGGCTTCTGCAGGTGCTTGGTCGGAATGTGCGCGATCATGTAGACATTGACGGTGCGGTCATCGACCTCGAGCGCGATCGTGGGATTGACGACGCTCACGCCCTCGGGTATTTCCTCGCGGGGCACGTTGTGGCGGATCAGGCGATCCTTGAAGATTTCGGCCATGTCGACGGTGGCGTGATGCGAGCTTCCGTCCTTCGATACCCAGTCCAGTTTTGCTGGTGGCGGAAAATTGGCGATCGACAACTCGGCAGTCTGAAAAAATTCAGCGTGGTCGTAACCATAGGATTGCCACGATGATGTTGGTTCGTCCCAATGATGCGGGAAATTGTTGTAATTGATCGTGCAGTCTCGGGTGTTGAAACACTTGGAACTGAAGTCATGCCGCAAGAACTTCAGCGGCCAGTTGCTGACGGTATTGTCGAATTCGCCCGAAGGCATGTGATCGCTGGAAGTCGTCATGGTGGCGGAACATCCCTGGATGGCCAGCAACAGTATCGATGCAATGAACATGCTGCGTACGTGGTGCGGAGGGCGAGGATTCGTGGAAGATGGATGCATGACATGCGCCGTCATTTGGTATACCTCGCCAGGTTCGACATCTCGTCGAACTCGAGCAGCAGGAATTTGCGCGGGTCCTTCTCCTCGAGCTGCTGCCGCGTGAGGCGTCCCGAAAAGTCCGCCTGGATTTCCGGCCGAAGGGGAACTTCGGAATTACGGAACCCGGCCAGTGCAGCCTCGGAAACCGGGCGTGCGGCGATCGCGATCTTTTCCATATCTTCGTCGGATGACAACTCAGCCCCGCACGGATACAGCACGACCATATCGCGCGGACCCGGCTCGGTATCGCTCATGGAAAGCGCGATGCAGGCGTGAATCCGGATGCGCTTCCCGACCAGCGTGTGATCGGCATGGACCTTGGCGAAATCGATCATCCGGGGTGGGGCCTCCCGGGACCACGCGGAGGTCGCGAACATGGACAGAGCGGCCCAGACCAAAAGGCAGGCCAGTTTCGATATGTGACGGCTGTCGCGATTCCCCATGCCGGCAAACTCGCATGACCGGGGAGGGCTGTCAATCGGGAAACCCCGGGAGCAGGGCACAATGGCGCGTTCCGATTCCCGATCCCCAGGCATGGCCAAACTCTCGCGCCCCCATCATGAAGTCCATCGCAGCGACAGCATCGGCTGGTTGCGGGCAACGGTACTGGGTGCCAATGACGGCCTGATCTCGACCAGTTCGCTGCTGATGGGTGTCGCCGCTGCCGGCGCGTCACCGCGCGCGCTGGTGATGACCGGCGTGGCGGGACTGGTTGCGGGCGCGCTGTCGATGGCGGCGGGCGAATACGTCTCGGTGAGTTCCCAGGCAGACACCGAACGCGCCGATACCGAGAAGGAACGGCGCGAGCTGGCGGAAATGCCGGATGCCGAGTTGCGCGAGCTCACCCACATCTACATGCAGCGCGGCTTGTCACGCGAGCTGGCGACGCAGGTCGCGGAAGAAATGACCGCGCACGATGCGCTGGGCACGCACTTGCGCGACGAACTCGGCATCGTCGGCCATCTGTCGGCGAATCCGTTGCAGGCGGCGGTGGCGTCGGCGCTGGCATTTTCGGTCGGTGCCCTGTCGCCGATCGTGCTGGCATGGCTGTTTGCCGGACACGCCAGCTTCGCCTGGATCCTCATCGGGGCGACGCTGGTGTTGCTCGCGGTATTGGGCGCATTGGCCGGTTGGCTCGGCGGTGCATTGAAATGGAAGGGTGCCGTGCGCGTGCTGTTCTGGGGCGCGGCGGCGATGGCGGCGACTGCGGCGATCGGTCATCTGTTCGGCGTTGCCGCGGGCTGATCTCGGGGTCTGAGACGGCGGCGGCTACACTGCGCGCATGCCCGAAGTCTCCACGCTCATCCTCATCCTTCTGGTCGCGGTGGTCTTCGCGATCGTCCTGCTGGTCGTGTTGCTGTTGCGCAGGCCCGATGCCGGACTCGCCAGCCTGCGCGATGATCTCGAACGTGCATTGCGCGACGAACAGCGCGAAGGTCGCGGCGAGTTGCGCGATTCGCTGGAGAAGCAGACGATCGCGCAATCCCGCCACCAACAGGCGCTGTCGCAGAACATCGGCGACCTGACCGAACGCACTGATCGCCGCCTCGACGAATTCCGCATCGCCATCGCCGAGGACGGGCGCAAGAGCCGCGAGGAACAGCGCGGCCAGCAACAGCAGTTTTCGCAGGGATTGTCGGATCGATTGCGCGACTTGACCGAACGCAACGCCCAGGTGCTGGGCGAACTGCGCACAACCCTGGAAACCCAGCTCAAGGCGCTGCAGGACGACAGCGCGAAGAAGCTCGAGCAGATGCGCGCGACCGTCGACGAGAAATTGCAGAGCACGCTGGAGACGCGCCTCGGCGAATCGTTCCGCTTGGTATCGGAACGGCTGGAGGCGGTGCAGCGCGGACTCGGCGAGATGCAGCAACTGGCAACTGGTGTCGGCGATCTCAAGCGCGTGCTCACCAACGTCAAGACGCGCGGCACTTTCGGTGAAGTGCAGCTGGGCGCGTTGCTGGAACAGGTACTGACGCTGGAGCAGTACGCCGGCAACGTGGAGACGCGACCGGGCAGCAATGAACGCGTCGAATACGCGGTGCGCCTGCCGGGCGGACAGGAGGGCGGGACGATCTGGTTGCCGATCGACGCCAAGTTCCCGCACGAGGATTACGAGCGCCTGCTGGACGCACAGGAGCGCGGCGATGCCGGTGCCGCGAACGATGCCGGGGTTGCATTGGAACGACGCATCCGCGATGAGGCGAAGAAGATCCGCGACAAATACATCGAGCCGCCGCACACCACCGACTTCGCCCTGCTGTTCCTGCCGACCGAAGGCCTGTATGCGGAAGTGCTGCGCCGCCCCGGCCTGTTCGACTTGTTGCAACGGGAACTGCGGATCACTCCGGTCGGGCCGACCACGTTGCTGGCGCTGCTCAACAGCCTGCAGATGGGCTTCCGCACGCTGGCGATCGAGAAGCGTTCGAGCGAGGTGTGGCAGACGCTCGGCGCGGTCAAGAGCGAGTTCGGCAAGTTCGGTGCGTCACTCGATGCAGTGAAGAAGAAACTCGCCGAAGCCAGCAACAAGATCGATGAAACCGGCGTGCGCAGCCGCGCGATCGAACGCAAGTTGCGCGGGGTCGAAGCCCTGCCGCAGGACAGCGGCGATGATCAATCGCTGCTCGGGCTCGACGGGATTGATCCCGAGCGCGAATGATTTCGCGGGACCGGTGAAGCGCGATCAGTCCGGCTTGGCCGGCGTCGTCTGCAGGTAGTCCGGCAACTGCGACGAAGCGTCCGGATTGTTCTCGCCCCAGAGCTGGTAATTGCGGCGCTGCCACCAGGCATCGCGCAACAGGCGGTAGTCGTCGAATGCGCCTTCGCGCAGCGCATCGGTGGACAGCAGTTGTGCGCGGATGTTGATCACGTTGATGGTGCGCAACGCCACTTGCCCGGTCACGCTGCGGCTGGCGGGCAAGGGATTCAACGGGATTTCGGCCAGCCCGCCGGCGGCATCGCGCACGGTGCGCGGACCGAAGATCGGCAGTTCGAGATAGCGCGAATTCTTCCAGCCCCAGGTCGCGAACGTCTTGCCGAAATCGTTGCTCTTGTCGGGGATGTGGATCGCGGTGGCGACATCGAACAATCCGCCCACGCCGAAGGTGCTGTTGACGAGGAAACGGAACAGTGAATCCCCGGCCTGCGAAGGCTTGCCCTGCAGCAACGAATTGACGATGTTGCTGGGACCGGTGATGTTGTGGAAGAAATTGCTGACGCCGGTGCGTACCGGGCGCGGCACCACATGCACATAGGTCACAGCGACCGGATGGATCATCGCGTGATCGACCGTGGTGTTGATCGCGTGCATCTTGCGGTTGAATTTCTCCCACGGATCCCACGGCTGCAGCGTTCCCTGCGCCGCACCTGCATGGGCGCTGGCATCGCCATACAGCGCCTGGTAATCGGCATCGCCGGCGGCGGCCGTGGTGTTCTGTGCTTGCGTGCTTGATGGCTCGACGGTCGCAGCCGGTACCGATTCCGGCGATGCGGTCGCAGCCGTCTCCGCAGGAACAGGAACCACGACACCGGCAGCAGCACTATCCGTGCGGGCGCCACCCTGCTGGGCGCAGGCGGCCAACGCCAGCGCGAATGCGGCGGCAAGGAGTCGGGGCAGGATGCGGAACACGGTCATGGGCGCGCAGTGTAAGGGGATCAGCTGGTGAAGCCGAGACGCGTGTCAAGCCGGTAGGCGTTGCGCAGGTCTTCGTAACCCGCCGGTGAACCGGTGATCGCAGCCTGTGGATGCGTTTCGGCCAGCCAGCCGATCAAGGCGATGCCGGCGCTGTCGATGCGCGCGACGCGGCCCAGGTCGATCATGGAGACGGTGCCGGTTTTGGCCAGGCGTGGCCACAACGCCGACAACGCCGGACGCAGCAACGCCCCGTCAAAGACGAGGCGCCCATCCTGCAATTCGACGCTGGCGGTCGCGTCGGTCATTTCGACTTGGTACTGGCCTGCATCTGGCCGCTGGCGAGATCTGCCGCCACGGCCTTGATGCCCTTCTGCGACAGCGGCGCATCGAACTGGTTGCGGAAGGTCTGCACGAACGACACGCCTTCCACCTGGACGTCGAACACCTTCCACTGGCCGCCGACCTGGTGCATGAAATAGGTCACCGGCACCGGATCGCCGCCGCCGCGCACCAGTTCGCTGTTGACGCGCACGCCGAGGTTGTTCGGCAGCGGCGCTTCCGACTTCACGCGTGGCGTGAGCTTGGTGTTGAAGTCGAGCAGCGAGGAACCGTAACGCTGCATCAGGTTGTCGCCGAGCGCGGTCGAGAACGCGCTGACATCGGCCGGCGCGGCGCCGCGGGCGTGACGGCCCAACACCAGCTTCGCGGCGTAGTCGCGATCGAACATCTGGTTGAACTCGGTGTTGACGTAGGTGCGCAACGCGGCACGATTCTTGGTGAATTCGGCGCGGCGCTTTTCCAGCGTGGAAATGATGCGCTGGCTGTTGGACAGCACCATCTGGCTGGGCACGCCGAGCTGCGCGCTGGCAGCGGCGGCAGGCTGGGCGGCGGAAGCATTCATCGGCACTACGGCAATCGCCAGCGTCGCAGCGATGGCGGCGGCAAGGACATTGCGGATCATGGCTTGGATTCCTGTGTGGATTTGGCGTCGGTGGACGCAGCCGGCGCATCATTGCCCGGCTTGGCAGCACCGCCGCTGAACATGTATTTGCCGACCAGCTGGAGCAGATCGACCGCCGGCTGGGTGAAGGCGATTTCGTCGCCCGGCTTCAGCACGTTGGGGTCGCCGCCCGGGGTCAGGCCGATGTAGGACTCGCCGAGCAGGCCGCTGGTGAACACGCCGGCGGTGGTATCGGCCGGCAGGTCCTTGTACTTCGACTGCATGGCGATGGTGACCACGGCGTCGTACTTCTGCGGATCGAGCTGGATGTCGGAAATGCTGCCGACGGTGACGCCGCCGATCTTGACCGGTGCCTGCGGGCGCAGCTGGCCGATGGCGGAGAAGTGCGCCTTCAGTGGATAGGTGCCGTCTCCGCCGATGCCGAACTTGCCGTTGGTGGAGGCGAACGCCAGCACCAGCAACGTGCCGAGTGCGAGCAGCAGGAAGGCGCCGACGGCGAATTCGAGGCGCGGGCCGCGAATGCTCATGGCTGGATCTCCATGGTTGATTGAGTGCTCATCGGAACATCAGCGCCGAGAGCACGAAGTTGAACATCAGCACCAGCAGCGAAGCGTTGACCACCGCGCGGGTAGTCGCCACCGAGGTGCCTTCGATCGTGGGTTCGGCGTGGAAGCCGACGTGGGCCGAGACCAGCGCGGCAGTCGCGCCGAAGACCGCAGCCTTGAGGAAGGCGGGCAGGAAATCGTGGCGGACGTCGACCGCATCCTTCATCACCTGCCAGAAGGTGCCGCCATCGAGGCCGATCACCTTCACCGATTCGAACCAGCCGGCGGC
>JAFEBZ010000082.1 GCA_018242405.1 Pseudomonadota bacterium | reverse complement strand
GATCCGCTACTTCGACATCAAGGGCGCCAAGACCGGCCTGCTGTCCAAGGCGATGACCGCGCCGGACGGCATCGTGCGCATCCCGCTCAACGAATCGAGCGACGAGAAGTCGCAGATCAACGAATACCTGCGCGAATACAAGGGCGAAGGCATCCAGCACATTGCCCTGTTCACCGACAACATCTACGACTCGGTGGAAGCGATGCGCGCCAGGGGTGTCGATTTCCTCGACACGCCGGACACCTATTTCGACGTGATCGACATGCGCGTGCCCAACCACGGCGAGGACGTGCCGCGCCTGGCGAAGAACAAGATCCTGATCGACGCCGATCCGGAAACGCACCAGCGCAAGCTGCTGCAGATCTTCACCAAGAACGCGTTCGGGCCGATCTTCTTCGAGATCATCCAGCGCAAGGGCAACGAAGGCTTCGGCGAAGGCAACTTCCAGGCGCTGTTCGAATCGATCGAGCGCGACCAGATGCAGCGCGGCGTGCTGTAATCGGGCCAGGCACAACCAGCGGAAGCGCCATGACGATCGCGAACAACGGCTACCAGTCCGGCTTCGGCAACGAGTTCGCCAGCGAGGCGATCGCCGGCGCACTGCCGATCGGGCGCAATTCCCCGCAACGCGTTGCCCATGGCTTGTATGCCGAACAGTTGAGCGGCACCGCGTTCACCGCGCCGCGCCACGCAAACCGCCGCAGCTGGCTGTACCGCATCCGCCCGGCGGCGATGCATGGTCATTTCAGCCTGTTGAGTCATCCGAATTTCCACAACGATTTCGGCGATGGCCCGGTCACGCCCGATCAGTTGCGCTGGAATCCGCTGCCGATACCGCAGTCACCGACCGATTTCGTCGACGGCCTGTTCACCATGGGCGGCAATGGTTCCGCAGCGGCGCAACATGGCATCGGCATCCACCTGTACGCGGCCAATCGCGACATGCAGGGCCGCTTCTTCTACGATGCCGATGGCGAGTTGCTGATCGTGCCGCAGCAGGGCCGCCTGCACATCGAAACCGAACTCGGCACGCTCGATGTCGAGCCGCAGGAAATCGCGGTGATCGCGCGTGGCGTGCGCTTCCGCGTCGTGCTGCCCGATGGCGACTCGCGCGGCTACATTTGCGAGAACTTCGGCGCCTTCATGCGCATTCCCGATCTCGGCCCGATCGGCAGCAACGGCTTGGCCAATCCGCGCGACTTCCTCACGCCGAACGCGGCCTACGAGGATGTCGAGGGCGACTTCGAGCTGGTCGCGAAATTCCAGGGCCATCTGTGGCGCGCCGACATCGGTCATTCACCGCTCGACGTGGTGGCATGGCATGGCAACCACGTGCCGTACAAATACGACCTGCGCAAGTTCAACACCATCGGTTCGATCAGCTTCGACCATCCCGATCCCTCGATCTTCCTGGTGCTGACCTCGCCGTCGGACACGCCTGGCGTCGGCAACATGGATTTCGTGATCTTCGGGCCGCGCATGCTGGTCGCGCAGGACACCTTCCGTCCGCCGTGGTTCCATCGCAACATCGCCAGCGAATTCATGGGCCTGATCCACGGCGCCTACGACGCCAAGGCCGATGGTTTCGTGCCCGGCGGCGGTTCGTTGCACAACTGCATGACCGGCCACGGTCCCGATGCGGCGACGTTCGAGAAGGCGAGCGCAGCCGATACCACGAAGGCCGATGCCATCCAGGACACCATGGCCTTCATGTTCGAATCGCGCAACGTGATCCGTCCGACGCAACAGGCGATCGATGCGGCGCATCGCCAGCGGGACTACCAGCATTGCTGGGCCGGCTTGCAAAAGCATTTCGATCCCGCGAAACCCTGATCTCAGGCGCGCATCCCGAAGCGCACGACGTTGCTGCCGTCGGTCGCCGATAAGTCGTTGACGATCATCTGCTGCCACGCCGCTTCGATGCCGGCGAGATAAGTCTCGGGGACGATTTCCTTGAGGCGTTCGGCGACGCGTTCGCACACCGATGCCTTGGTCGCGCTGCGCAGCCATGTCAGCGCATCGACCAGCGCCAGTGCGCGTTCGTCGTCGTCTTGGGCGGTTTGCAGGGCCACTGCTAGCGACGCGGCTTCCGGCGTGCGTTGCAGCTGCAGCATGTCGATCATGTACATCTTGCAGGCGGCCATCGAGCGGCGCGATTGCGGTGTTCGTGGCGGCACCGGTGCCGGAGCCGCAACAATGACGGGGGCGGGCGCAGAAGGTGGCGCGACTGGTGCTGCCGGTGCCTCGGGCGCAACAGCAGCCTGGCGTACACCATCGGCGATGCGACCGAACAACCCTTTGCTCGCCGATGGTGCCGGAGCTGCAGTCGTGTCCTGCGAGAGATAGCCCGAGGAGATCAGTGACTGGATCATGCCCAGCGAATCGATGCCGAGCATCGACACGATGTCATTGAGGTTGCGCCGTCCGTCGCAGAGGATCAGGACCTGGCGTTCGCGCCGGTCGAGTTCGGTTCCGGTGCGGGCCAGCGTCGCGCGCGCGAGTTCGGTCTTGTGCAGCAGCATGTCGGGGGCAACACGTGGGTCGGGAGGACTGCACCGTAGTCGCCGCCGATGTACGTTCGATGACGCCGGTGTGGCAACGTGCGCGAGGAATCGGCGACAATGTGGAAATGCCGGACCACGTCACGAAATCCGTTCGTACCAGGTTGCGCTTGCGCGCCGTGCGCGCGCTGCAGGAATTCTTCCGGCTGGAAGCGGCGGGTGGATTGTTGCTGATCGTGGCGGCAGCGCTGGCCTTGGTGATCGCCAATTCGCCGTTGCAGGCCATGTACGCGGAATGGCGCGACCATGCCTTGCACTGGATCAACGACGGCCTGATGGCGGTGTTCTTCCTGCTGGTCGCGCTGGAGATCAAGCGCGAAACCGTTTCCGGACAGCTGTCGGGACGCGGCCAGCTGTGGCTGCCGGTGGCCTGTGCCATCGGCGGCATGGTCGTTCCGGGTGCCTTGTACGTTGTACTGGCTGGTGCGGATCCCGGGGCCCATCGCGGCTGGGCGATTCCCACCGCGACCGATATCGCGTTCTCGCTCGGCGTGCTGGCATTGCTCGGTCGCCGTGCGCCCATGGCGTTGCGCCTGCTGCTGTCGACGATTGCAGTTGCCGACGATCTCGGCGCGATCCTGATCATCGCACTGTTCTACGCCGGTCAGTTGTCATGGTTGATGCTTGCAGGTGCCGGATTGGCGTGGCTGGCGATGCTGGCGCTGAACCGCAAGGGCGTTCGCAGCGTGTGGCCATACCTGCTGATCGGCGTTGCGATGTGGATCTGCCTGCTGCATTCGGGCGTGCACGCGACGCTGGCGGGTGTCGTCACCGGCTTGATGATCCCGCATCGCGCAAGCGGCGCTGACGACGATTCCACCACGCCACTGGAATCACTCGAACACGCGCTGCATCCATGGGTGGCCTACGCCATCCTGCCGTTGTTCGCGTTCGCCAACGCCGGATTGTCCCTGCGTGGCATGCAACTTGGCGATCTCGCGCAAGGCGTGCCGTTGGCGGTGATCGCAGGGCTGGCGATCGGCAAGCCGCTCGGCATCTGCGCCGGCGCGGTCTTCTGCCACGTCACGCACGTTTCAAGGTTGCCAGCGGAGATTCCGCTGCGAGCGCTGCCGGGGCTCGGCATGCTCTGCGGCATCGGGTTCACCATGAGTCTGTTCATCGCCTCGCTGGCGTTCGGCGGCGATGCCCAACGCTTCGAGGGCGCAGTGCTTGGCGTGTTGTGCGGATCGCTGGTGTCGGCGTTGCTGGGACTGGCGTGGTTGCGCCTTGTTCTGCGCAACGTCGCTCAGGGTTCGGGCATCGGCGGCGAGATCGTCTGACGGCCGCGCTGGAGCTGGCGGATGGCGATGGTGAACACGCCGCCCAGCACCAGTGCGCCACCGATCCACACCCGCGGACCTGGACGGTCGCCGTAGAAGGCGATGCCCAGCCCCATTGCTATCACCGGAACCAGCAACAGCCATGGCATCAGCTGCGCAACCGGATGCCGCTGCAGCAGGCGGTAGTACAGGCCATGGCCGAGCAGCGATGACGCAAAAGCCGCGAATGCCACACCGAACCAGGCTTTCCACGACGCTTGCGGCAGGTGCGCGAGCGCGCCCGGTTCCAGCCATGCGCTTAATGCCAGCAACGGGAGGATGCTGAGCGCGGCCATCCAGCCCTGTTGCGACCACACGCTGATGCCCGACTGTCCCTTCATCACGATGGTGGCGATGGCGAGCATCAGCGCGGCGGTCAGCATCGCCGTCGACGCCATCGGTTTGGCCAGCACACCGGGATCGAGGCCGAGCACCAGCACGCCGACGAAGCTCGCCGCGACCGCCAGTCCGGTGCGCCAGCCGAAGCGCTCGCCGAGCAGCCACCACGCCAGCAGCGTCGTCATCGGCACATAGCTCTGCATCAGGATCGCGGGCGAGCTCAGTTGCCCGGCCAGTTTCACCGCGACGAAGCCGAGGGTGAAATGCAGCACGCCGATCAACAGCGAACTGGTGGCGAGACGTGGCCATTGTTGGCGTGGCGGCACGCGGATCAACGGCAGCAGCGGAACCAGCAGCAGGATGAAGCGCAACGCGGTGAACAGGATCGGCGGCACTTCGCGCAGCGCGATCGCCGAGGTCAGGAAATTGCCGGCCCAGGCCAGGCAGACCAGCATCAGCAGCGCGATGTCGCGCCCGCGCAGGTCGCCAGTGGCCATTTCAGTACGCGATGCCGAGCTTGCGATAGAGCTTGGCGAGCACCCATAGCGGGCCGATCAGCAGATAGGTGAGATCGGTGAAGAAGCTGGGCTTGCGTCCCTCGATCTTGTGACCGATGAACTGGCCGATCCACGCGACGACGAACACCGCCAACGCCAGCCAGGTCAGTTGCATGCCGCCGATCGCGCCGTGCAGCCAGCGCATGCTCCACGAGATCACCACGAACACAGCGAGCATGCCGAGGCCGAGTTTGCGCGACAGCCGGAAGTAGTACGACCACGCGACGAACATCGTCAGCGCCGCCCACAGGCCCTGACGGAACAGCGAGCCCGGCACCGGGATGCACCACATCAGCGCGATCACCGACCACAGGATCGCCGGCACGCAGATGACGTGGATCAACTGGTTGGTCGGATTGACGTGGTCGCCCGAATAGTTCGAGAACCAGCGATCGACCGGACGTTCAGTTCGGGTGTTCATGCGTCGATTCCTGCGAGTCGTTGCAGCGCTTCCGCGTACTTGGCGCGGGTCTTGGCGATCACGTCGGCGGGCACGTTCGGGCCCGGTGCGCGCTTGTTCCAGTCCAGCGTTTCCAGATAGTCGCGCACGAACTGCTTGTCGTAGCTCGGCGGGCTGGTGCCGACCTGATAGCTGTCGGCCGGCCAGTAGCGCGACGAATCCGGCGTCAGCATCTCGTCCATCACGTACAGCGTGCCGCTGTCATCGGTGCCGAATTCGAACTTGGTGTCGGCGAGGATGATGCCGCGTTCGGCGGCGTAATCGCGCGCGAAGGAATACAGCTTCAATGTGGCGTCGCGCACCTGCGTCGCCAGCGATTCACCGACCGTCGCGATCGCCGTGGCGAAATCGATGTTCTCGTCGTGGTCGCCGACCGCCGCCTTGGTCGAGGGCGTGAAGATCGCTTCCGGCAACTGCTGCGCCTGCTGCAGTCCCGCAGGCAGTTCGATGCCGCTGACCTTGCCGGTCGCCTGGTAATCCTTCCAGCCGCTGCCGATCAGGTAACCGCGCGCGATGCATTCCACCGGAACCGGCTTGAGCTTCTTCGTGACCACGCTGCGCTTGGCGTAGATCGCGGGATCGACGCCTGCCGGCAGCACGCTGGCGACGTCATCGCCGGTCAGATGATTGGGCAGGATGTGCGCGGTCCGCGCGAACCAGAAATTGCTGATTTGCGTCAGCATCTCGCCCTTGCCGGGAATCGGGTCGGGCAACACCACGTCGAACGCCGACAGGCGATCGCTGGCGACCATCAGCAGGCGGCCATCGTGCAGGTCGTAGACATCGCGGACCTTGCCGCGGTGGATCAGGTCGAGACCGGGCAGGTCGGACTGCGAGAGAGTGGTGGCCACGCGGGACTCCGGCAAAAAACCATTGTATCGGGCCGCCGGCGGCGGGCGGGTATCATGTCGCGCATGACGGGAAACTGGACAGCACGGGCGATCGCTGCAGTGGCAGGTGGCCTGCTGTTGCGCGGAAATCCGCTGGTCGGCGCCCTGGTCGGCGTACTGCTGTGGGTCTTCGTGCTGGAATCCCGCGTTCCCGCAGCTGCCAAGGACGCCAGCGATGATCCTTACGCCGTACTCGGCGTGAACCCGCAGGCCAGCGACGCCGAGATCGAACTGGCGTGGCGGCGCGCAGTCGCTGCGGCCCATCCCGATCGCCTTGTCAACGCCGACGCGCAAACGCGCGCCGATGGCGAACGGCGCATGCACCAGCTCAACGCGGCCCGTCGCCGCATCCATTCCCTTCGCCGCAACCGCTGAACCAGGTCCTTTCATGCAATCCACCGTCATCGCGCCCTCCATCCTGTCCGCCGATTTCGCCCGTCTCGGCGAAGAGGTCGACAACGTCCTCGCCGCCGGCGCCGACTGGGTGCATTTCGACGTGATGGATAACCACTACGTACCCAATCTCACCATCGGCCCGATGGTGTGCGAGGCGCTGCGCAAGCACGGCGTGACCGCGCCGATCGACGTGCACCTGATGGTGGAGCCGGTCGATGCGCTGGTGCCGATGTTCGCGCAGGCCGGCGCGACGCACATCAGCTTCCACCCGGAAGCATCGCTGCATCCGCATCGCACCGTGCAGCTGATCCGCGCCAGCGGCTGCCTGCCCGGCGTGGTGTTGAATCCGGCAACGCCGGTCGACGTGCTCGACTATCTCCTCGAGGACCTCGACTACGTGCTGCTGATGTCGGTCAACCCCGGTTTCGGCGGCCAGGCTTTCATCCCGTCGACCTTGCGCAAACTGCGCGAAGTGCGCACGCGCATCGATACCCTCGGCAAACCGATCCGACTGGAAGTCGATGGCGGGGTGAAGCCGGACAACATCGGCGAAATTGCCGCTGCCGGCGCCGATACCTTTGTTGCCGGTTCGGCCATCTTCGGTCATCCCGATTACCGCAAGATCATTGCCGAAATGAAGGCGGCGGTTGCCGCGACGCGCTGATCGCGCATTCACATTTCCCGGCATGTTCCGACATGACCAAATGTTCATGTTGGGGCAAACCTGCGGGCAAATCCGCCGGCGCACTGTGGTCCCACGGTGGATGTCCCACCGCGTGTCGCACCCCCCCACAGTCATGAGGAAGTTCAAATGAAGCTCTCCGCCCTGCTGTTCGCTGGCCTGCTGGCCTTCGGCGCCAATGTCGCCTTTGCCCAGGACGCCACCCCGGCTCCTGCCGCCGCACCGGCTGCTTCCGACGCCAAGCCGATGGCCAAGCATCATCACAAGAAGGCCCACCACAAGGCGCATCACAAGATGCACAAGGCTGCTGCCGCCAAGACCGACGCCAGCATGGATGCCCCCAAGGACGCGACCCCGGCCAAGTAAGGGACGCGCACCCGGTGCGGGGCCGCAGGGCGCCCGCATCGCGGGAACCGACGAACCGCCCGCCCTGCGCGGGCGGTTTCGTCTTCAAGGAGCGGAGGAACGGATGATGTGGCGGGCGTTGTTCATCGCAATGTTGCTGGTGATGGTGGGTGCTTCGGCGCACGCCGTGCCTGTCGCTGTTCAGGCGGCCGGTGTCGAGCCTGCTGCCGCCACGCTTGATCCGGTCGATCCTGCCGGTGCCGCCGCTCATGCCCACAAGAAAGTGGTGCGTCGCTGTGCACGCCGCAGCCGCCTCGGCATCTGCGAACGCTGGAACATGCCGAAGTCGGCGCTGCCGGCGGCGAAGCCGGATCCGGCGACCGATGCACGAAACACACCGGCGAAGCATTAAGCTCGCGGATCAGGTCTGGACGAAGTGAGGTTGGTGCATGCGCATCCTGGTCATCGAGGACGATACGCAGACGGCGGATTTTGTCCTCAAGGGATTGCGCGAGGACGGCCATGCCGTCGATGGCGCCCATGACGGCCGCGAGGGCCTGTTCCTCGCCACCACCGAACAATATGACGCCATCGTCATGGATCGCATGCTGCCCGCGCTCGATGGCCTGACCGTGTTGCGCACCCTGCGCGGCGCCGGCAACCGCACGCCGGTCCTGCTGCTTACCGCGCTGGGCGACGTCGAACATCGTGTCGAAGGGTTGCGCGCCGGCGCCGATGACTACCTCGCCAAGCCCTTCGCCTACGCCGAGCTGAGCGCGCGCCTCGACAGCATCGCGCGCCGCGGCAATGTCGGCGGTTCCGAACCGGTGCGGCTCAAGGTCGCCGATCTTGAACTCGACCTGCTCAAGCGCGAGGCGATCCGCGCAAACAAGCGCATCGAACTGCAACCGCGCGAATTCCGCCTGCTCGAATACCTGATGCGCCACGCCGGTCGCGTCGTCACCCGCACCATGCTGCTGGAATCGGTGTGGGACTACCACTTCGATCCGCAGACCAACGTCATCGACGTCCACATCAGCCGCCTGCGCCAGAAGATCGACCACGGTTTCGATCGTCCGCTGCTGCAGACGGTGCGCGGCGCCGGCTATCGACTGGACGGCTGAGGTGAAGTGGCCGTGGCGTTCCACCAGCCGGCGCCTGGCGTTGATGGTGTCGGCCGCCTTCCTGCTGGCCTTCATGCTGCTTGGCGCCGGCGTCTATTTCGCGGTGTCGAGACTGCTCGAGAAGGACAGCCAGGACGTGCTGCGTTTGCAGACCGCCGGCCTGGTCGAGGTTGCGCGCTCGGGCGGCCTGCCGGCATTGCGCGAGGAAGTGCGATCGCGCACCGAACAACCGGACGATCCCGACAGCGCGTATGCATTGTGGGATGGCAATGGCCGCCTGCTGGCCGGCAGCGCATTGCCCCTGCCTGCCGGTGCACCGGCAACGGTCGGTGTCAGCCACAGTTACGAATTCGTCGATGAAGACACCGATGACGATGCCCACGCCATGGCGCACGCCACGCCGCTCGGCGATGGCAGCGTGCTGGTGGTGGCCTTGCACACGCGTGCGCAGGACGGCTTCCGGAGTCTGATGTTGCGGGCATCGGTGGCCGCGCTGCTCGCGGCCGTCGCGCTTGGCGCCTTGCTGGGAGGCTTGGTCTCGCGCTGGGTGGCCGAACGCCTGCGCGCACTCGACGCCACCGCGCAACGCATCACCGCCGGCGACATGACCCAACGCGTCCGCGGCGATGGCAGTGGCGATGCCTTCGACCTCATTGCCCAGCGCGTCAACAGCATGCTCGATCGCATCAACGGCTTGATGGAAGGCGTGCGCGCCGCGACCGACCACATTGCCCACGACCTGCGCACGCCGCTGACGCGCCTGCGCAATCGCCTCGACGACCTGCGCGAGGACGCGGAGCCGGGATCGTCGCAACGGGCGTCGCTCGACACCGCCGTCACCGACACCGACCAGTTGCTCGGCACCTTCGCCGGCCTGCTGCGGCTGTCGCGCATCGAGGCGCAGTCATTGCAGCCGGATGCGCCGCGGGTGCCGTTGTGGCCGCTGCTGGAGGACGCACAGGAAATGTATGCACCGATCGCGGCGGAGCGCGGCATCCGCATCGAACTGGAGGGCGAAGCCGCGGACGCGCGCGGCGATGCCGACCAGTTGTTTCAGATGGTGCTGAACCTGCTCGACAACGCGATCAAGTACACGCCCGACGGCAGCGTGGTGAACCTCGCCTTGAGGCCGCTCAATCATGCCGTTGTCGTCGAGGTCGCCGACCAGGGTGCCGGCATTTCGGAAGAAGATCGCCCGCGCGTGTTCGACCGTTTCGAACGCCTGGAGGCGCACCGCGGATCACCCGGCAGCGGTCTCGGCCTCAGCCTGGTGCGCGCAATCGTGACCCGTCACGGCGGCCGCATCGAATTGCTCGATCACAACACGCGCGATTCCAGCCGCGGCCTGCTGGTCCGGGTTACCCTTCCACGCACCACTGCCTGATCCCGGGCTTCAGACAACTTCATTCGCACGCCATGCCCGATCCAGGACATTTCGTCGTTTTCGATTTCGACCACACCCTCTACAACGGCGATTCCGGCAGTCATCTGTTCGCGTGGCTGATCCGCCGCGACTGGTGGCGACGCCTGCTTGCATTGCTGATCCTGCCGATAGCGGGACCGATGGTCGCGTGGTTGCCGACGCGTCGCCACGGCATCTCCGCATTCGTCTGGGTGGGGACGGTGGGGATGCATCGCAGCCGCGATCTCGATGCGCTGATCGATGCGTACGTCGCCAGCCACGCCGATGAAATCCGCAAGCGCCTGTTGCCCGATGCGCTCAAGGTGCTGCACCTGCATCGCGCCCGCGGCGATACCGTGATCGTCGCGACCGGGGCGCCGCCGGAACTGGCGCGCGCCATCCTCGATTTCGTCGCCCACGACGACCTGCCGGTGATCGGCACCGAGATCGGGCCGCGCTTCGGCGGCGTGGTGGCGACGCGCCACTGCCACCACGAGATGAAGATGGCGATGATCCGCGACGCCGGCTATGTCGCGCCGATCGACGCCGCGTACAGCGACAGTACGGCCGACCTGCCACTGCTGCTGGCAGCGAGGCGTCCGGTGGTGGTGAACCCGAAACCGGGTTCGGTTGAAGTGTTCCGGCGCCTGTTGCGCCCGGACACGCCGATCCTCAACTGGGGCTGCCCCGGTCGCGGCGGCGATCCCGATCCCAGGGCGATGGCGCGAGGCTGAGGCTCAGGCGGCGCCGAGGTATTTGACGAAACGGACGGTGCCGTCGCTGTAGTTGTTGTCGCGATAGAACTTGTGGGCGTCGGTGCGCTGCGATCCGCTGGTCAGTTCGATGCGGGCGGCACCGGCGGCGCGCGCACGGCGTTCGGCTTCGCGCAGCAACTGGCGACCGATGCCGCGGCCCTGCGCTTCGGTCGTCACCACCAGTGCGGTGATGCGGCAGGTCGTCGTGTCCAGCGGCAAGTAGTACATGAAGTCGAGGGCGATCAGGCCGGACACCGCGCCATCGGCGCCGCGCGCCAGCACCAGCGTCTGGCGATCGTTCTCGATGATGGTCAGGATGCGGTTGGCCGCGTCCTGGCGATCACAGGGATAGCCGAGCGTGGTGAGCAGGGAAGCGACATCCTCGGCATCCATCACCGAAGCCAGCCGCAGGTCGGCCTCGGGCAGGGCGCCGTGCGGATCGCGCGAAGTCACGCCTCAGCGGCTGCCGTAAAGGACGATGGTCTTGCCGCGGGCGTGGAGCAGGCCGTCGGCCTGCAGCTTCTTCAGCACGCGACCGGCCATCTCGCGCGAGCAGCCGACCAGGCGGGCGATTTCCTGGCGGGAAATGCGCAGCTGGGTGCCCTGCGGATGGGTCATCGCCTCCGGCTCCTGCGCCAGGTCGTGCAGGGTGCGGACGATGCGGTCGGTGACGTCGAGGAAGGCCAGTCGGCCAGCCTTGCGGCCCGTGTCGCGCAGGCGACGGGTCAGCTGGGCACCGATTGCGAACAGGATCTTGGGCGCGTCTGCGGCCAGCTCGCCGGTCAGCAGCTGGGTCAGGTGCTCGTAGCTGATTTCGGCCAGTTCGGTCTGGGTGCGGGTCCGCAGCGTGACTTCGCGGCGCTCGGAATGGATATAGAGCCCCATTTCGCCGACGAATTCGCCCTTGCCGTAGTAGCCGAGGATCAGCTCGTGGCCGTCTTCTTCTTCAGTCAGGATGCTGACTGAACCATCGAGGACGTAATAGAGGGTGCTGGCCGGGTCGCCGGGGCGGAACACGTCGACGCGCGACGGATAGCGATGGCGCTGGCAACGGGACAGGAACCGATCGACTGTCGCGGTATCGAGGGACAACGGGCTCGCGGGCAGGCGTTGGGCACCGAATTGCGACAGGGCGTGATAGTTCATTCTGAACCGCTTGGCATGAAATCTCCCCAAGAGTATGGCGAAGAATTGTCCACGGCAACTCGTGACCGCCACCTGCGGTCACACATGGATTCATGACGGGGTTCCGTTCAGGTTCGCGATGGCCGTCATGGGGTCGCGGTTTCGGCGGGGGAAGCTTTGCCTCATAATCGCCGCCTTGCCGGATCCTTAAGGCCCGCTGGTGATC
>JAFEBZ010000081.1 GCA_018242405.1 Pseudomonadota bacterium | reverse complement strand
TCGGTGAAGCTCGGGCAGCTCCAGATGTCGGCGTCGACGTTGAATTCCTTCTTGAGCAATTCCGCCGCCGCGATCACTTCGCGCAGGATGGTGCCGCTACCCATCAGCTGCACGCGCAGGCTACCCTTCTTCGACTTGTCGCCCTCGCGCAGCAGGTACATGCCCTTGATGATCCCGTCCGCGCTGCCTTCCGGCATGTCCGGATGCGCGTAGTTCTCGTTCATCAGGGTGATGTAGTAGTACTCGTCATGCTGTTCGGCGAGCATGCGCTGCATGCCGTGCTGGACGATCGTCACCACTTCGTAGCCGAAGGTCGGATCGTAGCTGCGGCAGTTGGGAATGAAGCTGGTCTGGATGTGGCTCTGGCCGTCCTCGTGCTGCAGGCCTTCGCCGTTCAGCGTGGTGCGGCCGGCGGTGCCGCCGAGCAGGAAGCCGCGAGCGCGCATGTCCGCCGCCTGCCACGCCGCGTCGCCGATGCGCTGGAAGCCGAACATCGAGTAGTAGATGTAGAACGGCAGCATCTGCAAATCGTTGGTGCTGTAGCTGGTCGCCGCAGCCATCCACGAGGCGAACGCGCCGGCTTCGGTGATGCCCTCTTCCAACACCTGCCCGGTCGCATCCTCGCGGTAGAACATCAGCTGGTCGGCGTCGACCGGCTTGTACTTCTGGCCCTGCGGCGCATAGATGCCGATCTGGCGGAACATGCCTTCCATGCCGAAGGTGCGCGCTTCGTCGGCGACGATCGGCACGCAACGCGGACCGACCTGCTTGTCGCGCAGCACGATGTTGAGCGCCTGCACGAAGGCCATCGTCGTGCTGATCTCGCGCTCGCCGGTCGACTTCAGCAGGCGCTCGAAGGTTTCCAGTTTCGGCACTTCCAGCGAGGTGCTGGCCTTGCGCCGGCGCTGCGGCAGGAAGCCGCCGAGTTCCTTGCGGCGTTCCAGCATGTACTGGACTTCCGGCGAATCCTTGCCGGGGTTGAGGAACGGCACCTTGCCGTCCTTGAACAGCTCGTCCGGCAGGTCCCTCTCGAGCTTGAAGCGGTCGCGGAATTCCAGCACCGAATCGTTGTCGAGCTTCTTGGTCTGGTGGGTCGGGTTCAGCGCCTCGCCGGCGCCGCCCATGCCGTAGCCCTTCACCGTCTTGGCGAGGATCACCGTCGGCACGCCCTCGGTCTTCATCGCCGCGTCGTAGGCCGCGTAGACCTTGTGCGGGTCGTGGCCGCCGCGGTTGAGGTGCCAGATGTCCTCGTCGGTCATGTTGGCGACAAGCGCAGCGGTCTCCGGATACTTGCCGAAGAAATGCTCGCGCGTATAGGCACCGCCGAAGGCCTTGCAGTTCTGGTATTCGCCGTCCAGCGTTTCCATCATCAATTTCTTGAGGATGCCTTCCTTGTCCTGGGCGAGGAGCGGATCCCAGTAGCTGCCCCACACCACCTTCAGCACGTTCCAGCCGGCGCCGCGGAAGTTGCCTTCCAGCTCCTGGATGATCTTGCCGTTGCCGCGCACCGGGCCGTCGAGGCGCTGCAGGTTGCAGTTGATGACGAAGACCAGGTTGTCGAGGCCTTCGCGGCCGGCGACCGAGATCGCGCCCAGCGATTCCGGTTCGTCGGTTTCGCCGTCGCCAAGGAAGCACCACACCTTGCGGTTGGTCTTCGGCATCAGGCCGCGCGCTTCCAGGTACTTCCAGTGGCGTGCCTGGTAGATCGCGGCGATCGGGCCAAGGCCCATCGACACCGTCGGCAACTGCCAGAAGTCCGGCATCAGCCACGGATGCGGATACGAACTGATGCCCTTGCCATCGACTTCCATGCGGAAGTGGTCGAGCTGGTCCTCGCTGATGCGGCCTTCGAGGAAGGCGCGCGAATAGATGCCCGGCGAGCTGTGGCCCTGGACGCCGATCAAATCACCCGGGTGATCCGCGTCCGGCGCGCGCCAGAAATGGTTGAAACCGACGTCATAAAGCGTGGCGCTCGACGCGAAGCTGGCGATGTGGCCGCCGAGGTCGCCCGGCTTGCGGTTGGCGCGCACCACCATCGCCATCGCATTCCAGCGGATCATCGAACGGATGCGCCATTCCATGTGGGCGTCGCCCGGCAGCTTCGGCTCCTTCCACACCGGGATGGTGTTGAAGTAACCGGTGGTCGGCGAGAACGGCAGCTGCACGCCGGTGCGACGGGTCATCT
Source organism: Pseudomonadota bacterium (assembly GCA_018242405.1). Taxonomy (GTDB): domain Bacteria; phylum Pseudomonadota; class Gammaproteobacteria; order Xanthomonadales; family Xanthomonadaceae; genus Solilutibacter. Next base: position 10,194 of record JAFEBZ010000081.1, on the reverse strand, counting down.
CGACCATGTCTTCCAGCAACTGGTGCGCGCGTTCGGGGCCGCGCACGTCGATCACCGACTTGATGGATTCGATCCATTCGCGGGTTTCGGTCGGGTCGGGATCGTTCTGCAGGAGGTCGTTCAGCCAGTCCATCGCGGGCACCTTGTCAGTGACGTGTCGAGGGAGTCTAGCAAGCGCGGGCACCCGCCGAGGAGTGCCTGACGATTATCATCCGGGCAATAAAAATTCGCCCGGCGCCAGCAGGCCGTCAATGTCCCGTTCGTAAGGTTAAGCGTGGCGTTCGTCGCAGTTTTTGATCGACATCAGGGCAGTCAGGCATACTGGCCACCCCGCGCCTTGCCGCCGTCACGCACGAATCGATCGATGCACAAAATCCTGGTCACCGGCGGCGCGGGCTTCCTCGGCTCACACCTGTGTGAGCGGCTGCTGCGCGACGGCCACGATGTCCTCTGCGTCGACAATTTTTTCACCGGCAGCAAGCGCAACATCGCCCATCTCATGGGCAATCCGTACTTCGAATTGATGCGCCATGACGTGACTTTCCCGTTGTTCGTGGAAGTCGATCGCATCTACAACCTCGCCTGCCCGGCGTCGCCGGTCCACTACCAGTTCGATCCGGTCCAGACCACCAAGACCAGCGTGCATGGCGCGATCAACATGCTCGGCCTGGCCAAGCGGGTGAAGGCACGCATCCTCCAGGCCTCCACCAGCGAGGTCTATGGCGACCCGGAAGTGCATCCGCAAACCGAGGACTACTGGGGCCGCGTCAACCCGGTCGGCATCCGCAGCTGCTATGACGAGGGCAAGCGTTGCGCCGAAACCCTGTTCTTCGACTATCACCGCCAGCACGCGCTCGACATCAAGGTGGTGCGCATCTTCAATACATATGGCCCGCGCATGCATCCCAACGACGGGCGCGTGGTCAGCAATTTCATCGTGCAGGCGCTGAAGGGCGAGGACATCACCATTTACGGCGATGGCAGCCAGACCCGCAGCTTCTGCTATGCCGATGACCTGATCGAAGGCTTCGTGCGGATGATGGACACCGAAGAGGGATTCACCGGCCCGATCAACATCGGCAATCCCGGCGAATTCACCATGCTTGAACTGGCGGAACTGGTGCTGAAGCTCACCGGCAGCCGCTCGAAACTCGCCTTCAAGCCATTGCCTTCGGATGACCCGAAGCAGCGCCAGCCCAACATCGATCTCGCCCGCGAAAAACTCGGCTGGCAGCCGGTCACGCCGCTCGAAGAGGGGCTCGGGAAGACCATCGCCTACTTCCGCGACCTGCTGGACATTCCTGCGTGAGTGCAAGCGTACCCGCGATCTCCGTCGTCATCCCCTGCTACAACTATCGCGAATACGTCTGCGAGGCGATCGACTCCGCGCTGGCGCAAACACTGCAGCCGTGTGATGTCATCGTCGTCGATGACGGCTCCACCGACGGTTCCGACGCCGTGCTGCGCGAACGCTACCAGGACGATCCGCACGTCACCCTGATCTGCAAGTCCAACGGCGGCCAGCTGTCGGCATTCAAGGCGGGCCTCGCCGCCTGCCGCGGCAGCATCCTGGCATTCCTCGACGCCGATGACCGCTGGAAACCCGATTACCTGGAACAGCTGGCCGCACTCTATGGAAAGCGTCGCGACATCGATTTCGTCTTCTCCGACCTCGCGCTGTTCGGCGACGATCAGCGCCTGATCCGCTACGCCGATCGCGAAACCGATCTCGGCTATACCGCGATCATGACGCTGCATACCCAGTTCTGGTACGGCGCACCGACATCGGCCCTGAGCATGCGGCGCACGGTGGCCGAATTCTGCCTGGACATGCCCACTACCATGGATCCGCAGTGGCGCATCTGTGCCGACAATTGCCTGGTTTTCGGCGCCAGCTTGTGGGGCGCGCGCAAGTATTACCTGCCGACGGGCGCGGTCGAATACCGCATCCATGGCAACAACGGCTGGTGGGCGAAGAAGGATCCTGCCGGCGATTACCTGACCTGGATGCGCAACATCCAGCTCACGCGCTACTACGCCGAACGCCTGCACATGCGCGACACCTGCATTGAACTGCTCAAGCACGAATACATGACCAAGCCGGAACCGACCTGGGAAGAAACGGTGCGTTATGCCAAGCTCAGCATGTTCCGCAAGGGCTCGCGCCTGAAGAATTACAATCGCGCCCTGTCCATCCTCGGTCGCGGCCGCAAGCACCGCGACCGTTCCCCGGTCGAACTGCCGCCTCCGTCGCCATGACGCCTTCCCCCCGCCATCCCAGCGTCAACCTCATCGCCTGGGACAACGGCGTCGGTCTCAGTCGCGACCTCGTGCTGATCGGCGACGCACTCGCGAGCGCGGGCGTTTCCGTCAGCTACACGCGCCACGGTCGCGGCAAGCTGCGCAAGATCGGCCGGCCGATCAAGGCACGCGCGCTGACGGCGTGGCAATTCGTGCTCGGTGGCGGCCCGCGTTTCGACTTCAACATCATGCTCGAGCACATCTGGCCGGAATACCTGCCGTGGGCGCGGCACACCGCCTTCATCCCCAATCCGGAGTGGTGCAATGCGCATGACCTCGCGGTGCTACCGCGGGTCTCGTCGATCCTCGCCAAGACGCACGAAGCGGAACGGATTTTCGCTGCGCTGGGTTGCCGGACGCGCTTCATCGGCTTCACCAGCGAGGATCGTTTCGATGCCGCGGTCGTTCGCGAACGCGCGTTCTTCCATCTCGCCGGACGCAGCCAGAACAAGGGCACCGAAGCATTGCTCGCGCTGTGGCGACAGCATCCGGAATGGCCGCTGCTGACCGTGGTGCAGAATCCGAAGACGGCGCGCGTCGCCGATCCCGTGCCCAACATCCGCCACTTGGTCGACTACCTCGACGACGCGGAACTCAAGCGCCTGCAGAACGCCCACCTGTTCCATCTCTGTCCGTCGGAAACCGAAGGCTTCGGCCACTACCTGGTCGAGGCGATGGGCGTCGGCGCGATCGCGCTAACCCTGGATGCGCCACCGATGAACGAACTCGTCAGCCGCGAACGCGGCGTGCTGGTCACGCCGGTGGAAACCGGCACGCAACACCTGGCCACCACCTACGGCTTCACGCCCGAAGCGATGACGCAGGCCATCGACACGCTGGCGAACATGGACGACGCCACCATCGCCGCGCTCGGCGCCAATGCCCGCGCATGGTACCTGGACAATGCCGCAGCTTTCCCCGCGCGACTAATTTCCACGATCACCACGCAATCCCCATCGGACACCATTTGACATGGCTACCGCGACCACTTCTTTCACAGTTGTCGTCACCTGCTACAACTATCGGGATTTCGTCGCCGAAGCCGTCGACAGCGCGCTGGCGCAAACGCGCGTACCGGCGCAGGTCATCGTGGTCGATGACGGCTCGACCGATGGTTCGACCCAATTGCTGAGCGAACGCTACGGCAACGATGCCCGCGTCGAACTCGTGTTCCGCAAGAACGGCGGCCAGCTCGCCGCGTTCCAGACCGGTGTTTCCCATGCGAACACCGATGCCGTCGCCTTCCTCGACGCCGACGATCGCTGGAGCCCGGACCACCTGGAGAAGATCGGCGAACTGCTCGATCGCCGCCGCGACGTCGATTTCGTGTTCACCGACCTGCGCCACTTCGGCAACGAAGAACGCCATGTCGGTTACGCCGACCGCGAGATGGATTTCGGCTACACCGTCGTCAGTGTGTTCATGCTGGCCCACTGGTATGGCGCGCCGACATCCGCGCTGGTGATGCGCACGCAGTGGGCGCGACGCGCGCTCGACCTGCCGCCGGACCAACTGGAAACCTGGCGCATCTGCGCCGACATGTGCCTGGTCCACGGCGCCAGCATCCTCGGCGCGCGCAAGTATTTCCTGCCGACCGGCAGCGTGCATTATCGCATCCACGGCAACAACGGCTGGTTCGGACAGACCGATGCCAAGGCGCAATTCCTCAACCGCTATCGCGCGCGTACGCTCGTGCGCAGCTATGCGGCGCGCGTTGGCCTGACCGACTGGTGCCTTGAAGACGTCAAGTACGAATTCCGCACGAAGACCAACCCGTCATGGCGGGAAGTGAAGCGCTACGCCAAGCTGTCGATGATGCGGCCCGGTGGCTACTTCAAGAACCTGGAGCGCGCGCTGTCGATTCTCCACAAGGGGTGGCGCGGACGCAGGAACGCGCCCGTCGAGGCCCGCGTTCCGCCGTAAGTGATCAGCCGGCGCTGCCCTTGCGCGCCGCACGCAACTGCGCATCCACCGCCGCGATCGCCGTCATGTTGACCACGCGACGCGCGGTGGACGCTGGCGTCAGGATGTGCGCGGGCTGGTCGATGCCCATCAGGATCGGACCGATGGCCACGCCATTGGTGACGACACGCACCAGATTGTAGCCGATGTTGGCGGCGTCGAGGTTGGGCATCACCATCAGGTTCGCCGCGCCTTCGAGGCGCGTGCCCGGGAAGATGCGCTTGCGCAGCACTTCGTCGAGCGCGGTGTCGGCCATCATCTCGCCATCGACTTCCAGGCTCGGGCGTTGCGCCACCATCAGCTCGCGCGCGCGACGCATCTTCAGCGCCGAGGCATCGGAATGGCTGCCGAAGTTGGAGTGCGACAGCAAGGCGATCTTCGGTTCGATGCCGAACAGCTTGAGCCGGTAACTGGCCTGCAGCGTCGCCGCCGCGATCTGTTCGGCGCTCGGGTCGAGCTGGACGTGGGTGTCGGTGAAGAACATCGCGCCGTGATCGTTGATCACCGCAGTCATCGCCGCAGTGTGCTTCACGCCCGGCTCGAAGTCGAACACGCTGAGCAGGTAGCCGAGCTTCTTGTGGAAGCGCCCGACCAGGCCGCAGATCAGCGCATCGGCGTCGCCGCGTTCCACCATCAATGCCGCGACCAGCGTCGGCCGCGAACGCACCAGGTTCTTGGCGGCGTCTTCGGTGATGCCGTTGCGTTCGTTGCGAGCGTGGTACTGGCGCCAATAGTCGTTGAAGCGCGGATCGTCGTTGATGTTGCACAACTCGAAATCGACACCGGCGCGCATGCGCAGGCCGAGCTTCTCGATGCGGCGCTCGATCACTTCCGGACGACCGATCAGGATGGGCTTGGCCAGGCCGTCGTCGATGACGGTCTGGACCGCGCGCAGCACGGTGTATTCCTCGCCTTCGGCGTAGACCACGCGCTTGAGATCGGCACGGGCGCGTTCGTACACCGGCTTCATCATCATCCGCGTGCGATGGATGAACTGGCCGAGCTTTTCCTCGTAGGCCGCGAGATCGGCCATCGGCCGCGTCGCCACGCCGGATTCCATCGCCGCGCGGGCGACGGCTGGCGCGATCACCGTGATCAGGCGCGGATCGAGCGGACGCGGGATCAGGTATTCGGGACCGAATTTGGCGATGTCACCGGTATAGGCGTTGCCGAGGTCGCTGGCTTCGCGGCGGGCGAGGTCGGCGATCGCGCGCACGCAGGCCAGCTTCATCGCCTCGTTGACTTCGGAGGCACCGACATCGAGCGCGCCACGGAAGATGTAGGGGAAGCACAGCGCGTTGTTCACCTGGTTCGGGTAATCGCTGCGACCAGTGGCGATGATCGCGTCGGGGCGGATCTTCTTGGCATCCTCCGGCATGATTTCCGGATAGGGATTGGCGAGCGCGAGGATGATTGGCTTGGACGCCATCTTCGCCACCATGTCCGGCTTGAGCACGCCGCCCGCCGACAGGCCAAGGAAGACGTCGGCGCCGTCGATGATGTCGTCGAGCGTGCGCTTGTCGGTATCGCGCGCGTAGCGCAGCTTGTCGGGATCGAGATCCGTGCGGCCGGTATGGAGCACGCCGCCGCGATCGAGCGCGAAGATGTTGTCCTTGCGCAGGCCGAGCGCGACCAGCATGTCGAGGCAGGCGATGCCGGCGGCACCGGCGCCGGTGGTGGCGAGCTTGACCTCGTCGATCTTCTTGCCGGCGACTTCCAGCGCATTCAACACCGCCGCACCAACGATGATCGCGGTGCCGTGCTGGTCGTCGTGGAACACCGGGATGTTCATGCGCTCGCGCAGCTTGCGCTCGATGTAGAAGCACTCCGGCGCCTTGATGTCCTCGAGGTTGATGCCGCCGAAGGTCGGCTCGAGGCTGGCGATGATCTCGACCAGCTTGTCGGGATCGCGTTCGTTGAGTTCGATGTCGAAGACGTCGATGTCGGCGAATTTCTTGAACAGCACGCCCTTGCCTTCCATCACCGGCTTGCCGGCGAGCGGGCCGATGTCGCCGAGGCCGAGCACGGCGGTGCCGTTGGTGACGACGGCGACCAGGTTGCCGCGCGCGGTCAGCTCGCTGGCCTGGGCGGGATCGGCGGCGATTTCCTCGCAGGCGTAGGCCACGCCCGGCGAATAGGCCATGGCGAGGTCGCGCTGGGTGACCATCGGCTTGGTGGCGCTGATCCGGATCTTTCCGGGCGGCGAATGGCGGTGATAGTCGAGGGCCGCTTTCCGGAAATCGTCCTGGTCGTCTGACATCGTCTTGGGATCAGCTGTGTGTCATGGCAATTCTAGCGCGGGCGGCCCCGACGCCGGCGCATGGGCACGTTCGAACCCTAGAAATCCGCGAGATCGAAGCAATCGGCGATCTGGTCGAGGTGGATGCGGTTGGCGAACAGCGAGAACGCCAGCATCCCGGCCAGGCCATTGGCGCGAGCGACCCAGCGCGGCAGCCAGCGCGGCGGCGCCAGGATGCCGTCGGCGAACAGCGGCTCGAAGCGCTGGATGTCCTGCAGGGTCATCTTGCCGGCGAACAACAGGCGGCACAGTTGCAGGCGGTCCTGGCGCAACGCCCAGCGGAAGAAGGTGTGCACGGCGATCAGGCCGCGCAGGTAGACAGTGTCCTTGGTGAAGGCCAGGCCGCCCGTGGTCGGGACGCCGCGGAACACCCGCTGCGCCGAGGCGAAACTTTCCTGCAGGTCCTGCCCGGCATCGACGAAGTACTGGAACACGTGGACGAAGTCGGCGCCGCCCAATGCCATCGACACCGCCTCGATGCGCAGGCTGACGCGCTTCATGCGCTGGATGTCGGTGCTGCCGGTGATCTGTTCGGCGAAGGTGGCGAGCCCTTCCTGGGTCGCGGTGACGCGCGGCGACGACAGCTCGAGACTCTTCAATACCGGCTGTTCGCGGCCGTTGAGCGCGGTCAGCGAATGGACAAAGGCTTCGTGCTGCAGCAGTTGCGCGCGGTCATAGTCGCTGAAGGTGGCGCTGGTGCGCAGGCGGATGCGGGTCGCCGCGGCGGCGGCCTTGGCGATCAGCTGCGGATCGAGTTCGACGTTGATGACGCGGCCTTCGAAGAAATCGTCGAGATCGTTCTGCAATTGCAGCGCCAGCGCGGTGGCGGAAATCGGCACCGTTTCCGCCGGCGACAGCAAACCGTGGTCGAGTTCGGAAGCGATGCCGATGAAATGGCGCGCGGCTTCCAGCGTGCTCGGGCCGTCGCCCGGCAATGGTTCGTCGGGCTTGCCGAACAACTGCTGCGAGATCGCGCTGACGCGCGCGGTGCCGAGGTTTTCCAGCAGCTCCGCTGCCAGCGACCAGCTGTGCGCACTCTCGATCAGGTAATCGCCGAGAGGATGGCCGGGTTCGGATTCGCCGGCGATCGCTTCCAGTTCGCGACGGGCCTCGCTGAAATCGTGCTTGGGATATTCGACCACCGGGTTGGCCTTGCGCCCAGCGTTCCAGTCGTCGAGGAAAGGCTGCTGCAAGCTGGCCGGCCAACTCACCATGTTGAGCAGGCGCAGGCCTTTCGCGGCTTGCACCAGTCGCGCGTCGAGCGCGGCGTAGTGGGTGATTTCCGGGGTACCGGGGGGAGGCATGCTCAATTCACCTTGTGTTGGCGCGCATGCTCCAGCAGTGGCGTCAACGGCACCTGCCAGATGTTGTAGTTGCCGTTGTCACCGGCGTTCATGCGCGCGAGGTCGCGTTCGGCCTGTTGTCGCGTGCGCGGATAAACCACGGGCTCGCTGCGCTCGCTGCTGAAGTACAACTGTTGCCCGTCCGGAGCCAGGCGCGGTTCGGCATCCGATCCCGGCGAATTGACGTCATCGCCAAGCGGGATCGGCGTTCCCCAACCCTTGCCATCGCGGAACACCACGAACAGGTCGATGCTGCGTCCGGCAATGCGGCCGGATCCGAAAACCAGGAAGGACTCGTCGGGCGCGACCGCCGGATCGACATCGGTCTGGCGGCCATCGCTGAAGGGCAGCGCGACTGCAGCAGCGAATCCGTTCGCGATGGCCTGCGCGCGGAACAGCCGGAATTTCCCGCTCGCGGAATCGGGCGTCATGAAATACAGGCTGCCGTCGCCGGCAATGCTCGGCGCGAATACCGTCGTCGAGACATTGACTTGCGCCGGCAACAGATGGGGCGTGCCCCAGCCATCGCCGTGGCGATCAACGCGCCACAAACGACCACCTTTCTGCCTGTTGCCATTGAAATGGCCGTCCACCGGCGGCGCATCGTCGCGATCAGGCCGATTGGAGACGAACACCAGGTAACCACCATCCGTCGACATCGCCGGTTCCATGTCGTGCCAGCGTCCCGAGAACGGCGCGATCTCCGGCTGCGACCATTTGCCATCGCTGCCCAGCCGGGACACGAGGATCACCGATTGCACCGGGCTGCTGCGCCCGAAGTAGACGACCTTGCCGGAGGGGTCGAATGCCGGCGCCGAATCATGCGCGCCCGCAGAAATCGCTCCCGGTGCGAACACTACCGGGCGCATGGTTGCCGCCGAAGCGAGGGCCGTGATGCCTGCCAGCAACACGAGCATCGGGATGTGAATGAACGCTGTTGCCTTCGACACGGGGGAGAGTTTCCTGCTTGCGGTTGCGTCAATGTCCGCCACGTTTCTTGTCCAGCCATTTGTTGAGGGCGCGCGTGGTGCGCTTTTCCTCGGATTTTTGCGTTTGGCGCATCTCCAGCGTTTCCGCCGCCGCCTCGACTTCGTCCATCAATTTGCGCCAGTTGGCGACGCGATCGGGATCGAGCGTGCCGGCTTCGATCGCCGCGCGTACCGCGCAGCCGGGTTCGCGCTCGTGCTTGCAGTCGCGGAAACGACATTGCTCGGCAAGTGCATCGATGTCGGCGAACACCGTGCGATCGGGTTTTTCCTCGCCGGTCGGCTTGAGCTCGCGCATCCCCGGCGTATCGATCAGGCAGGCGCCCGACGGCAGCGGCAGCAACGCGCGATGCGTGGTGGTGTGGCGTCCGCGCGAATCGCTGGCGCGCACTTCGCCGGTCTTCATCCGTTCGTTGCCGAGCAGGGTATTGGTGATGGTCGATTTGCCGGCGCCGCTCGATCCCACCAGCACCACGCTGCGCCCCGGCTGCAACCACGGCGCCAACGCAGCGACCGACTCCGCATCCTTGGCATTCAACGCATGCACGGCGACGCCTTCGTCGCGGATCGCCTGCAATGCTGCGAGCGCAGCCTCGACATCGCCACCCTTGTCGGCCTTGGTCAGCACGACGACGGCTTCGATCCCTCCGCCCTGTACCAGCAGCAGGTAACGCTCGATCCGGCGCGGATTGAAGTCGGCATCGAGCCCGGTGACGACGAAAGCCGTATCGATATTGGCGGCGATCAATTGCTGCTTGTAATGCTCGCCGGCGGCGCCACGCTTCAATGCGGTCCGGCGCGGCAGCAAGGCGACGATCTGCCCGCCTTCGACCAGCACCCAGTCGCCGACACCGGCGCGCTGCAGGGGGTCCTTGAGGTTGCGCTGCCATTCCGGCGGCGATTCCGCAGCAAACGACCCGGATTCGGGGGCATCCACCAGGCGATAGCCGCTGCGATGCTGCTCCACCACCCGTGCCACCCGCGCCTGCGGGTACCGTGCCAACAGGTCCAGCCACTCCGGGCCCGGCTGCAGCGGCCAGCCGATGGCGACGCGCTTGTCAGCGGCCGGGCCGGCTGCGGGATTCAAGCGTGGTGGCGGGTCAGGGTCATGTCGGGATTCTAAGGCGAGTGCGTCTCATGCACGCGCCGGCGCACAGCCGGGCGAAGATTTCCGCTAACCTGCTGGGATTCGTCTCCAAAATCGTGTGTGTAGATGTCGCTTTCCACCCGCCAGCGCCTCTCCGAAGTGCGCTATGAAATCCGCGGCGAACTGGCCCGCCGCGCCCGTGACCTGGAATCCCAG
>JAFEBZ010000080.1 GCA_018242405.1 Pseudomonadota bacterium | reverse complement strand
TGTGCGAGATCCAGCAACAGGAACAGCTCGCGAAGCACGACAGCGCCAACCGAAAGCTCGACGAGCAAGTGGCCAAAGCCGACTTTATCGGCAACGTCGAGAGCCTAGTAGCCAAGGCCGAGGCCAAAACGGCATCGGCCCTCCATGGGACAACGCCAGAGGTCAAGAACATTCGCTCGAATCGCGCCGAGGAGAAAGCAAGGAACCGGGAATCCGAAGCATTCCGGCCCGGCCAGAACGCCAATGACCAGCCCTCTGCCGAGATCGTTCAGTTTCCCGGTCGGCCGCCAGCAGCTGCAGACGATTACTGCGAGCCAGGGATCGCCGAATTGCTCGGGGACGAGGATCCGCCGCCATGAACGACGTGCCGCCAGCATGTCTCCCGGAATACGCGTCGAACCCCTTCATCGCAGCGATGCCTCCGCTGATGTCAACGCGTGAGCTAGTCAAGGCTCTATCGTCGCCTCCGCATTTCGATGCCAAGGAGCGCAGCTATCCGGCGACTCTTCGCAAGCATTGCGTACTACGCCTGGGCCGCATGTTCCACCCGATGGCGCGGCAGATTCAGCTTGCCGAACGCATAGGCATGCTGATCCGCCAAGGTTATATCGGCCGGAACCCTGCCAACAATGACTATATCGCTCACCTGCAGGATGGTGCGGAGCGCATCGCGCAGGGCTCCCTTACTGCGTGCACATCGAAGCATGCGGTTTCAACCGCGGCGAGCCTCGCACTTGCAGGTTGCTCGGGTGCGGGCAAGTCGCAGACTGTGGAAAGAACGCTGGCCCTCTATCCCCAAGTGATCATTCATACCGAGCCGTTCACGGTGACGCAGATCGTATGGATGAAACTTGACTGTCCGACTCAGGGTTCACCCAAACAGTTGTGTATCAACTTTTTCGCCGAGGTCGACCGCCTCGCCGGAACGAACTACCTCAACCTCTATGGGCATCAGAGCCATTCCGCCGAGTGGATGCTCTTGCGCATGGCGCAGGTCGCGCGTCTCCATGCGCTAGGACTCCTCGTTGTCGACGAGCTACAGAACCTGCGCCGCACGGCGATCGGCCCCGAAGCCCTGATGAACTTCCTGGTTCTGCTCATCAACACCATCGGCATCCCGATCGCCGTCGTGGGAACTCTCGGAGCGGTTCCGATCCTGCAAAGAAACTTTCGCCAGGGCCGGCGAGCCACAGGTGTCGGATCGGCCGTGTGGGACCGCATGCCGCGCGGGAAGGAATGGGACGCCTTCATCACTGAGCTATGGAAGTTCCAGTGGACCCGCATCGAGACGCCTATCACTGACGAGATTCGCGAAGCGCTTTACTTCGAAAGCCAGGGCGTCGTCGACATTGTGGTCAAGCTGCATATGCTGGTTCAGCTGCGACTTATTGCGATCGGCGAAGTGAGACCGAGTTTCCAGGAGACGGTCACAGCAGCACTTATCAGCCAGGTCGCACGAGAGCACCTTGTCATCGTACGACCAATGCTTGAAGCGTTGCGCAAGAACAACTCGGAGGAGATCAAGAAGTACGACGACCTTGCGCCCCTGCAGTCATACCTCGACCACGTGATGAGCGATGCCATCTCGGGAGGGCCGACAGACGCACCACAACAGCCTCAAGGATTGAAGCCTGAAGCGGCACAACCCGGCGATGATGTGGCTGCGAACATTGTTCGTGCGCTGATTGCCAGCGGCGTCGCGAAGGACGTCGCTGATGCGCTCGTACTTGAGGTGGCCAGCACCGCTGACGCGGGCGACCCCCTGGGGTTGATGGCGCTCGTCGTCGACCGCCTTCGCGGTAGTTCGCCCGCGCGACGCAAGAAGACACGGTCGCCGGCCAAAGCGACCAAGGAACAGAAACCTCTGGCTGCCGACGACTTGCGCAGCATCGTAGCCGAAGGTCGGAAGTTGAAGCGGTCCGCCTACGACGCCTTGGTTGCTGCCGGCGTCGTTGGTGTCGCCTTGCTGGGCAAGGTGACGTGAGGTGGATGATGCTTTCCTACTTTCCAGCGATCTACCCAGACGAGCTTCTCTACAGTGTCTTGGCACGTTGGCTTCGGCACCAGGGCGCGGTCGGCATGACGATTCCACTGAAGCACGTGTTCGGAAGGCGATTCGCCAGCGCCTCTTTGGATCTTCCAGGTTGGATCGGGCACTTGGCTGCCGCCCTTCCCGCAGAGAGAGGGCTCACTGCAGACGCGCTGATCGACCAGATGACGCTCTTCCCGTATTACACGGCGTACGTGCCGGACCCGTTGCGATCAGATTGCCGGGTAGCGATGTGCGCTGGCACGGTTTCAGGGTGGCACATGCGGCTAGGCATTACCGCCTTTCGCATCCGCCGCGTCCGCAGCTTGCGAATTTGTTCGCAGTGCCTGCAGGACATGCAACTGCGGTACGGAGAGCTGTATTGGAGGCGCAGCCATCAGTTGCCAGGCGTTCTGGTCTGCCCAGAGCACGGCTGTGCGCTCCAGCACAGTGCCATCAAGCTCGGTGACCGAGGCCGGTTTGAGTATGTCGCTGCCAGCGACGTGGAGTGCTCGCCAAACTGTCCTCAAGTTCAACTTCCGGGTGGCCATGGTCTGGCGCTCCTCTGGGAAATCGCTCGCCGA
>JAFEBZ010000007.1 GCA_018242405.1 Pseudomonadota bacterium | reverse complement strand
GCGGAAGTGGGTGCGCCAGTCCGGTGCGCGGGCATTGCGCCGCATGGATGCGGCGCATGAGCCTACATGGACGTATTCACGGCGTCCCGCGCAACGGAGCTGGTCACCCACGCACCAGCGCGTGCTTTAGCGAAGTTTTCCCTTCGTGCTCGCGAACACATCCACCGCAAGGCTGAACGTACGACTCTCGCCCGGATGCATTGCGCCGACGCCGACCACGTGGCGACCGATTTCTTCGCCACGCTCGTTGCGGATCGCGATCACCACCGAATACTCGATCGGCGCGCCGCCCGGAGGCTGCGACAACGTGCCCTCGATCGCCAGCGGACGATCGAGCGCCTTGCGGATCGACGCTTCGCCGAAGCGCAGATGTCCCTTGCACGCCGGACACACCGGCGCGCTTTCCAGGATCATCGCCTTGCAGTGCGGACAGGCGCGGGTCGCGCCGATCTCGCCGGCTTTCGGCACGGTTCCCGCGCGTGGCAGGCTCATGCTCATGCCGCGGTGTTGGCGGCCTCATGCTTGCTGGCGTCGCTGCTTTCGCGCTTCGCCGGCGCATTGTCCCAGTTGCCGCATTCGACGCGTCCACGCAGGCGCGAACCGGAAGCGACAGTCAGCGTATCGGCCTTGATGTCGCCGTTCATCGCGCAGGTCGCCATCAGTTCGACGCGGCTGGCGGAATTGATGTTGCCGTCGAGTTCGCCGGACACGATCACCTTGTCGGCCTTGACGCTGCCATCGAGCTTGGCGCCCTGTTCGACGGTGAGGTCGCCCTTGACGTCGACGTCGCCCTTGAAGCGGCCGGCGATGCGGACGTGGCCGGCGCCCTGGATCTTGCCTTCGATGGTCAGGTCGCTGGCGATGATCGATTCCTTCATCGCGGGCGAGGAGGCGGGAACGGCGCGGACGGGGGAGATCGATTCGGGATTGGTGGACATGGCAGCACTCGCGGTTTCGTTGCGGGTTGGATTGATCGGCGCAGCCGCCGGGGACGGCTCCGCTTGCGGGAAGAGTGCCGTGTCCTTTTTCGGCTGGGTCGGGTCTTTCCAGATTGCCATGATCACCTCGGGGGAAAGGGCAGCTGAGCTGCTGGGGCCACCGACCATACCACGGCTCGATTGCAATTGAATCAGCCGCTTGCGACGTGAAACGAATCTACATCCTGAATACGCCAAAGCGTGCGGCTTCGACAGGCGCATTCAGCGATGCCGCCAACGCCAGTCCGAGCACGCGGCGGGTGTCCTTCGGATCGATGATGCCGTCGTCCCACAATCGCGCGGTGGCGTAATAGGGATTGCCCTGGTCCTCGTATTGCTGGCGGATCGGTGCCTTGAACGCGTCCTCGTCTTCCGCGCTCCATTGGCCGCCCTTGGCCTCGATGCCGTCGCGACGCACCGTTGCCAGCACGCTCGACGCCTGTTCGCCGCCCATCACGCTGATGCGCGCGTTCGGCCACATCCACAGGAAGCGTCCTCCGTAGGCGCGCCCGCACATCGCGTAGTTGCCGGCGCCGAAACTGCCGCCGATCACCACGGTGAATTTCGGTACCGACGAACATGCAACCGCGGTGACCATCTTGGCACCGTCCTTGGCGATGCCGGCGTTCTCGTACTTTTTGCCAACCATGAAGCCGGTGATGTTCTGCAGGAACACCAGCGGGATGCCGCGCTGGTTGCACAGTTCGATGAAGTGCGCGCCCTTGAGCGCGCTCTCCGAGAACAGGATGCCGTTGTTGGCGACGATCCCGATCGGACAGCCATGGATGTGCGCGAATCCCGTCACCAGCGTCTTGCCGTAGCGCGCCTTGAATTCCTGGAATTCGCTGCCGTCGACGATGCGCGCGATCACCTCGCGGATATCGAACGGCTTGCGGGTGTCTTGCGGGACGATGCCGTAGAGCTCGTCGGCGGGATAGAGCGGTTCGCGGTTCGGTTGCAGTTCGACCGGCATCGCACGCTTGCGATTGAAGGTGGCGACGATGTCGCGGGCGATCGCCAGCGCGTGGTGGTCGTCCTCGGCGAAATGGTCGGCCACGCCCGACACCGACGTGTGCACGTCGGCACCACCGAGCGCTTCGGCATCGACGACTTCGCCGGTCGCGGCCTTCACCAGCGGCGGACCTCCGAGGAAGATCGTGCCCTGGTTTTTCACGATGATCGATTCGTCGCACATCGCCGGCACGTAGGCGCCGCCCGCGGTGCAACTGCCCATCACCACCGCGACCTGCGGGATGTTCTCCGCGCTCATCCGCGCCTGGTTGTAGAAGATCCGGCCGAAGTGTTCACGGTCGGGGAAGACCTCATCCTGCAATGGCAGGAATGCGCCGCCGGAATCGACCAGGTAGACGCAGGGAAGGTGATTCTCGCGGGCCACTTCCTGCGCGCGCAGGTGCTTCTTCACCGTCATCGGGAAATAGGTACCGCCCTTGACCGTGGCGTCGTTGGCGACGATCACGACTTCCTGTCCCATCACCCGACCGATGCCGGTGACGACGCCGGCGGCAGGCGCGGCATCGTCGTACATGCCTTCTGCAGCGAGTGCATTGAGTTCGAGGAAGGGCGAGCCGGGATCGAGCAGGGCGTCGATGCGATCGCGTGCGAGCAACTTGCCGCGCTTGGTGTGCTTGTTGCGGGCCGCTTCGCCACCGCCTTCGGCCGCGCGATGCAGCCGCGCGTGCAATTCGTCCGCCAACGCCTGGTGATGGGCGGCGGTCGCGATGAATTCGGGGGAACGCGGATCGATCTGTGACTTGATGGCAGGCATGGTGAATAACGCGCGAACGAAGCCGACAGGATACCCGTTGCAAAAAGAAAGGCCCGCTTTCGCGGGCTCCGTGCCTGAAAAAGAAAAGGCCCGCTTGCGCGGGCCTTTCCATACATCCTGGAAGGATGGATTACTTCTTGACGGCGTCGGCAGCAGCCTTGGCCTTGTCGCCAGCGGCCTTGGCAGCGTCACCAGCGGCCTTGGCAGCGTCGCCGACCTTGGCAGCGGCGTCGGTGGCGGCACCGGCAGCAGCGTGGGCAGCGTCGGCACCAGCAGCCTTGGCAGCGTCGGCACCAGCGGCGGCAGCGTCGCCAGCCTTGGCAGCGGCGTCACCAGCGGCCTTGGCGGCGTCGCCAGCGGCAGCAGCAGCGTCGGCAGCCGGAGCAGCAGCGGCCGGAGCGGCAGCGGCGTCAGCAGCCGGGGCAGCAGCGGCGTCGGCCGGCTTGGCGGCGTCAGCGGCCGGAGCCTGGTCGGCCGGCTTGCAAGCGGCCAGGGCCAGGGTAGCGGCAGCAAAGAGAGCAGCGATCTTCAGGTTCATTCGAATGTCCTCGGATATTTCGGTTGTGGAGTTACAGCGGTTGGAACTCGGTTGGCAAAAAGCCGCCAGCAAGTGGCGGCTTTTCGTGATTACTTCTTGGCTTCGTCGGCCTTCTTGGCGTCGGCGGCCGGGGCGGCAGCAGCGTCAGCCGGCTTGGCGGCGTCGGCGGCAGCCGGGGCAGTAGCGGCGTCGGCAGCCTGCTTGGAAGCGGCATCGGCAGCAGCAGCGGCGGCATCGGCACTGGCCTGGGCAGCCTGGGCGGTGTCACCAGCCGGCTTGGCGGCGTCGGCAGCAGCCGGGGCGGCGGCCTTGTTGGCGTCGGCGGCGGCGTCGGATGCCTGCTGGTTCGAGCAGGCCGAAAGCGCGATACCCATGGCCAGAGCCAGGAGAGCCTTGTTCATCGTCATCGTAAGAGTCCTCTAGATGTGGGTTGGGCAACACGCAGTAGCGCATTGGCCCCAATGATGACCCAATGCTGAGCCGTGTCAAGAACCTTGGCCGGTTTTTTTGTCGATTGCGTTGAGCGGGGTTTAGAGCGGCTTCAGTCCCGTCTTCACACCAATTCAACAGCCACGGCCGTGGCTTCGCCGCCACCGATGCACAGCGAGGCCACGCCGCGCTTGCCGCCACGGGCCTGCAGTGCATGGATCAGCGTGACCAGCAGGCGCGCGCCGCTGCAGCCGATCGGATGGCCGAGCGCAACCGCGCCGCCATTGACGTTGAGCTTGTCGTGGGGGATGCCGAGCGCCTTCATCGGTGCCATCGCGACGACGGAGAACGCTTCGTTGACTTCGAACAGATCGACGTCGGCGACCGACCAGCCGGCCTTGTCCATCACCTTGCGGATCGCTTCGATCGGCGCGGTGGTGAATTCCGCCGGTGCCTGTGAATGCGTGGCGTGGGCGACGATGCGCGCGAGCGGCTTGGCGCCCGCAGCCTTGGCGGCATCGGCCGACATCACCACCAGCGCGGCAGCGCCATCGGAAATCTTCGACGAGGATGCGGCGGTCAGCGTGCCTTCCTTGCCGAAGGCCGGGCGCAGGCCGGGAATCTTGCTGGTGTCGATCTTGCCGGGCTCTTCGTCGCCATCAACCACGACATCACCCTTGCGGCCCTTGACCGTCAGCGGGGCGATTTCGGCCTTGAACGCACCGGAAGCGATTGCAGCCTGGGCGCGACGCACGCTCTCGGTCGAATAGGCATCGACTTCTTCGCGGCCAAATTTCAGGGAGACGCAGGTGGCGTCACCGAAGACGCCCATCGCCTTGCCGTCTTCCGGGTTGGTCAGGCCGTCCCACGCCATGTGATCGAGGAATTCGGCGCTGCCGTAGCGGATGCCGGTGCGCGAACCGTTGAGCACGTGCGGGGCGTTGGTCATCGATTCCATGCCGCCGGCGATCACTGCGTTGGCGCTGCCGGCCTTGATCAGGTCGTGGGCGAGCATCACCGCCTTCATGCCGGATCCGCAAACCTTGTTGATGGTGGTGGCGCCGGCCTTGTCGGGAATGCCGGCGGTGCGGGCAGCCTGGCGTGCAGGTGCCTGGCCGAGGCCGGCCGGCAGCACGCAACCCATGATCACTTCATCGATTGCGTCGGGCTTGATGCCGGCGGCTTCGATGGCGGCGGCAATCGCGGTCGCGCCGAGGGTCGGCGTGGGGACGCCGGTGAACTGGCCGAGCATGGAGCCGATGGCGGTGCGCTTGGCACCAACGATGACGATGTCAGACATGAATGGCCACGGTGTAGAGGGGGACTGCTCCGATTATCCCCCAGACGGGCTTGGTCTGGCGAAGCGACGCATTTGCCTCGCATTCCCGTCTTGTCACGGAGCGTGATGCTGGGCTACAAATCCGCAATGATGATCACGTTCCGGATGTGTCCGGGGCACCCTTTGGAGGAGTAGCAGGAATGATGATTCCGCGGCGTCACACACTATCTGTCGCCGTTGTCCTGGCGATCTCGTCCATGGCACTGACGGGATGCGGAGGGGGCGGAGGAACGAAGTCGTCGGATGGTGGTGGCACCACCGTGCCGCCGTTCACGCCGACGATTGCCCAGGATTCGACCCTCACCAACCTCACGCCGCCCACGATCGCGGCCGAACCGGCACCTGCGACCTTTTCCGATCCCAATCTCGCGCAGATGCATGTGCTGATCAATGATGCGGGTGCGCTTGGCGCAGGCAAGATCGGCAGCGGCGTCAGCATCGGATTCCTCGATACCGGTGTCGATCACAACAATCCGGCAGTTGCGGGCCGGGTCAGGTTGCCGGAATTCGTCAACGTCGATCCTGCGGTCAACAACACCAGTGTCGATGATGTGGTCGGCCACGGCACCATCGTCGCGTCGCTTGCTGCGGGCAAGTCGATGTCGGCGAATTATCTCGACAGCAACAACAACGTCGTGCGTACTTCCACCTGGCAGGGCGGCGTGGCGCAGGGCGCATCCATCATTTCCTCACGCATCATCAACGATACGCCCCCGGTGGACGATGGCACCGGGCAGGGCGGCAATCCGATCGGTGCAGGCCAAGGTTATGGCAACGAATTCCAGCAGCTCAACAAGCAGCTGGCCGATGCCGGCGCGAAGATCATCAACAATTCCTGGGGCGGCCTGTACTGGAATGATCCGGCGTTGTCGGTCGAGCTGCAGACGGCGTGGAAGGATTTCGTGGTCAATCGCGGCGGCCTGATCGTGTTCGCCAGCGGCAACGATGGCGCCACGGCGAGCCTGCGCCCGAACCCATCGGACAACGCGATGTTGCCGAGCATGGATGGTGGCGATGCGGCGCTGGCGAAAGGCTGGCTGACGGTCAGTGCACTTGATCCTGCCAATCCGACGCAACTGACCGCGTATTCGCAACAGTGCGGCGCGGCGATGAACTATTGCCTGGTCGCGCCGGGCGACGTCGTGATCGCGCAGCACTACAACAGCTCGTCGGCATACGGTTTGTACGTGGGCAGCGGTACGTCGTTCTCGGCGCCGCAGGTGTCGGGTGCTGCCGCGGTGGTGTGGGCGCAGTTCCCGTATTTCAACAACGATCTCGTGCGCCAGACATTACTTGGTACGGCCAAGGATCTCGGCGCGGCGGGTGTCGATCCGGTATTCGGCTGGGGTCTGCTCGACGTCACA
This sequence comes from Pseudomonadota bacterium, assembly GCA_018242405.1. Classification (GTDB taxonomy): domain Bacteria; phylum Pseudomonadota; class Gammaproteobacteria; order Xanthomonadales; family Xanthomonadaceae; genus Solilutibacter. The sequence continues at coordinate 1,917 of JAFEBZ010000007.1, read as the reverse complement.
AAGGCGGCGAATGGTCCGGGCAATTTCGCCTGGGGCGATGTCACCGTGTCGTTCTCCGGCAATTCCATCTGGCGCAATTCGATCATCGGCGCCGGTGGCCTGATCAAACAGGGTGACGGCACGCTGTCGCTCACGCAGGCGCAGTCGTATACCGGCGCCACGCAGGTGCAGGGCGGTGCGCTCGATATTCGCCAGGGACTCGGCGCTTCCGCCTTGTCGATTTCGTCCGGCGCCCGCGTCTATGCCAGCGGCACGTTCGGCAAGACGGTCAGCAATTCCGGATTCTTCATCAACGGACGCGATAGCGGTGCCACCGTCGCCGGCAATTACACCCAGAGCGCGAGCGGCAATCTCGGCATCTGGCTGGGCACGCCGCTGCAAGTCAACGGCACGGCGACGATCGCCGGCCAGTTGAGCCTGCTCGGCACCCGCAGCAATTACACGACGCAGGCGAAGGAAACCTTGCTGAAGGCCAATGGCGGACTCACGGGCACGTTCGGCACCGTCAAGGCTGCACCCAATGTCTTCCTGGACGCGACGGTGGGTTACGACGCCAACAATGCTTTCCTCAATATCAATCGCATCAGCGTGACTGCGGCAGCTGCAAGCATGGGCCTGACGACGGCGCCGGTCGTGGCGACGGCGACGCGCGTGGAAGGCGCGATGACCGCGATTGACGGCCAGCTTGCGCAGGGCAGCGGCGTGATTCCGACCGGTTTCATCGATGGTGCCGCGGCGATCCAGCAAACGCCCAATGTGGCTGTTGCCGAGCGCACGCTGTCGTCACTGTCGGGGCAGCTGCAGGCGGCCTCGGCGACGATGACGCTGGAATCGCTGGATGCCGGGCGCCATGCCCTGGATCGCCGCTTCGCCAATCTGTCCGACAACGCCCTGCTGAAGGGCGCGTGGTCGCAGGACCTGCAGCGTGACGGCACGCTCGCACAGTCGGGAATGAACAGTCTCGGCATGAATGTCGATGGCCAGATGTCGGGCTACGACCAGCGCATCGGACAGGACGCGGTGGTCGGTCTGGCGATGAGCCAGACCCGGCTCAATGGCTGGATGAGTGCGTTGGGCGACCGTGCCCAGGGCCGCCAGTCCGAGGCGCAGATGTACGCCGGATTGTGGCGTGGTGGCTGGTTTGCACTCGGTAGCGCGGGCGCGGGACGTTTCGATCGTCGCACCGACCGCATGTTGCAGCTTGGCCTCGACAGCGAAGGCGCGAGTGGATGGCAGCGCGGCAGCTACGCGTTCGCGAATGCCGAAGGCGGTTATCGCTTTGCACTCGCAGGCCTGAATCTCACGCCTTATATCGGGACGCAGTACGCGTCGATTCGCAATGACGGCTTCCGCGAGTTCGATGCCTCCGGTTTCGGGCTGCAGGCGAATGCATGGAACAACGATCGCTGGCAGGGTTATGCGGGCTTGCGCCTGAATCGCGATTGGCGCCTGGCGAATGGCTGGCGCGTCGGGATGGAAGCGCGTGGCGAGTTCCAGCAGTTGCTGCAGGGCAACGACACTTTGCTCGCGAGTTTCACAGGTGTCGATCAGTGGATGCCGGTGAGCGGACTGGGACTGGCACGCCAGGGCCGTTTGTTCGGACTGGGCTTCAATCTCGATCCGTCGGCGCAGACGCATTTCCGTTTCGATCTGAGCCAGCGCAGTACTTCGCTGGGCAACGCGCGGACATGGATGGCGAGATACGAGCGGGTGTTCTAGCACGCGCTGGGTGGGCAAAGCATCACCCGGCTGAGCGCCTTTAGCGGTTATCCGCAGTGGCCGACACGCCGTGAATACGTCCATGTAGGCTCGACTCGGCATCCATGCCTCGCATGGTCGGCGATACGGACGAACCGCGCCGGCCCCGCCGGTGGCGAGCTTTTTGCTTTTCTCTCAGCTAGCAACAACACGCGCTCG
>JAFEBZ010000079.1 GCA_018242405.1 Pseudomonadota bacterium | reverse complement strand
CCGATGGCGATGCTGATGGGCATGCTCGGTTCGATGGCGAGCTTCTACCACAACGACCACGATTACGACGATCCGGAACAGCGCCGCCTCGCCGCGATCCGCCTGATCGCCAAGGTGCCGACGATCGCCGCAATGTGCTATCGCCACAGCATCGGCTGGCCGGCGCGCTATCCGCGCAACAACCTCGAATACGTCACCCGCTTCCTGCACATGATGTTCGAGGTGCCGTCGGAGCCGCTGCAGCTGAGCCCGGTCGCCGCGAAGGCGCTCGACCTGCTGTTCATCCTGCACGCCGACCACGAGCAGAACGCCTCGACCTCGACGGTGCGCCTGGTCGGCTCGACCGGCGCCAACCCCTATGCCTGCATCGCCTCGGGCGTCGCGGCGCTGTGGGGGCCGGCGCATGGTGGCGCCAACGAAGCCGTGCTCAAGATGCTCAACGAGATCGGTTCGCCGGCCAACGTGCAGAGTGCGGTCGAGAAGGCCAAGGACAAGGAGTCCGGTTTCCGCCTGATGGGCTTCGGCCACCGCGTCTACAAGAACTTCGATCCGCGCGCCAAGATCATCCGCGAGATGACCTACAAGGTGCTGAACGAACTCGGCGTCAACGATCCGCTGCTCGATGTCGCGATGAAGCTGGAAGAGGCCGCGCTGAAGGACGATTACTTCATCCAGCGCAAGCTCTACCCGAACGTCGATTTCTACAGCGGCATCATCTACAAGGCGCTGAAGATCCCGACCGAGATGTTCACGGTGATGTTCGCGATCGCGCGCACCGCCGGCTGGATCAGCCACTGGATGGAGCAGCAGGTCGATCCGGAGATGAAGATCGGTCGCCCGCGCCAGGTCTACGTCGGCCACGACAAGCGCGATTACGCCGAGATCGGCCAGCGCTGAGCGCACGCGCAATCGCAATGCGAAACGCCCCGCTTCGTGCGGGGCGTTTTTGCATCTGGAGATTGCTTCAGGCGGATTCGACGTCCGTCACCACGGTTGTCCGGGTGGACAATGCATTCAGCGCGAAATGATGGATTGCGGGATCCACGGTGGTGGTGCAATCGCTCAAAATGCTGACGCGGAACTTGTCGGCGTCGTGGGAGAGCGCGGTATGTGTCACGCAATTCTGCGTCATCATGCCGGCGATGCGCAGATGATCGATGCCGCGTTCGGCCAGCACGCCGCTGAGCGGCGTCTGGTGGAAGCTGTCGGCGAACTGCTTCACGACCACCGGCGCGCTCGGTGCGGCAGCGAGAATGCGCGGATGGATTTCCACGCCCGGGGTGTTCGCCTTGAACAGCGGGCTGTCCGGAGTGGCTGCCACGTGCTGGACCAGCACGACGGGTTCGCCGCGTTCGCGGGCGCGCTCGATGGCCGTGACGGTTGCATCGAGGACGGCGGCGGTGTTCCAGAGCGGGAACGCGCCATCCGGGAAATAGTCGTTCTGGACGTCGATGACGAGCAGTGCGGCGGTCATGTGTTGCCTCGGGATATGAAGTTGCGGACTATCCTAGGGACGCGGGTCGCCGCATGACATTGCGATCCGCAAGATTTTCCGGCCTTCGGCTTGCACCCTGAAAAAATGACAATGGACAAGATGGGACGCGCCATCCTGGCGCATCTGGCGCGCGATGCGCGCATCACCTGGCAGGAACTCGGCAGGCAGGTCCATCTGACCGGGCAGGCCGTCGCGGTGCGCGTGCAGCAGATGATGGACAACGGAACGATCCGGCGCTTTACGGTGGTGCGCGGTGACTTGCGTAATTACTTCATCACGGTGTTCATGGATACATCGCGATTCGATGAGTTCGAGTCGTTCCTGCAGGCCCGGGAGGAAGTGGAGCGCGCGAGCAAGGTCGCGGGCGAGGGCTGCTACCACCTCGTGCTAGCTTGCGAGGACGATGCCGCGCTGGAAATCTTTACCCGGGATCTGCTGCGCTACGGGCGCTACAAGGTGTCCAGCGAGATGCGGCGGGTGAAGGGCTAGCGCGGCGCCTCAGCCCGAGCTGCGGGTGCGCTCGTAACTGGCGATTTCGTCTTCCGCCAGCAGCGCCCGCAACTGGCTGGCCGAGGCGCGTGCCATCGGCTTTTCGGTCACCGGCGACAACGGTGCCTGGCGCAGGGCATCGCGCGGCAGCACGGTGAGGTCGAATGTCGCATCGTCGGCGTTGAACACCCAGACGTCGAAGTCGCCGCTGCGTTCGCGGTCCAGTCGCAGCCGGCGCATCCGCGAATCGGCCGGGATGTCATGTTCCTGCAGCCAGACCGCGACCTCGCGCGGATCGTCGCAGAACAGGTGCAGCAGCACCGGGGCGTTGGCATCGGCGGTGCCTTCCAGCACCGGGCCGGCCAGCCGCGGTTCGAATGGCGCGAAGAAGTCGAGCGCGCGCAATGCCGCCTCGCGCCGGCTGCGCAGCCGTTCCTCCATGTCGTCGCCGTGGAACAGTCGCTGGTAGCCGCGCAGTGCTTCCTCGATCTCGCGGTTGCGCGGCAGCGAAGCGTCGTCGTGGAAGCCGAGGCGTTCGGCGGCCTTGAGCTTGGCCTGGTGGAAATCGCGGATGCCGCTCTCGGACATCAGGCGGGCGGCCTCGTGCGCCAGTCGCTGGCGTCGTTCCCGGGTCCGGGTCTCGGCATGCTGGCGAGCACGGTGCACGGCGGGCTCCCTGTCGAGGTTCGACCGACTCTAGCGCAGCCCAGGTGACGCCGCCACCCTGGCCGGGAACCGTTCAGAAAATGTCGTAGGCGTCTTCCTTGGGTGCTTCCTGTTGCGTCTGGTCGTCCTTCGGCGCCTGGCTGTAATCGACGATGTCCGGGTTGTTCTGCAGGTCTTCTTCCTTCAGCCATTCGCCGTTGACCAGGACCATGCCGTTGGGGACTTCGCGCTTGACCACCGGCTGGTCCTTCAGCGCGTCGCGCATGTAGTCGATCCAGATCGGCAGGGCGGCCTTGCCGCCGTATTCGCCGTAACCCAGCGAGTCGTCATCGTCGCGTCCGACCCAGACCACGGTCACCAGGTTGCCGCCGAATCCGGAGAACCAGGCGTCGCGGTGGTCGTTGGTGGAGCCGGTCTTGCCGCCGATATCCTCGCGGTCGAGCACGCGGGCGGCGGTCGCGGTGCCGCGCTTGACCACGTCCTGCATCATCGTCACCAGCTGGTAGGCGATGCGTTCGTCGATCGCGCGAGGGGCGATCGCCGAACCTTCCGGCAGTGGCGCCGGCTTGGGCGCATCCTTCGCGCTGCCGCTCTTCGCGGTGACGACCGGCTTCGGCTTCTCGGGCTGCGGTCCGCCGAGATTGAAGCCGTCGACCACGTCGGGCTGTTGCGGCTTGGCCGTGGCCTGGGTGTCCGCGACCGTGGACGGCGGCAGGCTGGTGCCGGCGCAACCACGACAGGCAGTGACGGGATTTGCCTTGAACAGCTGCTTGCCGCTGCCGTCCTTGACGGTATCGACGAACCAGACGTCGACGCGGAAACCGCCGTTGGCGAACGCGGCGTATCCACGTGCCATGTCGATCGGTCGCAGCGACGCCGCGCCCAGCGACATCGACAGATTGCGCGGCAGTTCCTTCTCGTTGAAACCGAAGTGGGTGATGAAGCGAATCGCGTAGTCGACGCCGATTGCATCGAGCAGGCGCACCGAGACCAGGTTGCGCGACTGCACCAATGCTTCACGCAGCTTGATCGGTCCGGCGAAACCGCCGCCATCGTTTTGTGGACGCCAGATGTGATTGGCGCGATCGCGGAACACCACCGGCGCGTCGAGTACGATCGATGACGGGTTGTAGCCGCGTTCGAAGGCCGCCGCGTACACGAACGGCTTGAAGCTGGAACCCGGCTGACGCCGTGCCTGCGTCGCGCGATTGAACGAGTTGCCGTTGAAGCTGAGGCCGCCGATCAGCGCCTTGAGCGCGCCGTTGTCGTAATCGATCGACACCAATGCCGATTGCGCGCGTGGCAGTTGCTCGATCACCCAGCCGCTGTCCTTGGCTTCGGTGATGCGGGCGACATCGCCGCGCTTGAACAACGACGCCGGCGTGCGGCCGGGCCAGCTCGCCGCCAGCGATGCCGGCAGCGTCATCACCTTGCCGTGCGCGTCCACCACCTGCGCGCTGCCGTTGCCTTCGGTCGACAGCACGATCACCGGCACCAACGCGGCCTGCACCGGGAATGGCGCCAGGCGCTTCGCAGTCTGTTCCGGCGTCTCGCCGGCGGGCAGGTCGAAATGCTTTTCCGGGCCGCGCCAACCGTGGCGGTGGTCGTAGGTGCGCAGGCCGTGGCGCACGGCGATGTCCGCGGCCAGCTGCATCTTCGAATCGATGGTGGTGGTGACTTCGTAGCCCTGGTCCATCGCCTGGGGCCCGTAGCGGGTCATCATGTCCTGGCGAACCATTTCGGCGACGTAGGGCGCGTACACCTCGACCGGACGCTCGTGCGGCGCGGCGTGCATCGGTTCGGCGGCGGCGGCATCGGCGGCCGCCTGGCTCACCATTCCGAGCTGCACCATGCGCGGCAGGATGTAGTTGTTGCGGCGATCGTGATTGCGATCGGGATCGTCCATGGGATTGCCTGTGGACGGGAATTTCGGCGTGCCGGCCAGGGTCGCGGTTTCGCCCAGCGTCAATTGGTCGAGCGTCTTGCCGTAATAGAACACCGCGGCCGCAGCGATGCCGTAGCTGCGATTGCCGAAGAAACTCTTGTTGAGATAGAGCTCGAGGATCTGGTCCTTGCTCAGGTTCTGTTCGATCTTGCGCGCAAGCAGCATCTCGCGGAACTTGCGCTTGAAGCTGCGTTCGGGGGTCAGGAAGAACTGTCGCGCCACCTGCTGGGTGATGGTGGAGCCGCCGGGCACGCGCTTGTCGCTGGTGGTCGCCATCAGCCAGATCGCGCGGGCGATGCCCTTGTAGTCGAGTCCGCCGTGCTTGTAGAAGTCGGCGTCCTCGGTGGCGATGAAGGCGTCCTTGACTTGCTGCGGCACCTTGGTGATGTCGACCGGGATGCGCCGCCTCTCGCCGAACACCGCCATCAGCTTGCCGTCGGCCGAGTACACCGTCATCGGTTGCTGCAACTGCACATCACGCAGGGTGGTGACGTCCGGGAGGTCGCGGCTGACGCTGATGTACAGCGCAGCGAATACCAGTCCCCCGATGAGGACGAGCGCGGCACAGGCCAGCAGGGCCCATTTCAGGAGGCGACGGACGACTGGGGGCATGGAGACGGAGGAGGGTGGACGGCCGGTCAGTATACGAAGCGGCCCGGGCCAGGGCGGTGGCGACCGAACGGGGGGAAAGCAGTTTTGTAGTCGGAAGCTAAAGTAAAGTCTTGCATTGTCGTGAAAAGTTCGTTATTTAGCTTCCGTTGGATATGACGCTCGTCTAAGTTCTCCAAAAGGGGGAGACACGGTGGGGTTGCTCAAGAAAGCCAGTGCGCCCCTCGTGGGCGTCGACATCAGCTCGACCGCGGTCAAGCTGTTGCAGTTATCGCGTTCGGGCGGCAGTTATCGCGTCGAGCATTACGCCGTCGAACCATTGCCGGCCAATGCGGTGGTGGAGAAGAACATCGCGGACGTGGATGCGGTCGGTGCGGCGATCCGTCGCGCGGTCGATCGCGCCGGCGTGCGCTCGAAGGGCGCAGCTGCGGCGGTGCCCGGGGCGTCGGTGATCTCGAAAGTGATCCCGATGGCGGCCGGCCTCAACGAGGACGACATGGAAGCCCAGGTCGAACTTGAGGCGGGCAATTACATCCCGTACCCGATCGAGGAAGTGAACTACGACTTCTCGGTACTCGGGCCGATGCCGAATGCATCGGACACGTTGCAGGTGCTGCTGGTGGCGTCGCGTTCCGAGAACGTCGAAGCGCGCCAGGCTGCGCTGGAGATCGGCGGGCTCGATGCCAAGGTGATGGATGTCGAGGCGTTCGCGATCGAGAGCGCGTTCGGTCTCATCGCGCCGCAGCTCACCGTGCCGCGTGACGGGCTGGTCGCGCTGGTCGATGTCGGCGCGACCACGACCACGTTGAACGTGTTGCGCAATGGTCGCGGCCAGTACCTGCGCGAACAGATGTTCGGCGGGCGCCAGCTCACCGAGGAAATCATGCGCCGCTACGGCCTCAGCTACGAGGAAGCCGGCCGCGCCAAGCGCTTGGGTGGCTTGCCCGAGCAGTACGAAGTGGAAGTGCTCGAGCCGTTCAAGGACTCGCTGGCACAACAGGTCGGACGCCTGCTGCAGTTCTATTACGCCAGCAGCGAATACAACCGCGTCGACCAGGTCGTGCTGGCCGGCGGTTGCGCCTCGATCCCGGGCATCGCCCAGGTGATCGAGGAGAACCTCGGCGTGCCGACCATCGTCGCCAATCCGCTGGCGCAGATGACGCTCGATCGTCGCGTGCAGGCACAGGCGCTGGCGCTCGACGCTCCCGCACTGATGATCGCCTGCGGTCTCGCCCTGAGGAGTTTCGACTGATGGCGCGCATCAACCTGTTACCGTGGCGCGCGGAACGCCGCCGCCAGCGCAAGCAGCAATTCAACATGATGCTCGGCGCCGCAGCGCTTGCCGGACTGCTGCTGAGCGGCGTGATCTGGATGTACTACAAGGGCCAGATCTCCGGTCAAAACGATCGCAACGATTACCTGAAGACGCAGATCACCGAACTCGATCGCCAGATCGCGGAGATCAAGGAACTCGACGAGAAGAAGGCCGATCTGCTGCGTCGCAAGCAGGCGATCGAGGAACTGCAGTCGAACCGTTACCAGATGGTCCATCTGTTCGATTCCGTGGTGCGCACGCTGCCCGATGGCATCGTCCTCACCCAGCTGAAACAGGAAGGCGAAGTGCTGACCATCGATGGTCGTTCCGAATCGAATGCGCGCGTGGCGATGTACATGCGCAATATCGAGGGCTCGGGCTGGATGACCAGCCCCGAGGTCAACGTGATCGAGAACGCGCCGGCGACCGCGCCGGCGCCGGCCGCGGGCGCGTCGGTGTTGAACACCCCGGCTTCGGTGCTGCCGTACCAGTTCACGATGAAGGTCAAGTTGAGCAACCCGAACGCGCCGAAGGATCCCAACGCGACCCCGGGGACGATTACCACTACAACGGCCGCCACCACTCAAGCCCAGCCGGCCAATGCGCCGCTGCAACCGGCGTCGCCGCAACAGGCGGCCACGACGACACCGGCACCTGCGGCGGGTACGCAACAGGCGACGGCACCTGCCGCTGCACCGGCTCCGGTGGCACCCGCCGCGCAAGGGCCGCAGCCCACCGCACCGCAGACACAGACCCAGCCGCCCGCGGGCGCTGGCCAGCCGGGGGGACGCTGACATGGCGCGCAAGGGCACGAGTCTCGATTTCAACAACATCGGCGGTTGGCCGATTGGCGCCCAGGCTGGCTTCGCTTCGCTGGTGGCGGTGCTGATCCTGCTGCTGGCATGGCTGCTGGTCTTCCGCAGCCAGCGTGAGGAATTGCAGGGCCTGGAGGGCACGGAGTCTTCGCTTCGTCAGCAGTTCGAGGACAAGGCCGGCAAGGCCGCCAACCTGGAGCCGCTCAAGCAGCAGTTGGCGACGATGGAAAAGGACCTCCAGGAAATGCTGCGGCAGCTGCCGAGCAAGACCGAGATGCCCGATGTCATCACCGACATCTCGCAGTCGGCACTGGCCAGCGGCCTGCGCGTCGAACTGTTCAAGCCGCAGCCCGAGATCAAGAAGGACATCTATGCGGAGCGGCCGATCGACCTGCGTTTCGCCGGTGGCTTCCACCAGTTCGGCGCCTTCATGAGTTCGGTGGCGTCGTTGCCGCGCGTGGTGATCATGACCATGAACAACATCGCGCTGACGCCGCGTGACAGGAACTCCGGATTGCAGATGGCGGGCACGGTCAAGACCTATCGCTACCTCGACGAGAGCGAACGCGCGCCGCCGCCGGTGAAGGGCAAGGACGGCAAGCCCGTTCCGGCCAAGCCGGCGACAGGAGGTGCCAAATGAGCACCCGCCTGACACGCATGGGTTGGCTGTTCGCGGCTTCGGTCCTGCTGGCCGGTTGCGGCCGCAGCGTCGAGCATTCGCCGAACGATCCTTCCGATCTCGCCAAGTGGACGAAAGACGTCCGTGCAAAACCGGGTCCGCCGCTGCAACCGCTGCCGCCGATCACCCCGTTCGAAACCTTCAACTACGACGCGCAGGGACTGCGTGATCCGTTCGACATGGCGTCGGCCGCCGCTGGCATCAGTGCCAACGGCCCGCACCCCGATTCCGCCCGCCGCAAGCAGCCGCTGGAGCATTACCCGCTCGATGCGCTGAAGATGGTCGGTACCATCGGCGGCAAGGGCACTGGCCTGGTCGGCCTGGTGATGACGCCGGACAAGGTCACCTACCGGGTCGGTCCGGGCATGTACATCGGTCAATCGGAAGGACGGGTCACCACCGTCACCGAAAACCGCATCGATATCGTCGAACTGACGCCCGATGGCGCGGGTGGCTGGTTGCAGCGTCCGGCGTCCATCGCACTCAACAGTCCTTGATTAGGGGAAAGCACATGCAGTTCATCCACACGAAATGCAGCGGCGCGCTCCAGGCCGGTCGCATTGCGCTCCTCGCAGGACTGCTGGGTGCCGCGACTTGCGCGCAGGCCCAGGTCGCCAACCGGCCTGTCGCCGGCGCGGCGGCATCGGTGCAGGCGCTGTCGGTCGACAAGGTCGACTTCAAGCGCAGCGACGACGGCTCGGGCAAGTTGATCCTCGGCTTCAGCGGTGATGGCGTCATGCCCGACCTGCGCAACCAGGGCAACTCGGTGGTCATCGATCTCGGCAGTGCCCGGGTGCCGGCCAACCTGCAGAAGCTCATGAACGTGAGCGATTTCGCGACGCCGGTCGACAGCATCGATGCCGCGGGCAACCGCCTGGTGCTGAATACCCACGCGCCGTTCGAATCGATGGCCTACCAGCGCGGTCGCGAATACATCGTCGAAATCACGCCCAAGGCCAGCACCGAAGCGGTCGGCGGCATGAATTCGATCGTGTCGGCAGCTGCGAGGACTGCGGCGAGCAAGGCCAAAGACACCCCGGCCTTCACCGGGCGCCCGGTGAATTTCAACTTCCAGGACGTGCCGGTGCGCACCGTGCTGCAGCTGATCGCCGAAACCGCCGGCCTGAATATCGTTGCCTCCGACACCACGCAGGGCAATATCACGCTGCGCCTGCAGAACGTGCCGTGGGACAAGGCGCTGGACGTCGTCCTCAAGTCGAAGGGCCTGGACAAGCGCCGCGACGGCAACGTGATCTGGATTGCCCCGCAGGCGGAAATCGCCAAGAGCGAGCAGGAGAAGGAAGACGCCCGCATCGCGCTCGAGAATCGCCAGGATCTGGTGACGGAATACTTCCGCATCAACTATCACAGCGCCACCGAGATCTTCAAGGCGATCACCGAAGCCAAGGGCATCGGCAACAACAATGGCGGCAACGGCAACGGTGGCGGCCAGAACAACAATGACAACGGCTTCCTGTCGCCGCGCGGTCGCATCGTCGCCGACGGCCGCACCAATACCCTGATGATCAGCGACATCCCGAAGAAGGTTGCCGGGATGCGCTCCCTGATCAACGAGATCGATCGCCCGGTCGACCAGGTGGTGATCGAAGCGCGCATCGTGATCGCGACCGAAACCTTCGCCCGCGACCTCGGCGCCAAGTTCGGCATCGGCTCGGGCGGCACGTTTAACCACAACGGCTATCAATACGGCGTTGGTGGCACGCTTGGCGGCGCGCAAGCAAACCGCGGCGGCGTATCCAGCGGCAGCACCGGCCTCAACTTCAACATCCCGGCGCCTTCCAACTCCCCGGCAGCGTCAATCGGCTACTCGATCCTCGGTGCCAACTTCTCGCTGGACCTCGAATTGTCGGCGATGCAGTCGGAAGGCCGTGGCGAGATCCTCGCCAACCCGCGCATCTTCACCACCAACCAGCGCGAATCGGTAATCCAGCAGGGCAGCCAGATCGGCTATGTCACCGTGACTGCCAGTACCGGCGGCATCGCGTTGCCGCAGGTCCAGTTCAAGGACGTGCTGCTGGAACTGCGAGTGACCCCGACCATCACCAACGACGATCGCGTCTTCCTGAACGTCAAGGTGACCAAGGATGACCTCGACAGCTGGCTCGATACCTCGATCGGCCGGGTGCCGATCATCGCCAAGCGCGCGGTCGATACCGCGGTGCTGATGGACAACGGCCAGACCGTGGTGATCGGCGGCGTCTACGAGTTCAAGGACACCGACAGCATCAACAAGGTGCCGTTCCTCGGCGATATCCCGGTCATCGGCAGCCTGTTCCGCCAGAAAAGCAAGAGCCACCAGAAGGCCGAGCTGCTGGTGTTCCTGACGCCGCGCATCATCCGCGTCAAGCAGACGATGCACTGATATCGTTGCGCAACGCGTGATACAGGAAACGGGAGCTTCGGCTCCCGTTTTCATTTGGGACACCCCATTCCCGGCGTCAGGAACCATTTAACGGTCGATCGGTCAAACTTGGGTCGTCTCCCCCGCGATCGTCCGATGAACCAGATCCTGCCTCCCGAGTTGCCCACGCAGGCGCCGCAACGCGCCGTCGTTGATGGACGGCTGCATGCCACCTTCCGTGCGCTCGCGGACGATCTGTCGAGGCAAGTGGTGGGCCAGTCGCGATTGATCGAGCGCCTGCTGATCGCCCTGCTGGCCGATGGCCACCTGCTGGTGGAAGGCGCGCCGGGATTGGCCAAGACCACCGCGATCCGTGCATTGGCGGCGCGCCTCGATGCCCAGTTCGCGCGCGTGCAGTTCACCCCGGACCTGCTGCCCGCCGATCTCACCGGCACCGAAGTGTGGCGACCACAGGACGGTCGTTTCGAATTCCAGCCGGGACCGATCTTCCATTCGTTGCTGCTGGCCGATGAAATCAATCGCGCGCCGGCGAAAGTGCAGTCGGCGTTGCTGGAGGCGATGGGCGAGCGCCAGGTCACCGTCGGGCGCCAGACGTATCTGTTGCCGAAGCTGTTTCTGGTGATGGCGACGCAGAATCCGATCGAACAGGAGGGCACCTTCCCGTTGCCGGAAGCACAGCTCGATCGTTTCCTGATGCATGTGCGGATCGGTTACCCCGATGCCCAGGTCGAAAGCGAGATCCTGCGGATCGCGCGTGAAGCGGCACGTGGCGACATACTCGGGCAATCGACTGGAACACCGGTGCCGATTGCGCTCGACGATCTGTTCGCGGCGCGCGCAGCAGTGCTGGATGTCCACGTCGCGCCCGCGCTCGAGCGTTATCTGGTCGAGCTGGTGCTGGCGTCGCGCGATGCCGCAAGTTACGACCGCGACCTGGCGAAGCGCATCGCCTGGGGCGCGAGTCCGCGCGGATCGATCGCGCTGGAACGCTGCGCGCGGGCGCGGGCATGGTTGTCCGGACGCGATTACGCCACGCCGGAAGACGTGCGCGCGGTGGCGCCGGACGTATTGCGCCATCGCATCCTGCCCAGTTACGAGGCGATGGCCGAAGGCTGGAACGGCGATCGTCTGGTGGATGCATTGCTGGGCGTGGTGCCGTTGCCCTGAGTCCGGTGCTGCAATGAACGACGCGATCGCTCCTTCCTTGCCGATGCTGCTGGCGTGGCGTGGCGAAGCGTCCGCGCGACACCTGCCGCGCCGTGCGCGCGAAGGCGTGAGTGGCCCGGCACTGTCGCCGTTGCGCGGCCGTGGGATGGAGTACGCGGAATCGCGCGAGTACGCGGTTGGCGATGACGCCCGCCACATGGACTGGCGCGTCACCGCGCGGACCGGGCGACCGCATACCAAGCTGTTCCAGCCGGAACGCGAACGCGCGAGCTGGATCGTCGTGGATCGTGCGCCGGCGCTGTATTTCGGGACGCGCACGCGCTACAAGTCGGTGCAGGCAGCGCGCCTGGGTGCGGTCGCGGCATGGGCGGCGCTCAACGACGGCGATCGCGTCGGCGCCTTGTGCGGCAGCGCGAGCGAACCGCCGCGGATGCCCGCGGGCGGCATGCGCGGTGTGTTGCCGGTGCTGGAAGCGCTGGTGCGCTGGTATTCGGCTCCGGCGAATGACACGCACGGCCTCGACCACGCTCTGGGCCAGATGCGGCGACTGGTGCGTCCGGGATCGCGTGTGGTGGTGCTGGCGGACGCCGCCAGCGTCGTGGCGATCGATGCCGCGCGCTGGCGTGCGCTGGCGAAAGCGATCGAATTGCACGTGCTGTTGCCAGTCGATGCCTTTGAACAATCACCACCACGCCGTCGCTTGCGCTTTCTCAGCGCGGGCATGCGCAGCGAGCTCGATCTCGCGGGAACGACGGCCTACCAGCGCTGGCAGCAGGCATTTGCGGGAACGCTGCAACAGGCATTGGCGACGATCCGCGATGGTGGTGGCGAAGCGCAGGCGATCACGACCGATGCATCAGCGAGCGATTGGCTGGTCGACTTTCGTGCGATGCAAGCGGAGGTGGCGTGATGGTGAAGGCGCCGCAGATCGCCTTGCGCGACATCCATCAGGCTGTCGCGCCTTCGTGGTGGCCGTTGGCGCCGGGCTGGTGGATCGTGATCGCGATCATCGCCGCGGTCGCGATCGCCGTGTGGGTATTGCGCCGGCGCAAGATCCGCCAGATCCGCAGGCTTGAAGCCATGTTCGATGATGCGGTCGATGCCGCGCCGACACCACCCGCACAGGTGCGGGCGATGTCGGAACTGCTGCGCCGCGCCGCACGTCGCAAGCAGCGCGATGCCGATACGTTCGAGGGCGAGACCTGGTTGCGCTTCCTCGACTCCGGCTACCGGACGCCGGTGTTCGACACCGATGCCGGGCGCGTGCTGGTGGAAGGTGCATTCCGTCCCGATGTCGACGCGACCGACGTGCGCGCCTTGCGCGATATCGCGCGCAGTCGTTTCGTCGAGTGGATGCAACAGTGACGGCATGGCTGCAGCGCCTGTGGCCGCATGACTGGGCGCTGGCCTGGCCGTGGATGTTGTGGGCGATTCCGCTGGCGTGGCTGGCGTGGATGCTGTTGCCTTCACGGCGCACGCAACATGTCGCGTTGAGATTCCCCGACGCCGCCGCACTCGCGCGCGTCGGCGAAGGCGCACCTGGCATGTTGCGCCGGCATGCGCCGTGG
Source organism: Pseudomonadota bacterium (assembly GCA_018242405.1). Classification (GTDB taxonomy): domain Bacteria; phylum Pseudomonadota; class Gammaproteobacteria; order Xanthomonadales; family Xanthomonadaceae; genus Solilutibacter. Next base: position 1,295 of record JAFEBZ010000079.1, on the reverse strand, counting down.
CTGGGCTGGCTGGCGTGGTGCGTGTTGTGCGTGGCTGCGGCGCGTCCGCAAAGCCTCGGGCCGGCGGTGCTGCCGCCTGACAGCGGGCGCGGAATGATGCTGGCGGTCGATCTTTCCGGCAGCATGGAAACGCCGGACATGGCGCTCGGCAACACGACGGTCGATCGCCTGACGGCAGCGAAGGCGGTGATCGCCGATTTCCTCGATCGTCGCGGCGGTGATCGCGTCGGCCTGATCGTGTTCGGAGATCGCGCCTTCGTGCTCGCACCGATCACCGCCGATCTCGATACCGTGCGCCAGCAATTGCGCGACAGCGTGGTCGGATTGCCGGGGACATCGACCGCATTGGGCGATGCCATCGCCCTGGGCGTGAAGCGCCTGCGTGCGGTGCCGGCGCAGGAACGGGTATTGATCCTGCTCACTGATGGCGTGGCGACATCGGGCGTGATCGAACCGCTGAAGGCAGCGGAGCTGGCGCAGATCGCCGGCGTGCGCGTCTACACGATCGGTGTCGGCGGCGGCGAATCGCAGCAGAGTTTCTTCGGCATTCCGGTATCGATGCCGGGTGGCGACGATGAAGTGGACGAAGCGACCTTGCAGAAAGTCGCGCAGATGACCGGCGGCCGCTATTACCGCGCACGCGATGCCCAGGCGTTGTCCGGTATCTACGGCGAGATCGAACGACTGGAACCGGTGAAGACGCAAGGAAAAGCGGTGCGCCCGCGCATCGAACACTATTTCCCGTTGCTGCTGGCAGCGTGCGGATTGTTCGCGCTGGCATTCGCGCTCAATGCGTGGAGGCGACGCGGATGATCCAGGCGCTGCACTGGTTGCGTCCGGAATGGTTGTGGGGCCTGCTCGCGGTTCCGGCGGCTGCATGGCTGGCGTGGCGCTTGCGCAACGGTCGCGATCCGTGGGCCGGCGTGATCGATCCGGTGTTGCGTCCGCATGTGCTGGAAGATGGCGGCGCGATCGCGGGCGGACGCTGGTCGCCGTTGTGGGCGGCGGCGCTGGCGACATGCGTGGTGTTGGCGCTTGCAGGACCATCGTGGCATCGCAGCGAGGCGCCGTTGCAGCAACTGAAATCACCGCTGGTGATCGCGATCGATCTGTCGTCAGCGAGCAAGGCTGAGGACGTCGCACCGTCGCGTCTGCTGTTGATGCGCGCCAAACTGCAGCAATGGTTGAAGGCGCGTCCCGATGGCCAGGTCGCACTGGTCGCGTTCGCACGCGATGCCTATGCGGTGACGCCGTTGACCGATGATCCCGCGAATGTCGCGCTGTTCATCAATGAT
>JAFEBZ010000078.1 GCA_018242405.1 Pseudomonadota bacterium | reverse complement strand
CGGGATGGGGCGAAGTCTTTCAGATGTCATCCAGCAGCTCCGGTCATGGCAGGTTCGACAGTCAACACCATGCCATCGGTCGATGCAATGCGCACGCGCGTACCGGCGGGAACATCGGGACCGCGAACAGTCCAGAACGCATCGGCGATCTGCAAGCGCCCCTGGCCGTCGATGATCGGTTCGGCGAGCACGACAACCTGTCCCACCAACTGTTCGGCGCGACGATTGAGCTTCGGCTGGTCACTGCTGCGGCCGCGGCCACGGAACCAGCGCTGCCAGATCAGGATCGCGACCACGCTGAGGATCGCGAACGCGACCACCTGTGCCAGCACCGTCATGCCCGGCGCCAGCAGCACGATCACGAAGGTGGCGGCAGCAGCGAGACCAAGCCACAGCATGAAGGCACCCGGCGCCATCGCCTCCGCGGCGAACAGCAGCAATGCCAGTCCGGCCCAGACCATGACTTCGATGCGCATGGCGTCAGCTCCGCTGCGACGGCAGCGGCGGACGCGAGGTCGCGCTCGGCTGGCGATCCAATGCTTCCTTGGCCAGCTCGGCGATGCCGGCCAGCGAACCGACCACGCCGGACGCTTCCATCGGCATCATCACGAACTTCTGGTTGGGCGCCTCGGCCAGCGACTTGAACGCCTCGATGTACTTCTGCGCGACGAAGTAGTTGATCGCCTGCACGTTGCCGGAGGAGATCGCGTCCGACACCAGCTGCGTCGCCTTGGCTTCCGCTTCGGCCTGGCGCTCGCGCGCTTCGGCGGCGCGGAACGCCGCTTCGCGATTGCCTTCGGCTTCGAGGATCACCGACTGCTTTTCGCCTTCGGCCTTGAGGATCGCCGCCTGGCGCAGGCCCTCGGCTTCGAGGATGTTGGCGCGCTTCTCGCGCTCGGCCTTCATCTGCCGCGCCATCGATTCGACCAGGTCGCGCGGCGGCGCGATGTCCTTCAACTCGATGCGGTTGACCTTGATGCCCCAGGGATGCGTTGCCTGATCCACCGCCACCAGCACCTTGGCATTGATCTCGTCGCGTTTGGACAGCGATTCGTCGAGGTCCATCGAACCGATCGCGGTACGGATGTTGGTCATCACCAGGTTGAGGATGGCGATCTCGAGCGTCGCCACTTCATATGCGGCCTTGGCGGCATCGAGCACCTGGAAGAACACCACGCCATCGACCTTGACCACCGCGTTGTCCTTGGTGATCACGTCCTGGCTGGGCACTTCCAGCACCTGTTCCATCATGTTCACCTTGCGGCCGACGCCCTGGTAGATCGGCATCAGGAAGTGCAGGCCCGGCGATAGTGTGTTCGTGTACTTGCCGAACGCCTCCACCGTCCATTCATAGCCCTGGGGCACCATCCGCACCGCCTTGGCGACCAGCACCACCAGCGCGAACAGTACGACCGCAGCAAGAATCCCACCCATGAACCACCCCTCACCTATATATGTAGGGCGAGTATAGGCCGATGGTGGCGACGGTCAGATGGCGGTCGCCGCTTCGATCCGCGCCCACAGCGCGTCATCCACCTGCAAGTCCAGCGCCGGCAGGTTCTGCAGCAGTTGTTCAACGCGACTGGCGCCGAGCATCACCGTCGAGACATGGGGATTGCGCAGGCACCACGCGATGGCGAGTTGCGCCGGCAACAGCCCGGCTTCGCGCGCAATGGCAACGAAGGCACTGGAGCGCGCGATGCGGGTGCCGCCGTCGCGATCTTCCAGCAATTCATGGCGCAGGGATTGGTGGTCGCTTTGCGCCAGCCGCGAATCGGCCGGCACGCCATTGGCGTATTTCCCGGTGAGCATGCCCGACGCCAGCGGCGACCAGATCGTGGTGCCCATGCCGTAGTCGGCGTACAGCGGCGCATATTCCCGCTCAACGCGCTGGCGATGCAGCAGGTTGTACTCCGGCTGTTCCATCGCCGGCGGCGTGTAGCCACCGGACTGCGCGATGCGATGCGCTTCGACGATCAGCTCCGCCGGCCATTCCGAAGTGCCCCAATAGAGCACCTTGCCCTGGCGCACCAGCGTGTCCATCGCCGCGACGGTTTCGGCAACCGGCGTGTCGGGATCGGGACGATGGCAGAAATAAAGATCGAGATAGTCGACGCGCAACCGCTTCATCGCCGCGTGGCAGGCATCGAAGACGTGCTTGCGCGACAGGCCGCGCTGCATCGGCAGCGGATCGGGGCGCGCGCCGAAGCGGACCTTGCTCGACACCGCGTAGCCATCGCGCGGCAGGCGCAGGTCGGCGATGACATCGCCCATCACTTCCTCGGCGCGACCATGGGCGTAGACCTCGGCGTTGTCGAAGAAGTTGATGCCGTGGTCCCAGGCGGCGGCGATCAGGTTGCGCGATTCACTGCGGCCGATCTGGTCGCCGAAGGTGATCCACGCACCGAACGACAGCGCCGAAAGTTGCAGGCCGGTCGAACCCAGGCGGCGATATTGCATGGCGGTTCTCTTTGCGACAGGCGTCCAGTTTAACGGGCGCCCCGGCCGGCAGAAGTCCGGGATCGGCCGGTTTCGCGCTAATCTCCGTCCCGGGAACCCAAGACCGGACACGCCATGAGCCTGAAGCTGCGCCTCACCCTGATGAACTTCCTGCAGTTCTTCGTCTGGGGGGCGTGGCTGATCACCATCGGTCGCTACTGGTTCGAAAACCGCGCGTGGTCGGGCACCAGCTTCGGTGCGATCTTCTCGACCATGGGCATCTCAGCGATCTTCATGCCCTCGTTGATGGGCATCGTCGCCGACCGCTGGATCAACGCCGAAAAGCTCTATGGAATGCTGCACATCCTCGGCGGCATCTTCCTGTGCCTGCTGCCGCAGGCCGCCAACCCCAACCAGTTCTTCTGGCTGATCCTGGCGACGATGCTCTGCTACATGCCGACCATCTCGCTGGCGATCGCGGTGGCCTACAACGCGCTCAAGCAAGAAGGCCTGGACGTGATCCGCGATTACCCGCCGATCCGAGTCTGGGGCACGATCGGTTTCATCGCCGCGCTGTGGACCACCAGCCTGCTCGGATTGGAGAAATCGCCAGGCCAGTTCTACGTCGCCGCCGGTGCCGCCTTCCTGCTCGGCCTCTATGCGTTCACGCTGCCGCCGGCACCGCCGCGCATGACCCAGGCCGACAACCGTTCGCTGCTGGACGTGTTCGGTCTCACTTCGTTCCGCCTGCTGCGCGATCGCAACATGGCGGTGTTCTTCATCTTCGCGATGCTGCTGGGCGCTGCGTTGCAGCTGACCAATGCCTACGGCGGCACCTTCCTCGGCGAATTCGAGAAGAATCCTGCCTATGCCGATTCGCTGGCGGTGAAATACCCGGCGATCATCATGTCGATCTCGCAGGTCTCGGAAACGCTGTTCATCCTCGCGATCCCGTTCTTCCTGCGCCGCTTCGGCATCAAGACGGTGATGACGATCAGCATGGTGGCGTGGTTCCTGCGCTTCGGCCTGTTCGCCTACGGCAATCCCGGTCCGGGCCTGTGGATGATCATCATGAGCTGCATCGTCTACGGCATGGCCTTCGACTTCTTCAACATCTCCGGTTCGCTGTTCGTCGAGCAGCAAAGCGACCCGCGCATCCGCGCGTCTGCGCAGGGCCTGTTCATGCTGATGACCAACGGCATCGGCGCCGTGCTGGGCAGCTCGATCAGTGGCTGGATGATCGACCGCTGGTTCACCAGTGCCGATGGCGTCAAGGACTGGCACGGCATCTGGGTCACGTTTGCCCTGTATTCGCTGGCGATGGCGATCCTGTTCGTGCCGCTGTTCCGCTACCGCCACGATCGCAGCGCGACGCTCAGCGTCGCGCATTGACGGCATCGTGACGTCGCCCTAACGCGTTGTCGGTAGATTGGCTGGCACCACCCGCGGGAGACCGGCAATGGCAGGCAAGTTCGTGATCAGCAAGCGCAGCAACGGCGATTTCCAGTTCAACCTCAAGGCCGGCAACGGCCAGGTCATCCTCGCCAGCCAGGGCTATGCCGACAAGGCCGGCGCCAAGAACGGCATCGAGTCGGTGCGCAAGAACAGCGCCGACGATGGCAAGTTCGAGCGCAAGACCTCCAGCAATGGCAAGCCGTTCTTCAACCTGCTGGCCGGCAACGGCCAGGTGATCGGCAGCAGCGAGATGTATGAAAGCGAGGCTTCGCGCGAGAACGGCATCGAATCGGTGAAGAAGAATGCGCCCGATGCCACGGTGACCGACGAGACGGCCTGACCCGGCAACGCACGGCACCAACATCCACAAAACCCGGCTTCGGCCGGGTTTTTCGTGTCACCACTTACAATGCGCGCATGCAGATCGGTCCATACCGCATTGACCCGAAGGTGATCCTGGCCCCGATGGCCGGGGTCACCGACAAGCCGTTCCGCCAGCTGTGCAAACAGCTGGGCGCGGGCTTGGCCGTGTCGGAGATGACGACCTCCGATCCGCGCTTCTGGAACACCAGCAAATCGCGCACGCGCATGGACCACGATGGCGAGCCGGCACCGATCAGCGTGCAGATCGCGGGAACGGTGCCGTCGATCATGGCCGACGCCGCGCGTTACAACGTCGATCACGGCGCGCAGATCATCGACATCAACATGGGCTGCCCGGCCAAGAAGGTCTGCAACGCCTGGGCCGGCTCGGCGCTGATGCGCGATGAATCACTGGTCGCCGACATCGTCAGCACGGTGGTGAACGCAGTCGATGTCCCGGTGACGCTGAAGATCCGGACCGGCTGGAACGCGGACAATCGCAACGCACCAGTGATCGCGCGGATCGCCGAGGACTGCGGCATCGCGGCACTCGCCGTGCATGGTCGTACCCGTGACCAGCAATACACCGGTACCGCCGAGTACGACACCATCGCCGCGATCAAGGCCATGCTGAAGATTCCGGTGATCGCCAACGGCGACATCGACTCGCCGCACAAGGCCGCCGAGGTGTTGCGCCATACCGGCGTCGATGCGGTGATGATCGGTCGCGCCGCGCAGGGACGTCCGTGGATCTTCCGCGAGATCGGCCATTACCTCGCCACGGGCGAACTGCTGCCGCCACCGGAACTGCCGGAAATCCGCGACATCCTGCTTGGTCACCTCCACGCGTTGCATGATTTCTACGGAGAAGTGTCGGGCGTGCGCATCGCCCGCAAGCATCTCGGTTGGTACGCCAAGGATCGACCGGAGAACGCCGCCTTCCGTGCCGTGGTCAATGCCGCGGAAACCCCCGACCGCCAGTTGCGCCTGACCGCCGATTATTTTGATGCACTGATCGCCGGGGAAAGTTTCGCCATCGCGGCGTGATCGCTACGCCGCTTTCGGCAACGCATCTTCCATGACAAGTCGCAGACGCGGCGGCAATTCCGCCAGCGTTTCGCCGGTGTGCGAAAGCAGGCGCAAGCTGCCGTCGCGATCTTCCGCCAGCGCGGTCAGGTTCTCGACCCAATCGCCATCGTTGGCGTAAACCAGGCCATCCTGCTGCAGCAACGACGGACGATGGATATGTCCGCAGACCACGCCATCGAGGCCACGTCGTCGCGCATCATCGAGCGCAGCGTGCATGAAGCGCACGATGAAACGTTCAGTCGCACCACTCTGGCGCTTGAGGAATTCCGACAGCGACCAGTAGCGCAGGCCGAAGCGGCGCCGCGCGCGATTCAGCCACTGGTTGCCGGTGAGGATGCGGTAGTACAGCCAGTCGCCGAAACGTTCCTGCACGCCACCAAAGTGGGTCACCGCGTCGTAGTCGTCGCCGTGCACCACCAGCAGGCGACGACCATCGGCGGTGACATGGACCGCGCGCCGACGCACGCGCATCGCCGGCAGGGCGAGTCCGCAGAACCGGCGGATCGGCCGATCGTGATTGCCGGGGATGTAGACGATTTCGGTGCCAGCGCGCCGCAATGCGTGCAAGGCTTCGACCACGCGATGCTGCGCCTGACCCCACACTGCGCGACGCTGCGCCATCCACCACAGGTCGACGATGTCGCCGACGAGGTAGAGGCGCTCGCAACTCAGGTTGCCCAGGAAGTTCGCAAGCTCCTCCGCGTGACAGTGACGGGAGCCGAGATGGATGTCGGAGAGGAAGACCGCCCGCTGCCGGATCGCGGTCATGCGGCCACGGGCGCCGCCGCGCCCAGGTAGCGTTGTCGTTTCTTCGCGCGCAGGCAGTGGAGATCGACCTCGATCAGGCCGTCCACCGCGTTGCTGAAATCGGGATCGACGCCAAACGCGAGGAAGCGCGCACCACCGGGCTCGCACAGTTCGGTGTACTGCTTGTAGAGCACCGGCACCTGCGCACCCAGTGCGTCGAGATTGCTCTTGAGCACGCGGAACGCGGTGTCGCCGTCGAGATCGCCGAATTCCGGCGGCGCAGCGAAATATGAAAACGGGCGGCGCGATGTCGCAAGACTCGACTGGCCGCCAAAGAAGCGCGAGTAATACGCGACGAGTTGTTCACGCGCCTGCACCGGCAACGCGGCGCTGATCGACACCGATCCGAACAGGTAGCGGATGTCGGGGTGGCGTTGCAGGTAGGCACCGATGCCCTGCCACAGGTAATCGAGGCTGCGGCTGTTCCAGTAGTCCGGCACCACGAAACTGCGCCCCAGCTCCATGCCTTGCGCAAGATGCGGGATTGCGGCGTCGCGATAGTCGAATAGCGAGGCGGTATAGAGCCCCTGCAAGCCGCGCTCGGCCAGCACGCGCGCGCCACGGGCGATGCGATATGCCCCGGCGATGCGCGTGGCCTGCGCATCCCACAACACGATGTGTTCGTACCAGCTGTCGTAGAGATCGAGGTCGAGGCGCTTGCCGGTCCCCTCGCCGACCATGCGGAAGGTCAGTTCGCGCAGGCGGCCGATTTCGTCGAGCAACGCAGAGCCAGCTTCCAGGCGGCCGATGCGGATCTCCTTGCCGTCGCTGGTGCTGCCGAGCAATTCCAGCACCTGCACCGCATCACGGATGACCACTGGGGATCGCGCGACCGCCAGCGGTTCCTGCGCGAGCTCCGTCGTCTCCGCGGCATCAATCGGACGTCGCGCCAGTGCATACACCGCACGGCGCACGTCGCGCATCACCGCGGATGCATCGGCATCGGCTGCGATCTCCATCACCTCGCCGACGCGCAAGCGGATCTGGCCGTTGCGTCGCGAGAACATCTCCCGCGCCAGCAACGCCGTCGCCGCAGGCTTGAACATCGCCGAGGTGCCGTAGAACAGCGCGGAGTTGCGCGCCTTCACATGCATCGGCAACACCGGCGCATTGGCAGCGCGCGCAAATCGCAGGAAGCCGCGGTGCCAGCGCCCGTCACGAATGCCGCGCGGCGACATCCGCGAGACCTCGCCCGCGGGAAACACGATCACGCATTCCTCGCGCTGCAGGGCGGCGTCGATCGCGCGCACCGAAGCGGCGTCGGGTCGGCCACCCAGGATGCGCACCGAAAGCAACAGGTCGCGGATCGGTTCGATCGCGGTGAGGAAATCGTTGGCGACGATGCGGACATCGCCACGCACGCGGCCGACGGCATCGAGCAGAGCGAAGGCATCGATCGCGCCGGAAGGATGGTTGGCGACGATCACCAGCCGCCCCGTGGCCGGGATGCGCGCGAGGTCGCCTTCATCCACCGCATAACGCACCTGCAGGAAGTCGAGGCCGCTACGAACGAAGGCCAGGCCGTCGAGATCGGCATGTGCGTTCAGGAAGGCTTCGATTCGGTCCAGCCGCGACCAGCGCGCCAGCGATCGCAGCAACGGACGCACCATCCGCGCGCGCCGGCCATGGAACCAGCGCGGGAAGCGGGACTGCAGGCGGTCTTCAAGTTGCAGCATCGGCGGGCGTACCCTGTGGATGCGGGCAGCGTCCCCGGCAGCCGCGACAGCGGCGTGTCATCCCGGTGGCAGCCGTGTGACATCCGTGGCGGGCATCGCACAACCGGCGCTAAATTGCCCGGTGGCGGGGTGTGCGCAGGGCCCGCCAACGTGTATCATGCGCAACCTATCTCTCCATCCGCATAAAAGGATATAAGTCGATGTCTGATTATCTGTTCACCTCCGAATCGGTGTCCGAAGGCCATCCCGACAAGGTCGCGGACCAGATCTCCGACGCGGTGCTGGATGCGATCCTGGCCCAGGACAAGCGCGCCCGCGTG
>JAFEBZ010000077.1 GCA_018242405.1 Pseudomonadota bacterium | reverse complement strand
GTCGCGCAGGGCGCCGAAGCTCGATTCGTCGGCGATGACCGCGTGCTCGGGGCGATGGCGGCGGCACAGTTCGATCAGTTCGGCGACGCGGCTGCCGGCCACCAGCACGCTGGCGTGCCACTGCCGCGGATGGCGGGCGATGACGTCGAGTGTCGATGCGCCGATCGATCCGGTCGCGCCGAGCACCGCGACCCGGGCGGGGCCGGTGGGCGCGTTCACAGCCCGAGCAGTCCCTTGACCAACGCGAACACCGGCAGCGCGGCGAGCACACTGTCGGCGCGGTCGAGGATGCCGCCGTGGCCGGGAATCAGGTCGGAGGAATCCTTGGCGCCGGCGTGGCGCTTGAGCAGGCTTTCGAAGAGATCACCGACTGCCGAGATCAGCACGGTGATCGCGCAGAGCAGGGCGACCGCCGGGAGCGAGGTGAGTTCGATGCCGGTGAAACTCGCCATCGCCATGCCGACGATCACGCCGAGCAGGAGGCCGCCGAGCAGGCCTTCGATGGTCTTGTTGGGGCTGATGCGCGGCGCCAGCTTGTGCTTGCCGAAGGCGCGACCGGCGAAATAGGCGCCGGTATCGGCAGCCCACACAACCATCAGTGCGACCAGCAGCCAGACATGTCCCTTGGGGATCAGGCCGTGGTCGACCGTGCCCTGCGGCGTGCCATGCAGGACCAGCAGGGCGCACCAGGCCGGGATCACCGCCAGCGTGCCCGCCAGCAGTTTCACCACCCGCGACCAGCTTTCGTGGTGCGAGCCGAAATCGTAGCGGGCCAGCCACAGCAGGCTGAGCAGCCACCAGGCCGCGCCGATCACGATCACCACTTCGAACAGGGCCGAGGTGCCGCCTTGCGCCGTATGCGAACCCCAGGCCAACGCCACCATCATCAACAAGTGCAGGGCGACCAGCAGCAGGCGCGACAGGCTGTCTTCGACGCCGGCGAGCTTGAACCATTCCCATAGCCCGCCGAGGAACAGCAGCGCGGCGGCGACCGCCATCCAGCTGGTGGGCAGGAACAGCACCGCCAGGATGGCGGACGGGCCCATCACGAAGGCGGAAATGATGCGGGTTCTGGTCGCTGCCATGCGTTATGCCTGTTGCCGGGACGCCTGCGCCCCGGTGAGTCCGAAGCGGCGCTGGCGCCGGGAGAAATCGTCGAATGCGGCCTGCAGTGTCGCTGCATCCATGTCCGGCCACAACGTCGGGGTGAACCACAGTTCGGCGTAGGCGAGCTGCCACAGCAGGAAATTGCTGATGCGCAGGTCGCCGCCGGTGCGAATGCAGAGATCGACGGCGGGGAGATCGGCCAGCGCCATGCGGGCGGCGAAAATCGTTTCGTCGATGGAAGCGGGATCGATGCGGCCTTCGCGCGCGTCCATCGCCAATTGACGGGCGGCGGCCGCGATGTCCTGGCGACCACCGTAATTGGCGGCGATCACCAGCGTCAGGCCGCGATTGGCGGCGGTCAGCGCTTCCGTCGCCTGCATGCGTTTCTGGATGTCGGGCGAGAATGCTTCCGCCCCGCCGATGAAGCGGATGCGCACGCCGCGGCGCGCCAGCTCGTCCACTTCACGATCGAGCACCGACAGGAACAGCCGCATCAGCCCGCTGACTTCTTCCTGCGGACGGCCCCAGTTCTCGCTGGAGAACGCGAACAGCGTCAGTGCTTCGACGCCGTGCTCGATGCAGAACTCGATGGTGTCGCGGACCGCGCGGGCGCCGGCACGATGGCCGACCAGGCGCGGGCGCCGGCGTTGCTCGGCCCAGCGCCCGTTGCCGTCCATGATGATGGCGATATGCCGGGGAGTGTTTGCGCTCAAGGGGACACTTCCAGAACACCCTCAGGGCCGTCGTGAGCGCAGGTCAGGCAAGGAAGAGGAGCCCGAGCACGAGGGAGCGTACTGAAGTACGTGACCGAGCGCGAGTGGTTCCGATGACGCCGCATGACCAAGCGCAACAGGCCCATCAAACAGCCATGAGTTCCTGTTCTTTCAGCTTGACGACCTCATCGACGTCCTTGATGGCCTTGTCGGTCATCTTCTGGACTTCGTCGTCCTGGCGGGCGGCTTCGTCCTCGGTGATCTTCTTTTCCTTCAGCAGATCCTTGGTCTGTTGGTTGGCGTCGCGGCGGATGTTGCGGATCGCCACCTTGGCGTCCTCGCCTTCGCCATGCACTGCCTTCGACAACTCCTTGCGGCGCTCCTCGGTGAGGGCGGGGATGTTGATGCGGATGACGGTGCCTGCGGTGGTCGGAGTCAGGCCGAGGTCGGAATTGATGATCGCCTTCTCGACCGCGGCGACCATGGGCTTTTCCCAGGGCGTGATGGTGAGCGAGCGTGCATCGGTGACGGCGACGCTGGCGACCTGGGCCAACGGCATGTCGGAACCGTAGTAGTTCACCTTGATGTGATCGACCAGCGCGCTGGTGGCGCGGCCGGTGCGAATCTTGGTCAGGGTGTGGCGCAGCGCATCGATGCTCTTGAGCATGCGTGCCTGTGCGTCTTTCTTGATTTCGTTCAGCATCCCCGGCCTCCAGCAAAAAACGTGACCCGGGATTATAGGCGGGAACGCCGCCGTGCCGCCGACCCGCCCTTCAGTGGCCGTGGTGGCCGACGTGTCCCTGGTGGTCGTGGTGATCGTGATGCGCCACGCGGTCATGGCAGTCGTGGCCGCATTTCTCGCCGTGTTCCAGCTGCAGCGTGGCGTGGTTGATGCCGAAACGCTCGTCGAGGGCATGGTTGAGACGGTCGATGAAGGCGTCGTGGTCGCTGTCGTCCTGTCCGGGCGGACGGGTGACATGCGCCGTCAACGCGATTTCGTTGCTGCCCAGCGACCACAGGTGGAGGTGGTGGACGGCGACGACGCCGGGCTGTTCGCGGATGAATGCCGAAACTTCATCGAGGTCGATGTGGGCAGGCGCCGCGTCCATCGCCGCATCGAAACTGTCGCGCAGCAACTTGAAGCTGCCGACCAGCACCACGACCGACACCAGCAGCGCGGTCACCGGATCCAGCCAGCTCCAGCCGAACAGCATGATGCCGGCACCTGCGAGGACCGCCGCCAGCGAAACCGCGGCATCCGCGACCAGATGCAGGAAGGCGCCACGACGATTGAGATCGTTTTCGTGGCCGCCATGCACGAAGGCGGCGGCGACCAGATTCACCACGATGCCGATCGCCGCGACCACCATCACCGGCACCGGCGGAATGGTCGGTGGTGCGTTGAAACGGCGGATCGCCTCCCAGCCGAGCGCGCCGGAGAACACCACCAGCAGCACCGAATTGGCGAGGGGAGAAAGCAGCGTCGCGCGACGCCAGCCGTAGGTATGGCGGCCCTTGGGCGGGCGCTGGGCGAGGATGGTCGCGCCCCAGGCCAGGCCGAGGCCAAGAACGTCGCCGAAGTTGTGGACCGCATCCGACAACAACGCGAGCGAATTGGTGGCGAAGCCGTACCAGGCTTCGACGATGGTGTATCCGAGATTCAGCAGCGTGATCCAGGCGAAGGCCCGGCTGCCGGAATGGGAATGGTTGTGATGTCCGCTCATCGCGCAATTTTCGGTGGCGCGTGCGGCGGATACTATTTCAGAAGATCGCTCGTTTACGCGGCAACCAGCGTTCCGATCGCTTCGCCGTTGAGGATGCGCAGCAGGGCGCCGGGTTCGTCGATGTCGAACACGCGCATCGGCAATTTGCTGTCGCGGGCCAGCGCGAACGCGGCGGTATCCATCACCTGCAGGTTGCGGGCGATCACCTCGTCATAGCTGAGGCGGTCGTAGCGCACGGCGTCGGCGTGCTTCTTGGGATCACGATCGTAGATGCCGTCGACCTTGGTCGCCTTCAGCAGCAGATCGGCCTCGATCTCGATCGCGCGCAAGGCGGCGCCGGAGTCGGTGGTGAAGAACGGGTTGCCGGTGCCGGCGGCGAAAATCGTGATGCGGCCTTTTTCGAGATGGCGAACGGCGCGACGACGGATGTAGTCCTCGGCGACCGCGTTGATCTTGATCGCGCTCATCACCCGCGCCTTCAGGCCCATCTTCTCGAGCGCGTCCTGCATCGCCAGCGCGTTGATCACCGTCGCCAGCATGCCCATGTGATCGCCGGTGACGCGATCCATGCCGCTGGCGGCCAGCCCCGCGCCGCGGAAGATGTTGCCGCCGCCGATCACCAGGGCGACTTCGGCGCCGGCGTCATGGGCGTCCTTCACCTCACCCGCGAGACGCACCAGCACCTTGGGATCGATGCCGTAATCCTCGTCTCCCATCAGCGCCTCGCCCGAGAGTTTCAGCAGGACACGGCGATGGGCGAGGGCGGTCATGGGCGCTCCGGGATGCGTCGGGGGAATGCGGGGATTCTACCGGAATGGCGGAATCGCTGACCGCGCAGCGAGGGAATCAGTAGGTGACGGTGACCTGGATGGTGTCGCTGTAGTTTCCAGGTGTCGCCGTCTGCGTCGGAACGCGGCCATAGACGGTGACGGTCTGGTCCTGCCCGGTGCCGGTACCGGCTGCGGTATCGGTGCCGATGGTGTTTCCCCACCGCGAAGATCGCCCGCTGTCGCGATACAACTCGTAGTTCACATAATTGCCCGCGCCGTCGCTCATGCGCCGCTGGGTGCCGCTGGCGTTCGTGCCATTGTTCAATCCGGCATTCCACGCGGTCGGACTGGTGCAGTTGAGGATTACCAGCGATGTCTGGTCCTGCGGTGCCGTCATCAGTCCCGGCACCGTGCCGAAGGCGAGATCGGTCGCGGTCTTGATCACGCAACGTGCGGCGATGTTGGCGGTGACGGTGAAGGGGAAATTCGGGGTGCCGGTCTTTCCGTCGTTGCCGCCGACCTTGCAGCTCGTGGGCATGGATGTGGAATTTCCCACGAAGCCGCTGCCGGGATCGCTGACGCGGTAATCGCCACTGGTCGCCGTGCCAGCGAAGGATTGCGTGTAGGTGCCTGCAGCGAGGCCGGATTGGGAGGGAATCCGCGCCGATACCTGCACATTGGCGGTGGCGCTGTACGTGCCGCTGGAGAAGAGAGTCGGCAATGTATAGCTGAGCGTCACCTGCTGTTGTGCAGGCGGGGACGCTGTAGGCCCTTGCCAGACCCCTCCGGCTGCGGTGTAGAGATCGTAGATCAGTGTGTTGCCGCCATTGACCAGCTTGCGCGGCGTGTTGCCAATATAGAGGCAAAGGTTGACATAGACGGTGCTGTTGCCCAACAGCGGACCGGCATCGGTGGAGCACGTCACCGTGATATTGGTATTCCCCGATTGCTGCGAGGTGCCGTCGTAGCCGCTGACGACGATGTCGGGCGCCGAAGCCGTGCAGGTCGTAGTCGCGAACGCGGAGGGCGCCGCCACCGCGGATACGGCGAACACGCACCACAACAGGAACGATCGCAGGTTCATTTCGCAGTCTCCGCGATGCAGGTCACCGGTCCGATGCGCGGGATGTCGGCATCGTGCGCGGCATAACCGAAACGTGCAGTGCAACGACCATTCGGGGCATCGATCTCCAGCGCGTTGCTTGCAGACAGATTTTCCAGATACACCTCGCCATCGTAGCCGACGATGGTGTCGTCGCCGGTATCGCTGGTGCCGGCGCGATGGACGGTGCTGCCCATCGGAATCGCCTCACCCTTGGCATCGTGGAGGATGACGATCGCGGCATGCACCTGCGCAAGCTCGAACGACGCTTTTGCCGCGCCGCTGGCACCGGGGACCACGATCTTGTCGCGCACCGGCACGCGCACGTTGGCCGGCAGTCCGCTCGGATCGATCGATACATGGTTCTGCTGGAACGGGAACAGCGGCGTCAGGATGATCTGGCCGCTGCGGTTGGTGGTGCCGTAGGGACGGTTTTCGAGCTTGACCGGCACGTTCGGGTAGCCGGTATCGACCAGCGCAAAACCATCGGTGACCTGGCGCGATGCGAACAGGCTGTGGCCCATCCACAGCACGCTGCCGCTTGCGGCGAGGTGGTATTGGCGATCGCCGCCGTCCTGCGCGACACCGCCCGTCAGCTGCACCGCCTCGGTCAGCCAGGTCGCTTCGGCAAGCCCGCCGTTGCCGCCAGTATCGTCGTGGCGCGCCTGCAGTCGCCAGCCGATATCGCCGTTCACGCGCGCCATCTTCGCCATGTCCATTTCGCTGATGGTCTGCGCCTGCGAACGCTGCACCGACGCGCGGCCCTGGCGCTGGTTGTCCAGCAACACGGTGAGACCCAGTGAAAAGCTGCGCTGGTCGTGATGGTCGAGATCGATGCTGCCGCCGGCGTTGACGAACCAGTGGCTTCCCATCGATCGGCTCCAGTACAGGCCGAGCAGTCGACTGGCGGGTTGTTGCACGTACTGCAGATGCGCATAGGTGAGGTTGAAGCTGCCGAGTGTTGCCAGCGACACGCCGGCATTCGCGCTTTCGGATACGCGCGGCGGCAGGAAGCCGGACTCCACGGCGGCGAGGTCACGGTAATCGCCATGCGTGCGCAGGCTGTCGAACGCGAAGCTGAAACGCCCATTCGACCACTGATAACCCCATGCCGTCTGCGATCCACGCAACGCGCCTGCATCACTGCCGGCCCATGCCGCGTGCACCACGCCGGCGCGTCCCAGCAACCACGCGCCGCCGAGACCGCCTTCGCGCAATCCGCGGCTGGCTTCGAGATGCGCCTCGCCGGTGAAATATGGATTGATGCCGCGCCTCCAACTGGCATCGAGCGCGGTGTCGGGTGCGTAATGCGACGATTTCGCACCGTAGTCGAGGCGCACGCGTCCAAGCGCGACCGACCAGTCGTCGAGCCCGGGTGCAAGCAGGCGTTGCGTGCCGTAGAACGGGATGTCGATGCTGCGGCTGCGACCGAAGGCATCGGTCACCACGAGTTGCGCGTTGCCGAGTCCTTCCATCGATGGCGTGCCATTGACGACGAAGCGGCCAACCGGCGCCTGGCCTTCGTATTGCTTGATGCCGTTGACGTACAGCTCGACATTGGAGGGCACCGCGCTTTCACCGTTGAACACCGGGCCGGGCGCCAGCACGCGATACGGTTGCAACGAGTGGTAGTTGGTGCCGACGCGCACGCCGCCCATTCGCGTTTGCCGGCTCCAGTCCGGGCCATCGGTCAGGGTGTCGCCGACGACGACTTCCAGCGCGCGATCCGGGAACGTCCAGCGTGCGCTGGTGTCGAGGCGTATCGCGCGGGTATGCCAGCCATCGCCGGTCGAACTGGACTGGACGATGCCATTGGTTTGCAGGGTTGCGCGGCCAAGCCCGAAGATCTTCAGTGCCGGCGCGATCACCACGTTGCCGCCATTGCCACTGCGAATGGCATCGGCGTCGTAGCTGAGGAACATGCCAAGCGGCGTCGCTGATGGCGTGTCGGCCGTGGCGCGGGCATCGAGGCGGGTGGTGGCGAGCACCATCTGCGACAACGGCGCGGTGATCGTCGCCCGTTGGCCGGCGACATCGTAGGCAACGACGATGCCGTCGTGTTCGACCGGCAGCAGGTCCGCGTGCACGTCGGCAACCTGCAATCCAAGTTCGCGCAGGGTCGCGGGACTGGCGTAGAGATGGCCATCGCGCACGACGAAGCGGAACAGCGATGGCTTCTGTGTCTGATTCAGCGAAACTTCGAGGTAGACCTCGTTGTTTGCCGTGGCCGGATCGGCGGCAACGACCCCATCCGCCATCGCGATGGCCGGAAACAGGCAACAGGCCAGCGCCGCGGCCAGCAGGTCAGGGCGTCGTCGAATTCGGCAACGGACTGGCGGCGTTGTCATCGTTGATCACCGCCTCGAAGGCGCTGGTGCCCGAATCCTTGGCGGGTGGCAGGGTCCAGCGCATGGTCTGCCCGGGCAGGACATAACCGAGCAGTCCGGGGAACAACGTCGTCTTCCTGCCGTCTGCGCCGACCTGGGACACCGTGGACAGTCGCGCGTGCATGCGTCCGCTGTTGCTGACTTCAAGCGTGTTGCCGGCGCGGCGGGCATGCAATGCATATCCGCCGGCCTGCGCTGTAGCGGGCGGCAACAGGAACACCGGCAACGAATATTCCAGCGCGAATTGCAGGCCAACCTTGGCATCCTGCTTCTTCGGCGGCGGCAATTCGCTGACGATCACCCGGTAACTGCCTTCCGTGGCCCCGGGTGACGTCAGCCGCACCACACGCACCAGCTGGCTGGTGCCCGGTGCGATCGACAACATGGCCGGCGTGGCCACGATGTCGCGCGTCGGTTCCAGCACGTCCTTGCCGTCGCGTTGTGTCCAGTGGAACACCCGCACCTGCGCCCGCATCGCTTCGCTGCCGCTGTTGGTGAGCGTCAGCACGTCGGCGTTCTGGTTGGCCGCCAACGCAAGCCCGGTCGGTGCCACCTGCAACGACGACGCCCGTGAGGGCGACGCCGCGAACAGTGCACAGGCCAGCAGGCAAGCTTGGAGGGCGCGGAGGGAGATCATGGATTGATCAGTAGGTGACCGTGACGTTGACGGTGTCCGAGTAATTGTCCGGAGTCACGTTGAGCGATGCCGGCAGCACGCGGCCGTATACCGGGATCGTCTGTGCATTGTTGTTGCCGGTGCCGACGTAGGTGTCGCCGCCGGCACCCGTGGTCACGCCCCAGTTCTGGGTACGGGCGCTGTCGCGGTACAGCGCATAGGCAACCGTATCGGTATTGGCGCCGGTGCCCTTCATGGTGCGGGTGGACACGGTGCCGCCACCGCCGCCGGCGTCGATGCCGACGTTGTAGCTGGTGTTCTTGGTGCACTTCACCGAGATGTTCGTGGTGTTGTCGATGTTGGTGGATTCGGTGTAATCGTGGGTACCGAATGCCAGTGCGCTGGGCGTGGTGACCGTGCAGGCCTTCTGGACGGTCAGCGTGACATTGAAGCTGGTGGTCACCGGGTTGGTGGCGGCCATGGCCGGCACGGCGGCGGAAGCGAGCAGGGCGACAGCGAGCAGGGAAAGTTTGTTCATTTGCGATGGATTCCTGGGGATGGTAGGGATAAATCGGGTATCGCCCATCCATGAGCAGGAGCCGTGCCAGATGATGCCAGAGGCACTGCT